>JASEGN010000009.1 GCA_030018055.1 Candidatus Aenigmatarchaeota archaeon | reverse complement strand
TTTATAGTGAATGTGGTTAATCTTGCTAATTTTTCCATAGTTAAGTTTCTATACTTCGCCTTATCTGTAAGAAACCTACTCGCCCTATCTTCAAAATTAGCTCTCTTCAGTATTTTTTTAACTAAGCCTGATTCTTCTAAATCGTATAAATGGTCTCTAATAGTCGCTAGAGAGACATGTAACTCATCCGAAAGCTGTTTAATTTCATTTCGGCCTTGAGAAAGGAGTTGAATAATACGATATTTTTCCTTCATACCATCTCTAAAATATTATTATAAACTTCTAAATGTTTTTCTACCGAACTTTCCCAAGTAAATTTCTGGGTATATTTTGCTCCGTTTGCTCCAAACTTTTTTGCTAAAGCGGGATTATTAAGTACCTTCATTATCCCCTCTGCTAAATCTTCAGGCGTTAAGCTAGTTAATATACCTGTCTTGTTGTTGATTATCCTTTCTGGATGTGAACCCACATTAGTAGCCACGACAGGTTTTCCACATGCTGATGACTCAGCAAGTAGAAAACAATACCCATCTGCAATTGCTGGACAAACTATACAATCACACATAGATAAAAACCTGGGAACTTCTTTAAACGGTCTTCTGCCGGTATAAACTACGTATTTTTTGATTCCAAGTTTTTCAATATATGGTTTTAACTCGTTAAACCCAGAGCCACCAAGAACCAACCTAGCATTCGGTATTTGCTTTACAATGTATTTTGTTGCTTCTAGCAACATTAAAAGATTTTTAGATTGCCCCGTGCCAACCACAGCTAATCTTCCAGTAAACCCAAATAATTTATAACCCTCAAGGCCAAATTTTCTTTTAAGGTTACTTCTTATGTTGGGGTGGAACATTTCAAAATCTATCCCATGTGGAATGACGGTTATCTTTTCCTTTGGCGCACCTGCTTTGATTAAAGTTCTCTTCGAGTAATTTGATGGACAAGCAAACCAATCATATGATGAACATGCGATAAACTTTTCTACATAGGGGTAAATCTCTTTCTCGAGAAGATTTCGACCTATCTTCTTCCATAATTCACCAAACATCTCATGGCACCAAAGCAGACATGGTTTCTCAGAAAATTTGGAAACAAGCCAACCAAATGTTCCAGCGACGAAAGTATTAAATTGCAAAACATCCACCCTTTTTGCTAATTTCATCGCTGGTAGTAAACCGGTTAAAGGAAAAAATTGTCTACCAGGAAATAGATAATGCTTTGAAAACAAGATTGGAACCCTATGAATATAAATTCCCTGATAAATTTCATGATATTTTGTGTTTGGTAGCTTACTTGTAACCCAGTGGACCTCATGCCCTAGTTTCACGAGTCTTGAACCCAAGTTTATTACGTAGGATTCACCACCGCCTATGTATGGTGGGGCTAGATCAGAACAAATCATTATTCGCATTTAACTAACCTCTAGAAAGTAACCATACCTGCTCATTAAAATTTATCCCGCCAAAATTGACCAGCCTAAATCCAAACTTAGAAAAAGCTTTTATATAATCTTCTTTCTTACAAAAATACTCTTTCTCCCAAGAAACTCTGTCAAATTTCTCCTTAAATCTTTTTACCCTGCCAAAGAATGATGTCTGGTTTGGCTGGAACAATAAAATCCAAGATTTAGATGCTCTATAAAGCTCTTTCGCTATGGCTGTAAAATCTTTAAAGTGTTCTAGTAAACCCTCGGAAAAAACTAAGTCAAAGGAGTTGTCAGGAAACATCAAGTTTCTTGCATCCATTAGGAAAAACATCTTCTCCATTTTCAAAATTAAATAGTTTTTGCAAATAGCTAAAGAATTCCTCGATAAATCAATTTCTATGGAATCATTATAACCAAACTCTCTGAAGAAAGTTAGAGTAAAACCAGAGCCACAACCCACATCTATTACCTTTGCTTCTTTAGGTATTTTTATTTCGTCTAAAATTTTCTTCAAAGTTTTTCTCTGCTCTTTCTTTAACCTTCTACCAAGCCAATTTAAACCCTTAAAATCCTTCAGATTTCCTCTCAACTTTTTTCCGTACTCAACAAATTTAATTTAAAGCTTTATAATATTTAATTGATAGCTTGCTATGAAAAGACTAGGGACTATTACTTGTACACCTTCCTAACAGCATCCAAAAAAAGATCTTTCCAAGTTAATTTCAACATTTTCTTAACTCTCAACAAATAAAAATACTCTTCCTCTGTCAAATTCGATATCAGTAACCTCATGTTAAATTGTATAAAATAATCTTTTATATCTTTTTATATTTTATACAATATACTTTTTATTACAAAATCTTTATATTAAAAGTATTAAAGTATAATTGTATGACTGAAGAAACAAAAATGGCGTATGTGGAATGGTGTATTCATGACTTTCCTGAGGAATTGCTCGTAAAACTTAAAGATGGGTATTTGAGAGAAGTTGCAAATAGCATCGGCGGACAAAGGAAAACTGCTCGACTTCTTGGTGTTTGTTTTCCATACTTCCATAATCTAGTTCACGGAAAGAAGAGCTTCTCTCTGAGAAGGCTCTTTCAGATAATTGAGCTCTCGCCACAAAAAGAAAAATTTCTGAAAATTTTGGAAGAAAACATTATAAAAATGAAATCTGGAGGAAGAGGCTACTGGTTTCGAGTTAAATTCCCTTTTAGATTGACACCTAGGCTTGTTAGAATAATCGGGCATCTACTAGGCGATGGAAATATAAGAAGAACGCGTGGTGTAAACGTGAGATACGGAAATAGCGATCATCTTTTAGTGAAATCTTTCATAAAAGATATGATTTCAATTTTCGGCCCTACCAAGTACAGTATCTGGAGAGGAAATCGTGGTGGTTGTAAAGATTTCATGGAGGTAAGCTTCAGTTCTGGTATTGGAAGAATTTTAAGGAAATTTTTTGGTCAGTGTGGAACCTATGATGGGAGGGTGCCAAAAGTGATCATGAATGCTGACCTTCGAGTAAAAGGGGAATTCTTAAGTGGAATTTTTGATGATGAATGCACAGTTGCTAAGGACTGTATAGTTATAGCTCTGACTAACAAAGAGTTAATTCATCAGATAGCAGATACATTAGCCGAGTTTAATATAGAATGCAAATACGGGATAAGAGTAGATAAAAGACCAAATAGAAAAATACAACACACGCTAACAATTCGCGGTAAAGAGAATTTAGAAAAGTTTTATAAGAATATCAAATTAAATCATAAAAATAAAAAAAGAAAGCTGGTAAAGTGGAAAAAGAAATAACAATAGAAATTAAAAAACCAGAAGTTATTTTACTACTTGGAATCTTGTTAGTTTTTCTAACTCTTGAACTGCAAGTGAGCATGAACTCCTTTATAAATTTCGGCGATGAAGGTTACCACACAAGAATGGCTCAATATATCTACGAAGAAAAAGAATATCCTGTTTTTACTCCTTTTGAAGGAAGCAATCTAGAAAGGGAGGGCTTTGCTAGACCTCCTCTATGGAACTTATTGGAAGCAGGCTTTTTCCTCATCTTTGGTCTTAGCGAAACCATAGTTAAATTTTTAACTCCTTTTATCGCATTTTTAACTGGCTTAGCAGTTTTTATTCTCGTAAAAAAACTATTCAACCAAAAGGTTGCTTTTCTCGCTTCCATAATTTCTGTAACTGTTCCTTCATTTGCTACCTATTCCATTTTGTTTTACACAGACATTTTGTTTACATTCTTCATGAGCCTGTTTTTCCTGCTTTTTATCCTAGCAATAAGAGAAGATAGCAAGAAATATTGGTTTTTATCCGGAATCTTTGGAGCTTTAGCCCTATTAACAAAAATCCCCGGCTTAGTTGTTTACCTATTTGTTGCTTTGGTATTTTTATACCAGCTCTTAAAGGAAAAGAAATTTCTTACTTTGTTTAAAAAGTACTTCCCACTACTTTTAACGATTTTTTTAATACCAAGTACTTGGATTTTAAGAAATTGGTACTACTTTGGAAGCCCTTGTTATAACATTCCTTTTATAAAAATCTTCGATACCTCTGGGTGTAGAATTGATAAATTTCAGGAGAAATATCAATTTGCAGGAAGAGTGGAGCAAGTTGGAACAGAACAAAGCGTTTATCGAATTGGAATAACTAGTTATTTAGACTTTGCCTATGGCCCTAGTTATTTCGTTGTGCTCGCATTTCTTTGCGGTTTAATTTTATTATCTTCTAGAAAGGAGATGATAAGTGACATCTTGTTTATTTCGCTAATTATGCTTCTAGCTATTTTCTATATTTCTACTGGAAGAGCTGAAGATGCTGCAAGATATACTTTAGGCTGGGTTTCGATAATAGCTTTAATTTCTGCGAGATGGTTCGAGGAAATTTACAATTTTATGAGAAGATATCAGAAGTATTTGGCCTTAGTTGTTTTTGTATTCGTTGTTTTCCTCAGCTATCAGAATTTAACTGGAAAGTTAGACATAATGGCAAGAGTAAAGCAGTTTTCGCCTACATTCTTTGAAGCTTGTGATTGGATAAAGAAAAACACAAATGAAAATGCTTTGATCTCTACTATCTGGTGTCATAGATCTGTTTATAACTGCCAAAGAAGTGCTACCCCATACATGGCTGATATGGCTTTAAGTAAGGATTTGAATTATACTTTATCAGTAGCAAAAGAACACGGAATAACTCATCTTTTCATTCAAAAATTTAGCATAGATTTGCAGAATCAACACTTACAGGAAAAATACGATGCAGAATTTGTCCGGTTTTTAGAAAATAATCCTGAATATTTTAAAAAAATTTATGAGAATGGCCCTTCTTTACAGCAATGTTTACAACAAGGTATATGCGATGGAAATATAGTTTATGAAATTGTTTATTAGTGAGAACATGATAACTTTACTAGTTTCGATGTTACTTGCTTTTGTAGTAACCTTCTTCGTTACTCCTCACTTCATAAAATTTTTGTATTCGGCTGGGATAGTTGGTTTAGATCTGCAAAAGAAAAATAAACCTAAACTCCCTACTAGTGGAGGGTTATGCGTTGCATCTGGAATTCTGGCAGGATTGCTAAGTCATATTGGGATTAAAACTTTTGTCTACGGTTTTCAAACAGAAATAATTTACTTGCTTGCTATAATTTCCTCTGTTTTAATTGTAACTTTTATTGGTCTTCTTGACGACATTGGAGTGAAACTGACACCAAGGAAAACAAAAGAGGGAATGGATATCAGATTTGGTTTGCCACAATGGGTTAAACCTTTAATCACTTTTCCTGCTGCTATTCCTTTGATGGTGATAATGGCTGGAGATACTACTATGGCAATTCCTTTTGTTGGTAGCATAGATTTTGGAATTTTTTACTCGCTTTTTCTGATTCCCATAGGAGTTGTTGCGTGTAGTAACTTAACAAATCTTTTAGCAGGATTTAATGGTAGCGAGACAGGGATGGGGGTTATTTATATGTTAAGCTTGGGATTGTATGGACTGTTACATGGAAGTATTGGGACGATTATATTTTTGATTTCTTTTGCAGCCTTACTGGGATTTGTAAAATTCAATTGGTATCCTGCGAAGATTTTACCTGGAGATAGTTTAACTTACTTGCTTGGTTCTTTGGTTGCAGCTGGTGTAATAGTTGGAAATATGGAAAGGGTTGGGGTAATTGTTCTAACACCTTTTATAATCGAGTTTTTCTTAAAAACTAGGGCAAGATTTAAAGCTAGTTGCTTGGGGAAGCTTAGAAAAGATGGAAAATTGGATCCGCCATACGGAAAGAAAATATACAGCTTAACTCACATAATAATGAACCTGAAACCTCTAACAGAAAAGCAGGTTACGATAACAATGATTCTTCTAGCAACCATATTTTCATTAATTCCATTTTTAGGTACACTTTGAAAGAAACCTAGCCAGAGTTAAAATTTGTCTTCTAAGAAAAGGTGATTTTGAAGCAAAAAATTCTAGTATTCTAACATCTTCTTTAACATAAAATTTCAGTAGGATTAAAGCTTCTAGATAAATTAATCCTGCTATTATAGCTAAAGGAATCCCAGCTAGAAGACCAGTAGTAAAACCTGTTGTTATATATAAGAATGAAATGGAAATGAAAACCGCTGTCACACATTTAATCATGCTTTTAAGTGGCAACTCAACCTTCAAGTATTTTCTAGTGTAAAGGAAGCTGAGGATCGCTAGAAGGGTTACAGATAAAGTGTAAGCTAAGGCCATACCAAAACCTGCTAAAACAGAAGCTAGAGGTATTGCCAAAAGAAGGAAAGCGAGAGTTGTTAAAATCACGATGTTTCTATTGATCTTAGTTTTCCCTATCGCGTATAGGCTTGAGAGAAAGATGCTTCCTAAACCACAAATTAAAGATCCTGTAACTAGAATCGGAAAAAGCTTGGAAGCACCCAAATATTCTGGCATGGAAAAGATTAAAATTATGGGCTTTGAAAAAATCACTAGAAATGCAGCTATAGGCAAAGCTAGAAATAAACCGTATCTGAAAACTAGTTGAATTAAATAGCTTTGCCTTTTTTTGGAATCTTTATTCGTTGAAAGATAGGAAATAATTGGAAATAGCGCCTGATTTAATATCGAAGGAAAAGTTGCAATAATGGAAGTTAAAACCATTGCAATGGTGAAAATTCCCGTAATTTCTGGATTTTTTAAAACTGTTAATAAGACATATTGTCCATTTAAAAATAAAGTCCAAGCCAGAAAGGAAGCAAAAGCTGGAAATGCATAATCAAACATTATTTTCCTTTTGTTAATGGCCTCTTTAGCTGAACGAGAAAAATAAGGATAGGAAAGCCTGAATCTTATTAAAGCGACCAAAGAAAATCCAATTAAAAATCCAATCAAAAGGCCAAAATGGCCGAAACCCAAAAAGATTAACAGGGCAGAAATAACAACTTTTGTTAGCTGGCCAGAAAAATTGCTGGTGAAAAACTTTTTCATTTCTTGGAAGCCGTAAATTATCGATCCAAAATGAGTAGAAAATGAAAGGGCGGGTAAAATTGAAGCCGAGAGCCAGACGACTTGAACTGGAACCTTAAGCAGGGAAGCTAGAAATTCCGAAGATAGCACAAGAATTAATGTGATAATTAAGTTTGATAAAAATATAATCTTAAGAGAGAATCTTGAAAGAAAAGCTATTTTTTTATTTTGTTTTTTACTCAAATATTCGGGTAAAAGTTTCATAACAGAAAGATTTAAACCTAATAAACTAATTCCTGATAAAACCATGGCTAAATTTGTTGATGTTGCTATTATCCCAGATTCTTCTGGTAGTAAAGTTTTGCCAGCAATAAACCAGTAGAGAAAGCCCATCGAAGTTAAAACGAACCAGTCTAAAAAAAGATAAATAGTGTTTGAGATTAGTTTTTTACTTACGCTCATATTTATTAAGTAATTTTAGGATTTATTTTGTTTCTATTCTTACTTTATAACCTTTAATTCAAAGTACACTTCCGAGAAGCCTCCAACCCAATAACACCATACTCTATCGCAAAAATTTTGATTTAAATTTGCGATGAAATTCACAAACTTCGTAAATACTCTAGTTACTATATCATGGGGAACGTCTGCCCTCGTGTATCTTAACTCTTTTTTCATAACGCGGAAGTTACAATTTCCATAAGGTTGCCTCATATTTTGATCAAAATAATCAAAAGACCCAATGCTAAAAGCTTTATAATGTGTAGGATTTATCCACGCAGACCTAGAAGAGAAATGTGGAACTCGTATTATTACTAAAGCATTAGGTTTTGCTATCCTATAAATTTCCTCCATTGCTCTAACTGTGCTTGGGATATGCTCTATAATATGAGAAGCATAGATTTTATCGAAAGTATTGTCTTTAAATGGCCAAGGAAATTTGGTTAAATCGTGGACCTTAGTTGGATTAAATTTTTTATTAAAATCTATGGTAATAACTCTCTCTCTGTGAGTAGGTGTATAAGCTTTCTCTCCAGGCCCTATGTCTAAAACTAAAATTTTTTTCATATTACCTACTTAATACCTCCTGATAAATTCTTCTCAATTTTTTGTTTCTTTCTTTTATTGAAAATTTTCCTTTCTCTACTAACCTCCTTCCATATCTTCCCATTCTTTTTCTTAAAGAAGAATCTTCTATTAATAAAGAAAGCCTTTCAACTAATTGCCTAACTATATCTGGTTTGTTTAAATTGTACATATTCGTCCTCTTTTGAGGGTCAAGTAAAAACTTTGCTCTCATCAATCCATCATCACCAGACCAATCATATTTTTTTGACTCTACCAAAAATCCATTTTTACCATTTTCTATTATCTCTGATATTGCAAAAATATTAGTTGCCACGAGAGGTAAACCAACCGACATTGCTTCTAGCAAAGAAAACCCAAAAGTATCGATGTATGTTGGAAAAATGAATATATTTGATTTGGCATAAAGTTCTTTGAAAAGAGTTTCATAAGGCAAAATTTTCTCTATAATTTTAATGTTACCGTATTTTTCATACCTTTTTTTAAAACCTAATGAAATGCTGCATTTAAACGTAAGTTCTACGTCGTATCTTCTGTTTAGCACATCAAAGGCTTCTAAAACCTCTTTTCCTCCCTTCTCAAAAAATTTGTTCGCTACAAAAAGCAATTTAACCTTAGAAGTATTGTGTTTAACTCTGAATTTTTTGGCGTCTATTGCTGGATAAATTACTTTCATTCTGTCTTCTATATCTTTACCAAAAGCAGAAGTCAGAGATTTATAAGCCATAAAAGAGTGTGGCAAGATTTTTTTACAGTATTTTGATAAGAGAAATTTTCTTACGATTTTTCTTGCTCTTTCGCTTAACAATGATTTATGATCATCAAAGAAAGATTTGGCGTGCTCTATGTCCATAACCCAAGGTATTTTGTTCAATGGAATAATACCCCTAGAAGAATGAATTAACTCAGCATTAGTTTGGAAGATGAACATTCTTGGAATTCTTAATGAGGAAGTAAATTTGGTTATCATTTTCCTTATAATATTTCTTCTTCTCTCATAGATTGGAAGTTTTGATGTAGTCCTTTTTCTTGCTAAATAATTTACAAATATAACACTCTGCGGAGGAAACTTTATTATGCTATCATAGATGGGATGTTCTCCAACATTCAAGAAAACTCTATATCTTTTCACATTTATTATTAAACCTCTAAAAATAAATTATGATAACATTTGTCCTCGGTACAAAGGCTGAATTAATTAAAACAATGCCCATAATGAAGGAATTAGAAAAAAGGAATATAGATTACTATTTCATCCATACCGGACAGCACTCGATAATTGATTTAGTTAAAGACTTCGAAATAAAGGAGCCTGACGCGACATTGTATACCCCACCAAAACTATCATCGCGATTCATGGTAAAAACTCACAAAGCGATTTTTTGGGGATTAAGTGGGATTCCCAGAATTTTAAGAGAGATTAGAAGTGTAGAACCAGAATTTGTATGTTACCATGGTGATACACTGTCTACAGCAATGGCATCAGTAGCGTCATCCCAAGCATTAAACGTAAACAAAAAATGGAAGAATGTACACTTGGAAGCAGGATTAAGAAGCGATGATGTGTGGGAACCTTATCCGGAAGAAATTTCTCGAAGAATTGCTGATAGATTTTCAGACATACTTTTTGCGGTTTCTAAAGGAGCTGTAGAAAATTTAAAAAAAGAAAAATTAAAAGGTAGAATAATCCATGTTGGCAATACAATAATAGATTCTGCTCTCATCTCACTTACAATGGCTAACAGAAAATTAGGTAAATTAAAAGAAAAGAATTTTTGCTTAATAAACATACATAGACATGAAAACATTAAATCGAAAGAACGCCTAGGAAAAATTGTTAATATTATTACTAGTGTTGATACACAGACTTATTGGCCTCTTCATGACAACACAAAACAACAATTAGTCAAATTTGGCTTAATGAAAAAAATCAAAAAGAAGAAAAATATTAAAATATCCAGAGTGGTTCCGTATCTTAAATTCATCAGATTACTGGCAAATTGTAAATACTTAATAACGGATGGTGGATCTATTCAAGAAGAATCCCTCGCACTCAAGAAACCATGTATTTTGCTGAGGATGAAAACAGAACGCGATGAGGGATTAAAAACTGGAATTAATTTTCTAACAAAGTTGAATGTGAATTATGCCACCAAACTTATAAAAGAATTCGAATCTAAAAAATTTAAAATTCCAAAATTTAAGAATCCATATGGTGATGGAAGAGCTGCTAAAAAAATAGTAGATTTTATTGAGGTGAAAAATTGAAAGTATCGCTTGTAACTACGGTGAAAAATGAAAGAGAAAAAATTGAGAATTTTTTAGATTCTGTTTTGAAGCAGACAAAAAAGCCAGATGAATTTATCATCGTCGATGGTGGATCTACCGATGGAACCGTAGAGAAAATAAAAAAATATGCGAAAAAGTATAGATGGATCAAATTAATAGAAGCTCCGGGTGCAAACATTGCAAAAGGTAGAAACATCTGTGTGAAAAATGCAAAAAATAAGATAATTGCGATGACAGATGTTGATATACTCGATAAAGATTGGTTAAAAAATATTACAAAACCGTTTAAAAACAACATTGATGCTGTAGCAGGAGTTTGGAAGCCATTATATAAGAACGATTTTGAGTATTTTGAAAGTTTGATAATTTGTCCAAAAATAGAAGAAATTAAAACGCCAAGTAGAATGTCTGCACGTTCGTTCGCATTCAAGAAAAAGTGTTGGGAAAGGGTTGGGGGATACCCAGAGGAGTCTTATACTGGAGAAGATACAAGTTTCAACATAAAATTAATTAAAAATAAATTCAGACTTGGATTTGCAAAAAATGCAATAGTCTACTGGAGAATGAGAAAAAGTTGGAAATATTTTGCAAAACTTTTCTACCTTTATGGTGTTGGTGATAGAAAAACTGGAAATATATTCAAAATGAAATTGAATTTTTTCATGATTGTCGGGTTTCTCGCTTATCTCATAGTTTTGTTTGTGTGTATACTTTCAAACATAAAATTATTCTTAGTTTTAGCCACTTTAGGATTCACTTATTTTTTCAAGGAAGGACTAAAGCTATTTATTAAAACAAAAAAAATTAAGGCCTTATTCTACGGAACTCTTCTGTTTTTTGTGAAGAGGATTTCATATATTCTTGGAGTTATAATAGGAAAATAGGTTACTCTCTGTATAAAACTCTATGCATCCTGAATACTCCAGCACCTACCCAATTTACAAGTTTTTTGTAGCATAATCTATTGAATGGCTCTCTTATGAAGTGAGGTATGACATTTCGAAGTAAATACTTTGGGTTAGTGTAAAATTCTTCATAAGCTCGATGCCATAGTTCAACCAACTCCTCTGGTGAAAGTTTACATATAGAAATGGGTTTAGTGCTTCTAAGTTTTGGTTCTATCCCTTTTAGCCAGTATTTATATTTCTCCTTTTCCGGTAATTCATCAAAAACCCTTGAACCCGGGTAGGGGCTAAAGATAAAAAATCTTGGGAAGTCTGGATTTAGCTCCTTTGCAAACTCTATTGTTTCCATTATGGTTTTCTTTGTATCTATCCTATGACCTATGATAAAAAATCCCTCTATGTTTAACCCCGTTTTTCTTATTATCTTAAAACCTTCTCTTAACTGTTGCTTTGTCAGTCCTTTATCGATCCACTTTAGTACCTTTTCAGAACCAGACTCCACACCTATCGATATTGTATGGCACCCAGCATTTTCCATCATTTTAAGCGTATCGAGACTAACAGCATTAACCCTCATTAGACAACGCCAAGGTTTGTCGAATCTCCTTTTGTACTCTTTGCAAAATTCTTTGACCCAACTTTCATTCAAACCAAAATTGTCTTCGATGAAAAAAATTTCATTCATACCATAAACATTGATCATTTCATCTATCTCCCCCATAACATTTTGTACACTTCTCTGACGGAATTTGTACCCAAAAACGGCCTTATTACAGAAATTACAATTAAAAGGACAACCTCTGGATGAAATCAGAATACCTACGGGTCTCTTTTCGTACATTGTGTCTCCCTTATAGTTTGTTGAGAAGAGGTCTCTTGCAGGATATGGTATAGAATCCAAATCTTCGATAAACGGTCTCGGCTCTGTCTTAATCTTCTTTCCGTTATGTCTAAATGCTATTCCCTTCACTTTTTGTGGTTTGTTAAAATTTTTGAGAAAGTCGTTAAACGATTCCTCTCCCTCTCCAAAGAAAATAATATCTATATTTTTATTTTCATCAAAAGTTTCCATACCAATAGCAGTTGGATGGGGACCGCCTAACAAAGTGATACATTTTGAACTAACTTCTTTCACAATATCGATCATTCTGTAAGCATTTGATATTTCCATGGTGTAGCCACTAAAGCCACAGAAAGTTGGATCTTCTTCCTCAAGAATTTTTTTGAATATTTTGATGTCAAAATTCTCTATAGAATTCGGCTCTAGTATGCTAACGCTAAATCCATTGTTCCTTGCTATCGATGCAAGATAACCAAGACTTAATGGGGGATACAGGTGTTCTCCTCCCCAAACGTCTACTAGTAAAATGTCGACCATTGAATTCAATTAAATATTTTAAATATTTTAATCTAATAGTTATTTAAAATGTGAATAGTATGAAAATTGGTTTATATCCAGGTGGTAAAGGAGGGATTTACACCCACTGTATGTATTTATCAAAGTATACTGAAGCAGAATTGATAGAAAAGAAGGAGGACATCAAAGATTTTGATATAGTACATATACATGGAAGGTATCCATTTTTTATCGACAAACCACTGATTCAGACATTTCACGACCTATTACCATTCAAGTATGCGGATACCCTTAAAAAAAAGGCAGCGTACTTTATTTATTATCTAAGGTATAGAAGAACTTTAAACAAAGCATTAAAAATCATAGCAATTTCCAACTTTTCTAAGGAACTTTTGAAGAAGGTATATGGTTTAGATTCTATTGTTATTCCAAATGGTGTAGATACAAAATTGTTCAGACCATTAAAAAAGAAGGAATATTTCTGTTATTGCGGAGCACTTGATTATCACAAAAACTTTGGCATAGTTTTAGAAGCGTTGAAACTCTTGAAAGACGATACTGAAGTAAAAGTTACTGGTGATGGCCCTTTTAGAGAAAAGTACGAAAGGGAAGTAGAGAAGTATGCGCTTAATGTAAGGTTTTATGGTTGGGTTGATTATAAAGATGTGGCAAAAATTATTGGTAAAGCTAGGGCATTGATCCAACCTGAGGTTTGGGCTGGGTTTGGTGTACAGATAATCGAAGCCTTTGCGTGCAAGACTCCCGTGTTAGCAAGCGATATCCCAGCACATAGGGAATTGAAGTACTGTTCGTATTTTGATCCGAATGATGTTAACTCATTAGTTAGGTTAATGAAAAGTGTGCCGAAAGACAGTATCCAAAATGCGTATAAACTAGCACAAAAGTTAGATTGGAAGAATGTCGCAAGAAAAGTTCAAGCAGTATATGATGAAGTAAAGTTGATGGTTAAATGATATCTGTTGTAATACCAGCAAGAAACGAGGAAAAGAACATAGGAAATATCATCAAAAGTATTAAAGAATGTGGCTATAAGAAACCATACGAAATTATTGTAGTTGATGGAAATTCTACTGATAGAACAAGAGAAATAGCAAAATCAATGGACGCAAGAGTTATTCTGCAGAAAGGAAGACTGGGTGTTTCTAATGCGAGAAACCTTGGGTGGAAAAACGCTAGGGGTAATATAATAGTTTTTGTGGAAGCGGATCATATAGTTAAAAAAGGGTTTTTGGATGAAATAGATAAAACCTTTAGGAACCCTGTCGATGCTGCCAGATATAACATAAAACCATTGACAAAAAATTTTATTCAGAAAATACTTAAGGTTCAAATTGAACTGGCTTCCAGAAGACAAAGGGTTTGGTTATTTCCAACGATCTTTAGGAAGTACGTATTGAAAAAGACTGGAGGATATGATGAAAAATTGGGATTTGCAGAGGATAGAGACCTGCCGATGAGGGTGTATAAAAGAGGGTTTAATGTTGTTTTTATCAAAAATGCAAAAATACACGCTAAGCCAGTTGACTCCTTTGTGAAACTTTGGAAGGAAGGTATGTGGTATGGCAAAAATATGTTGCCTTACGTTAAAAAGCATAAGGATTATACGATCCTATTAAGTGTATTAACATACTCGCTGGCTCTACCTTTTCTTATTCTAGGTACCCTACAAAAAATTTTCCTATTAGTTTCATGTTTCCTATTTTTGTTGATGTTTTCACGATCTGTTCAAGGTTTTGTATATACAAAAAGTTTGTATGCTTTTTTACTTCCATTAATATGGATCGTAAGAGGTACCGGAGAGTTAATAGGATTGTTGCTGTCTCCACTCAAAAGACATAAGGGAAAATAATGGAAAGCATTGAAGAAAAAACAATTCACTGGTTAGATAAACTACAAGAAACTAAATTATTTAAACTACAAGAAACTAAATTATTTAAACTACAAGAAACTAAATTATTGAGAGGTAAGAATTTGAAAGAACTCTTAGCATATAAAGATATTTCATTATGGTGGTTTATTCGGCCACACCTAGCCTATACCATTTTCAACATAATAAAAAGGGTTGAAAGTGGAAAAAAAGTGGAAAAGATAAAGACAAGTGAAAAATTCAGACTTTTTTTTGGAAAGAGGTACATTAAATTTAAAGAGCTGATACGAAAAAATCTAAGCAAAATTTTTGTTCGCGAAAATGGTAAAGGTTGTCCAAAAATATTGGTTTTATCCACAACCAGATACTGGACAGAAGTACTTTCGAAAAATGGAAAAACAAAGAGAGATGATATAATCCTTGGAGCGATAATAGAAAAGTTAAAGAAGAATGGGTATGAAGTGGTTTGTATCGATACTGACTACACACGCACACTTAACTTAAAAATTCTATGGGAAAAACTCAAGGAAGGGTGGATTCCATTCGAGTGCTACTATTCGAAATTCATAGAGAAGAAAGCAGAAAGGGGCATAAAAAATATTAAAAAATTATGGGAAGAGCTAAAAAGTAGTGATGATTTCAAAAACTCATTAACTTACAAAGGTATCCCACTTTGGGGTTTCTTAAAAGAAAGATTTGACCTCATTTTCTCGAATGTTTATATCTACAACGACGTAAAAAACATAGAAACAGCAATTCACATATTGGAAAAGGAAAGGCCCGCAGCAGTATTAATGACTTTTGAGACCGGATACTACGCTTTGGCTTTAATAGCTGCTGCAAAGAAAAAGGGGATTCCGACTATAGCAATTCAACATGGAATAATTCATTCTACGCATGGTGCATATACTCATAAAGAGGTCTCATTAGCTTCCAATTCTTTGGAATATCCCATACCGGACAAAACCGCTGTATATGGGAAATATACAAAAAATATTTTAATTAAAAGAGGGAATTACCCAAAAGGTTCTGTCGTTGTTACTGGCCAACCAAGATATGATATTCTGGTTGAAGCATATAAAATATTCAATCGAGATAAGTTTTGTGAACGTTATAATCTTAACCCAAGGAAGAAAATTGTGCTAATCGTAACACAAACCCTTCGCTCAAAGGAAGAACGAGATACATTTCTTAGGAGTACAATAGATATGATAAAGAAAATTCCAGACATACAAATCGTTATAAAACCTAAACCAAATGAAGATGGAAAGTGGCAAAGAAGAATTCTTTTGGAGGAAAAGGTAAAGGGAAAAGTTTTACCTGGTAGGAGCAATATATTCGAAGTACTATATGCATGCGATGCAATGATAACCGTGTACTCAACAACAGTAATAGAAGCGATGATACTAAATAAACCAGTTATAATAGTGAATCTAACTGGAGAGAAAGACCCTATGCCTTATGTGGAAAGTGGAGCTTCATTGGGTGTTTATAAGAAGGGCGATATAGTCGAAGCCGTAAGAAAGGCGTTATATGACAAAAGAATTAAAACTGAGCTTAGAAAAAATATGAAAAAATTTGTCTATGAGCATGCATACAAGGCTGACGGAAAAGCAACAGAAAGGGTAGTAGATTTGATAAAACAAACAATTATGGCGAGTAGATGAGAAAGACGATAGTAGATTCCGGACATTATCAGATACTAGGCAGGGATAGATTTGAAGATTGCGACAAGACTTTTAGCATAGAGTATAAAGAATACAGGAAAAAATGGAAAGAGTATCCTGAGAAAAGAATAGTTGGTGAGTTTCCTTTGCATGTTGACATTGAATCAACTAACGCATGTAATCTTAGATGTGTGATGTGCACTAGAAATTTCATGACAGAAAAAATTGGATATATGGATTGGAAATTATTTAAGAAAATTATCGATGAAGGCGCAAGTCACAATCTTCCATCAATAAAATTGAACTTCAGAGGAGAACCATTGCTACATCCACAATTGCCAAAAATGGTAAAGTATGCTAAGAGCAAAGGAATAATAGAGGTACAATTTAATACTAATGGACTGTTATTAACAGAAAAAAGGTCTAAGGAATTAATAGAAGCTGGATTGGATAGGATAATATTTTCCTTTGATGGTGCTACAAAAGAAACTTATGAGAAAATAAGAACTGGCTCAAATTATGATGTTGTTCTCAATAACATCAAAAAATTTATTGAAATTAGAGATAGTATGGGACTGAAAAGACCTTGTGTGAGAGTTCAAATGGTGAAGATGAAAGAAAATGAACATGAAATTGAAGAATTTATAAAAATGTGGATTGACGTAGCAAATAGAGTAGCTATTAACACTAGAAGAGAACCTTACGCTAAAGGAGCGATAGCCAAAAAACCTCTCGAACATTTTCCATGTCATCAGATTTGGCAAAGAATGGTTGTGTGGTGGGACGGAAATGTCACCATGTGTTGTGGGGATTGGCATGGTGAATATATACTCGGGAATGCTAATGAATCAACTCTTTATGAATTATGGCATAGTGAAAAATATAATCACATTAGGAAACTTCATTCTCAAAGGAGATTCAACGATATTCCTATGTGTGCAAGATGTGAAGTAAATACTCCAAGGATAGATGAAACGGTAAGGCAATTAGTAAATAAGTATAAATGGTAATTTATGAAAAAGGTTTCCTGCAATCTTTGTGGTTCAAACAATTATGTTTTAATCGACTCTCATAAGAACGATAAATATTTTCCACCGGATGTAGAAGTTAAGACAGTGGTTTGTAAAAATTGTAGCTTAGTTTATAGAAACCCACAACCTACAAAAAGAGAGTTATTTGATTTTTATTCTCATAGCTATAGAAAAGATTTACCGACTAAAAAATACATAACTTCATCCAATATAATAAACAAAGAGAGATTGGAATGGTTTAATTCACATGTGAAATTAAGATGTGGTAAAATATTGGATGTTGGTTGTTCTACAGGTAATTTTTTAAATTTATGTAAAAGTAAAGGTTGGGAAACATATGGTATCGAACCAACTATTGAATATGCTAAGTTTGGGAGAGAGAAATATAAACTGAATATTCAAAGTAGGTTTTTAGAAGATGCTAGGTTTCAAAAATCGTTCTTTGATGTCATAACACTTTTCCAAGTTTTAGAACATTCAAGAAATCCAACAAAAGTATTGCTACAATTGAAAAATTGGTTAAAACCAAATGGGCTAATTTATATAACTGTTCCAAATATTTTGAAGCCAGATAAAATTGAGTTAGCAAAATATTTCGCTGGCCCACATCTATTTTTCTTTTCTCCCAATACATTAAGTTTACTTTTTAAAAAAACTGGATTTGAAATCGTTGCTTTAGAAGAAATAAAATATTATGTAAGAATAATTGGCAAAAAAAGGGGAAAGATTGGTAAAATAAATTTTGACAAAGAAGGAGATGATTATAAAAAGATTATGAGAAATCTAAAATGGAGATATACCTATTTAATTCCAAAACTTCTATACTTGAAGGTTGTTAAGTTGATTAAAAAACTAATTATTTTATTCTTTGGTGAAGCAATGGGAGACAAAATTATAAACTTTTTAAAACAAAGCTTATTTAGAAAAATTAAAACTGGTAAATAATTGGCGTTTTTAATAACCTGATTTAAGTTTGCTTAAAGATAAGATAAAATGGAAAATAATATGA
>JASEGN010000099.1 GCA_030018055.1 Candidatus Aenigmatarchaeota archaeon | reverse complement strand
AATAGGTTTGCAAATGTTTTAAAAAACTTAGGTGTTGAAAAAGGTGATAGAGTTACAATTTATTTGCCAATGATTCCTGAAGTTCAAATAGCTATGTTAGCTTGTGCTAGGATAGGAGCTATTCATTCTGTTGTATTTTCTGCTTTTAGTCCAGCTGCACTCAAAACTCGTATTATTGACGCTGAATCAAAAGTTTTAATCACAGCTGATGGGTATTACAGGAGAGGAAAGCTTATCAACTTGAAACAACAAGCAGATGAGGGAGCAAAAGGAACCAACGTAGAGAAAATTGTTGTTGTGAAAAGGGCTGGAAATGAAGTTAAGATGGAAGAAAATAGAGATTTGTGGTGGCATGTTTTAACTAAAGATGCAGAAGCCTATTGCAAACCAGAAGTTATGGATAGTGAAGATCCTTTGTTCATATTATATACTTCTGGATGTTGCCATCCAGATACTTACATACAGCTTTCCGATGGAAGAATTACGAAAATAAAAGAATTAGTTGAAACTCCTAGTAACACACAAATAATTAGCGGAGAAGTTGGTAAATTAAAGTTATGTTCTAAAGAAATAATAGGGAGATTTAGGTTTGGGTTTTTCCCCCATTTGCTCAGGATAAAAACAAGATATTCTGATGGCATCTTTACCGAGAATCATCCATTTTTTGTTTTTGAGGAAGGAAAAATTAAGGAAAAGAAGGCGAAAGAATTGAAACCAGGGGATTGTATTCTCATTTTTAAAAAATTCAAAGTGAAGGGTAGCAAACAATCAATTCCATCAATTAAAGAAAAAGGTAAAAAGAAACCAAATATACCAGTACATCTTACTCCTTCATTAGCGCAAATGATCGGTTATTTTTGTGGGGATGGTCATATTGACAAAGGAGCAGTTATTTTTACTGATGAAAGCTTGGAGGTTTTAAATTTTTATTCAAAATTGGTTAAAAATACTTTAGGCTTAGATTCAAGAATAAAGAAATATGGAAATTATTATTCTTTAAAAGTTTACAGTAAAATTTTCTGTTGTTTGCTGGAGAAAATTTTCCAAGAAGTGTGCATGAAGATAAGAAAAAGAAGTATACCATCAATAATCCAAAAAAGCGATAATGAGTGTGTTGCATCATTTTTGAGAGGGTTATTTGACGCTGAAGGCTCAGTGGATAAAGATGGCATACATTTACACAATACAAGCAAAGATATTGTATATCAAGTTCAAATTTTATTGCGAAGGTTTGGTATTCTTTCTGGAATTTTTGAAACTACGCGAATAACAAGAAAAGGTAAAAAGTGCAAAATTTACAGAGTAGATATAAGTAGTGGGGGATCTAAACATAAGTTTATTCAACATATTGGATTTTCTTTTGGGAAGAGTTTTAAGCTATCTAAAATGTTTAATTACCAGTCAAGAAGAAGTGAAAGTAGAGTCCCACTCTATCCTTTAATCAAAGAAGTAACTTCTAGGATAAGGTTAACTGGTGAAGAATTGAGGAAATTTGAAGTAAATACACATGGTAGTAATAGTGGAATTTCACTCGTTTATGAAGCTTGCAAGATGTTAAAAGAAAAAATCAAGTTTTTAGAAAGCGCAAGTACAAGAAATGTTGAAGAAATGAGGAAATTATTAAAAGTATTAAAAGTGCCTCATAAAGAAATTGCAAAAATGATGGGGATGAGTATTGGTGGCATAAGGGGAATAATATACGGAAAAAGAAAGAGAAGGTTGAAGGAATTTGAAGAGAGAATTTTACCACTTATAGAAAAGAGGAGGCAAGAAGCTACAAAAAGGCTTCGTGAAATTATGAGAACCTTGAAGATAGTTCAAACCGAGGAATTTTTATTCACACCTATCACAAAAATAGAAAGTGTAAGTCATGAAGGTTCTGTTTACGATCTAATAGTAGCTACTACCTGCACTTACAATGCAAACTGCTTTCTAGTTCATAATACAACAGGGAAACCGAAGGGGGTAACCCATACAACTGGTGGCTACCTAACCCAAGCTTACTGGACTACTAAATGGATATTTGATTTACATGATGATGATATATTCTGGTGTACACCTTCTCACACACTGGTAATAACAAACCCTGGCATAAAAGAGATCCACCAAATAAAGAAAGGAGATCTAGTTTTTACTCATACTGGTAAATTTGAACAAGTGGAAGAAGTATTTGCCAGGAGTTACAAGGGGAATCTTATAAAAATTTATGCACTTTATGGAGCTATACCGCTCGAATTAACCCCAAACCATAAAGTTTTGACATTTAGAAAAAATAAATCTAAAGCCGAGAAATCTTAACTTTTGTCTAACAAACTCTATTAAATAAAAAAGGTATAAAATTTAAATTTTATACCTCTC
>JASEGN010000098.1:1548-2378 GCA_030018055.1 Candidatus Aenigmatarchaeota archaeon | reverse complement strand
GTAATTGCGATACAAAACCATTAGATTTAGATAATTGCATAAAACTTAAATGTATGGTGTTAAATGAAATGGGTTGGGAAAGAGAGGCAAATAAAATTGTTAATGAGTTGATTTATGGTTCTTGTGGCCTTCCTGAGAAAAAGTTATGTTAACATTAGATCGAGGAAAGCTAGGATTTCTTTATTTTTTATTATCTTGTTTTCTTTACTTTTCTTGTTTTTATCAAAATTTCCTTTATTCATGCAACCCAGTCCAGAAACAAAGTTTATTTTCTTCTACAGCAAAGATTGTCCCATCGGAAATAAGATGCTTAACCTTCTTCCTGATGTTGAGAAAAAGTTTGGAATTACCATTGAAAAGTTGGAGTTCTCTTATAATTCAACAAATTTAGATCTATTGTTATCTTTTTCAGAAAGTTTGGAAAGAGATTGTGGTTATATAGCAGTTCCTGCGTTCATAAGCTTAAAGACAAACAATTCAATTTGTGAAGAAAGAAGTTTAGAAGAAATTGAGAAGTTTGTAAAGGAAAACTTATAAATTAAATATTTTTTAAGTGATACTATTTCTTTAACGCAATTTCCAATTCTCTATGAGTTTTTGCGCGTTCTTTTAAGGATATATTTTGCATTACCGCATCTATCGCTTGTCTTGTAGCCATGGCTTCGGCTCTCTTGTTCCTAAAGGATGACCATGAATTCTCCACTTTGAATAACAACATCAATTTCTATTAGCTTGGCGTGTGCGCCTCTATTCCTTAAAATTTAGTTTAAGTTTCATCTACTCACTTCTGAATGTCTTTAATTCATTTTTTCGAACTCGTATTTTACACT
>JASEGN010000098.1:0-1538 GCA_030018055.1 Candidatus Aenigmatarchaeota archaeon | reverse complement strand
AATGACGTTAAGAAGGACGTTGGTCTATCTAGAAAACCAACTGAAAGTATTCTAACCCTAATGAAACAGGGGCATGTAAAAGGTGCGAATCTAAAATGCCTTATAGACATTGGCTAACGGAAAAATACTTTATAATAAAATTAAGAAGGGTGCTGCATCTATAGCCTGTCTTATTGCTTTAGCACCAGCCTCTATTCCTAATGGGTGACCCCATAATCCTCCACCACAATTAATTATCAGATCATTTCCAAAATATTCAACTAGTTGTGGTATCAAGCCAGAATGCGATGGACATGACTGGTTTTATAAAATACCATTTAGCTCGCAAAAAATTGTATAATTCTATTGTTTCTCTTTTACCACTTTCCAACTTTCCCACAATGGTACTACTGTGTAATGCACTCACACTGATTAATCTAGCTTTATTCAGAATAACTACTGGGTTCCTCCAGTTTCCAGACCAAGATATTTTGCTTTAAGTCTCATTCAGCATACCCTTGCATGCTTTTGGCTAGCATCCTATCAGCAATCTAAACCGGCGTTGCATGTCCCCACATTTTTAAAGCAACCTCTAATTCTTTGTGCTTTTTTGCATATTCTTTTAGCGGAATGTTTTGTAGAGCAGCATCAATTGCTTGTCTTACTGCTTTTCCTCCCCCATCAATACCCATTTTATGCCCCATAACTCCTCCGCCAACTTGAATAATAATATCTTTACCAAGCAGTTTGATTAGCCTTGGTATAATGCCGGGATGAAGGCCACCGCTTGAGACTGGAAATACAGGCTTTATTCTGTTCCAATTCTTTGCTAGCAAGCTATTTTTTTCTCCTATAGCATTTTCCACCAAATTTTTCTTTAAAATGAAAATCTCATGCTTTGGTGACACGAGCTTTCCCATACCACCTATATGTATCGCATCCATGCCTATTAATCTAGCAATATCAGTAACGCATAGCATAGACATACCATGCTTAGGATTTCTAGTAAAACTGGCGTGGAAAGCTCTGTGCGAGTATATACCTAAGTTCAGATCTTCGCAGGCCTCCCTTAAGCTTTGAACCCCCGCCCAGCCTACGGTAAGAACATCTACCATCACAATTTCTCCGCTGTGCTCGCTTACAAACCTTGCTCTTTTTATCATCTCTTCTGTCTCAGCACTTACGTTTGGCAGATACAACTTTTTTTCTCCAGTTTCCCTTTCGGCCTTATCTTTTATTTTAAGAATTTTTTCAGTCGTCCTATAAAATTTAATAAAATTTTGTGAGGTCAAATTCTCATCATTCTTAACAAAATCAATTCCGCTTTTCCAAATCTTGTATGCAGTCTCACAGTATTCTGCAGTACTTAACCCAACTTTAGGCTTTGGTACAGTAGCTGTTAGTGGTCTTTTCCAAACCTTAAGAATTTTCCTTATTCCTCTAATTCCGAGCAACGGCCCCCTAAAAGATTTTATGATTTTGTGCGGCCAAGAAATATCCTCTAATCTTAGGTTTTTCACAGCTTTCATCCCAAACACGTTTCCAGCTATACTCGAGAG
>JASEGN010000097.1 GCA_030018055.1 Candidatus Aenigmatarchaeota archaeon | reverse complement strand
TTTTTAGCTTAATTTCTGCAATTAACTTATCCTGTTCTTTACTGACCTCATGAACACCTGGTGACAATTCCTTTCCATGCTCAGCAAGATATAAAATAGAAAGAAATTGATTTGCAAAACTCATGTCCATTACCTGCGATGGGTGACCTTCTGCTGCACCTAAATTAACTAACCTACCTTCAGCCAGCAAGTACAATCTTTTCCCATTAGGTAAAGTATATTCGGTATTGTTTGGTCTTATCTCTTTTTTTGAAGTTGCCATTTCTTCTAGATCTTTTACTGAAATTTCAACGTCGAAATGGCCAGCATTTGCCAGTATTGCACCATCTTTCATCATTTCAAAATGTTCCTTCGTTATTACATCTCTACAACCAGTAGCCGTTACAAAAATATCTCCAATCTTTGCTGCTTCCTTCATGGGCATAACTCTATATCCATCCATCTTAGCTCGTAGGGCTTCGATTGGGTTAACCTCAGTAACAATAACTTCAGCACCCATACCTCTTGCTTTTGATGCAATTCCTCTGCCACAATGTCCGTAGCCAGAAACTACAAAATTCGATCCAGGGATCATTGTACTAGTAGCCCTTAAAATACCATCCATAGCTGATTGCCCAGTTCCATATACATTATCAAAATCCCACTTTGTTTCAGCATCGTTTACTGCTATTATCGGGTATTTCAACTTTCCCTCTTTTACCATTGCTCTTAGTCTATGAACACCTGTAGTAGTTTCTTCAGTGCCACCTATAACATATCTTAATACATTTTCATTTCCTTCTTTATGTGCTGTAAAAACTAGGTCAGCACCATCATCCAAAGTTATTTCAGGTTTGGTTTTTAGAACTTCATTAATTGCCCAATAATACTCTTCTTGTGATAAGCCTCTCCAAGCATAAACGCTTATACCATTATTTGCTAGATAAGCAGCAACATCGTCTTGTGTACTCAGAGGATTGCATCCACACCAAGCTACATTTGCTCCAGCAGCTCTTAGAGTTTCGGCTAATACAGCAGTTTCTTTTGTCACGTGTAAACAACCACCAATTCTCTTTCCTTCCAGAGGTTTTGAACCTTCATACATTTCTCTAAGATAGTTCATTACTGGCATTCTAGATTTTGCCCAATCAACTTTCTTTTTTCCCTCTTCTGCAAGAGATATATCTTTAATTTTATAATTCATCACATCAGATAAATTGAGATTAAAGTATTTATTTTTATTGTTGACTTAAGTATGGAAAGTGGAATTGATGAGAGCTTTATCGAAAGAAATGTCAAGAAATATTGAAAAGGTTTTAGAAGATATTAAAAGTGAGAGAATTTATTCTACTAAGAGTTAAAGAGAAACTAAAGATTTAAATTTTAATTATAAAATTTTGAAATTTTTTAAAATTCGCTGGTGTGGACCGACCGGGACTCGAACCCGGAGCCTCCACCTTGCCATGGTGGCGATCTACCATTGATCTATCGGCCCATATTTATTTTATTAACACAAGAATTTTAATTAAATGGTTAAGTTGGAAGAAATTGAGCCACCACTAAAAAAGAAAAGATATAGAAGAGTTTATAAAAGGGGATTTAAAAGAAGGAGAACAAGGGAAATAATCATGGAATAGGGGATAAAAATAAAATTTCTGACAAATTTTCCAGCACTATTTTTAGAAAAAGAAAAAATTCTTGTTATTGCTGACCTACATTTGGGGATAGAACATGAGTTATATGAGAGTGGAATAATAATTCCACCGCAGACAAAAAAATTCAAAAAAATTATCATCGACCTAATTAGGACAACACAAGCAAAAACTCTTGTTATTCTTGGTGATGTCAAACATGAGGTTCCTGGAATGAGCTATAGAGAGATGAAAGAAATCCCAAAATTATTTAAGAGCTTGATTGGTAGAGTTGTAGTGCATATCACGCTCGGAAATCATGACAGCTTTTTAAAAAAACTATTACACAAAGGAGCTAAAATTCATTCTTCCAGCGGTTTTAAAATTGGGAGATATGGGTTTTTCCACGGTCATGCCTGGCCTTCAAAGGAACTGATGAAATGTGACTATCTCTTCATGGGACATTTGCATCCCACATTTCAACTAAAGGATAAGTTTGGCTATACCATCATCGAGCCTGTCTTGGTAAGAAGCGAAATTTACCATGATAAAGTAAGGAAAAGATACAAAATTAGCAAGATAGGTAGATTAAAAGTGATAATCATACCAGCTTTCAATCGTCTGTTAGGTGGAACTTCTGTTAATGTTAAGAAAGCAAGTGATAAGCTTCTTGGACCACTATTAAAGGGCAATTTTATCGATATAGATGACGCTGAGTTGTACCTTTTAGACGGTACTTATTTGGGAAAAATTTCAGCTTTGGCTAATTACTTTACTTAATTCATTATA
>JASEGN010000096.1 GCA_030018055.1 Candidatus Aenigmatarchaeota archaeon | reverse complement strand
CCTTTCTTCTTTTTAGCTTTCGCTGCCATCTATTAATATTTGTTTTCTCATATAAATATTTTTTAATTTAGATTAGAGTATCGTACAAAAATAAGGAGAAAAATTAGAACTTCTTTTTCAATCAAAAAATGAAGTTCTTCCTTACAAAAAATAACTTTATTTTTTGTTTAAAAATATCATCCTAAAATTTCTTTTACTTTATCCATTAATTCTTTCTTCAGCTCATCAGCTCTATATTTCTTGGAATAATAATCAATCCTAGCAGCGATACTTAATTTAGATGCAACAGCACGAGCTACTCTACCCTTATGTTGTTCTGAAGACCCTTGAACTAGTGGGTGTAATGCTAGAATTCCGAAACGAGGCCCTCTACCCTTGCCACGTAGGTATCGAAATAAACTTCGCTCCGCTCCTAATAATTGGATCGCGCTTGCACTCATCTTCGCAATTTTTTCCAGCCCTCCAGCTCTAGCCATCAATTTTGCTGCAATCTGTGGAGTTGCTAACTCAGTGAAATTTGGTGCTACTTCCTTCAAATTCCTTTCCATGTAGTTTGTGGTTTCATTTCTTAAGTTTAAAAGGTTGATTATCTGCTTGGCAATAGCCTGTGCAACTTTTATATCTTCCTCCCTAAATTCTGCACCAACACTTTTTTCTGCTAGCTCTTTAAGCTCTGGTTCCACCATCTTCTCTCTTGCTCCAAGTTCTTCAACTATTTTTGCAAACTTTTCATGGCTTGAAATTGCTTTATCTAACTCAGGGAAATGAAGAGAATAAAGTTCTCTAAGTCTTTCAATTAAAATATTTATCGTTTTATCAAGTTCTTCTACAGCATTGTTTGCTTGAATAACTAGGCTATCCCTTTCAAAAACTTTTCTAATCTTTTCCTTTGTTAATTCGATGTTAACGTTAGTTATTAGTTGATTAAATTCAATTTGATCCTGTACAAGTTTGTATTGAATTGCAAGGTTTCTTAAATTATTTTTTATAAATTGCTCAGCGCTGCTACCAAGCTCAGCTCTTACATTGGGTTTTTTAAAATTAAAAATAAACTCTTTGAAACCTCTTTTTTTCAACCCAGCTATAACTTCTTTTTCTTCGTCAATTATCTTCATTTCAGCTTCTCTGATTTTTTCAGCAATTTTTTCTGGATTTTTTGGAAATAGTTTAAATGAAATAATGTTGTTCCCTTCATCGACCCCAAAACAACCTATGAATGTGATGATGATAAACGCTTTCACAATTTTTAATTGTTTTAGTAAAAAATTAACGAAGATAAGAGTTAATTTATTTGAAACTAAAGATTGGTTATGGAATTTGTAACGAAGTTGATTTTAAAGGAAGTCTACAAACCTAGGCCAGAGTGGTCTCATAAGGGAATGTTCGGAAGGTTAGCTTGTGTTGTTGGTAGCGAGAGGCTAACAGGTTCACCTATATTTGTTGGTATGGCTGCATATAGAGCTGGTTGTGATTTAGTTTTTTTAATTGGACCTAGAAGAGCTATGGATGTTGCAGCCAATTATTCCCCAGTATTAATTACACAACCCCTTGAAGGAAAAAGGTTGGAGAGAAGGCATGTAAAAAATGTTATTTCTTTTATCAAGGAGGTTTCTGCTACTGCTATGGTTATAGGTCCCTCATTATGGAGAGCACCACCAACGAGAAGAGCAATAATTGAAATAATTAAAAAAGTTGATCTACCCATGGTTATTGATGCGGATGCTATTAGAGCAATTAGTGCCGCTAAGAAAATTCTAACAAAGAAAAAGGCGATAGTAACGCCTCATAGTGACGAGTTCTATGCTCTTACAGGAATAAAACCATCCTTACATCCAGAGAAAAGAATTAAGATTGTTGAGGAACAAGCAAAGTTACTGAAAACTGTTATTTTATTAAAGGGTAGAGTTGATGTAATCTCAGACGGTAGTAGAACAGCTTTAAATAAAACTGGTGTGCCGGCGCTCACCGTTGGTGGTGTGGGAGATACCCTAGCTGGAGTTTGTGGAGCGTTGTTAGCAAAAAATATAGATGTTTTTACTGCAGCTTGTGCCGCTGCATATATCAATGGTTTAGCTGGAGAGTTTGCTGCCAAAGAATTTGGTGTGGGTTTGCTACCTACAGACCTTATCGAGAAAATACCAGAAGTAATAAAACCTGGATTTTAATAAATTATAAATATGCCTATCGATTATCCTCAAACTGTAGATGGTGGTATGGTAGATTTGTTAATTCCTGTAGGAATTATGATAGTATTCATTGGCATTATAATTCTAATCATCGGTATAGTATTAGGTGCACTCAAACAAAGGCAAGCAAAAACTGAAGGTGGGTTCATATTTTGGATAGGCCCTATACCAATCTTGGGAGCCACTAACAAAACGATAGCCTACTTGCTTATTGCCCTTTCGATTATTTTTTTCATTCTCATTCTCTTAAGTAGAAAAATTTTTCTCTAACATAAATATTTTTAGACTCACTCTAATTAGCTTCCTGGTAAGTAAAGAT
>JASEGN010000095.1 GCA_030018055.1 Candidatus Aenigmatarchaeota archaeon | reverse complement strand
ACTAGTAGGATTTCTACAGAGCAAAAATTTTCTTTTCTAAATGAAGAAATTTATACAATTTTTACTGGAATGACACTTATTTTTCTTTATTTTCAATTTTACTGGAAAGAAGGTGTTTCGAAAGTCTATTATATAAGTTTATACTAATAATCATATAGATAAATAATGTTAGAAATAAAAAATTTAATGGACCTTGAACCTGAAGAAAGGATGAAACTTTACAACGAAGCGATGTTACTTCACCAGAAATTTGGCTTTGGAATAATAAAAATTAGCAAAAAACTACAAATCTCTCCATCTACTATTTACGGATGGGTTTACAAGGGATGTAAACCATCAAAACATAAAAGGGTGAAATTCACAAAGAAATTACTTGAAAAGTTATATGTAAAAAATCAACTTTCTTTGCGAAAAATTTCAGAGATATTAGGTGTGGATGAACGAACTGTTCGTTATTGGTTAATGAAATTTGGAATTCCTACAAGGCCAAGCATGATTTTATTAGGACGCTTAAGAGATCGTATTCTTACTAAAAAGAGACTTATTACACTCTATGTTAAAAGACAACGAACTATAAGGGAAATTGCAGAAAAATATGGTTTAAGTTATGAAGCTGTAAGACAGCGCCTTCTCAAACATGGTATAAAAAGGCGGGATGTGCAATTTAGGACGAAATACTCTAAAGCCCCATTTTCAGGCGACCCGATTGAAGCGTCCTATTTGCTTGGATTAAGAGCTGGTGATCTTACGGTAAACAAACGAAGTAGTAAACGGATAAGAATTTCAGTGAGTACTACCCATCCTGCAATGATAGAATTAATGCATGCTCTCTTCGATAAGTATGGGAAAGTTATGGTAATCCCCAGGAAACCTCCACAAAGATTTAAAAAAAGATTTTTAAAAGCTAGAACCTATAGTTGGGAAGTATACGTTGATGTAAATTCTACATTTGATTTTCTTATTGAGAAACCAAAGACAATACCTTCAGAGATAATGCGTGACGTGAATAAGTTTTTAGCATTTTTTGCTGGTTACTTTGATGCAGAAGGATATGTTAAATTAAGCTCCAAACCCATGAGAAAATGCATATATTTTATCCTACGGGTGAAATCCAAAGATAAAGGCATCTTAGATGATCTCTATCAGAAACTTAAAGAAATAAATTACAATCCCATACTTTCTACTCTTTCTTCAGGTTTTACAGAGTTATCAATTACTCATAAAAATGAATTTTTTGATTTACTTCAAAAATTACCTTTACATCATAGAGAAAAAATTGAGGTAAGAGATTTAGCTCTTTGGATCAAAGACAAGAAGTGGGCAGATGTTGTTAAATTAGTTAGAAACTTTCGTCAAAAAATAAAAGAAGAAAGAGCACAATGTATAAGGGAAGCTAAACTAAAATGGTTATCCTCTCACTAATAATTCTTTTAATACCTATTCCTTAACCCACCTATCTTTTAGTTTTTCTAATACTTCTGGCAACGAAGTATATTCCATTTCTTCGGGACCTAGTCGAGCAGGCATAAATTCTCCATGTCCTCTTATATACTCTGTTATTTCTAAAGCTTTTTCTCTAGCCTCATCAAATGCTACATCAGCAAACAAATCTGCTGGTTCCTTACCATTTAATCCTATTAATTTACCGGTACAAAGTTGAAATCCAAGTGCGATTACTCTTGGAGGTCCATCGAAGAATGTGCATCTAGCATCTTTCAAGCTTACTGGCAACAATGGACCATAATGCGAGCCTCTACAAAAACCTGCTACGAGATGTGGAAAAGCAAATGGCGCCAATACTTCTCCTACGGCTGGAAAGTTCATTTGACATCTTACTATCATTACTGGGTCATCTTTACCAACATAGCGCCCCTTTATTAGTGATAGACGTGTTGTACTACAAACCGCAACTATTGAGTTATCAAAGTTGCTAAAAACTTTTTCAATCACATATCTACCTGTAGTTCCTATTAATGCGAGCAGCTCATACATTTCACGTGGAGCAGATAAATCTACATATTCTCCTTTAATAACATTAACAACACGAAAAGTAAATCCTTTCTGCAGATTAGGATTTATCACTAATCCAGCTGTGTTCATGGGATCAGCAAACATTCTAAAAAGTGGTAAATTCCATGCCCCCGGTTCTGTTTTATCGGCTGCAAATATGACAAATGGTTCACTTGGTCTTTCTTCAATTTCCATTTCTGCTACCCCAGGTCCCATTCCCTTAATGTTTCCTGAAAATGTTTCAATTAATAAATCCTGCCCACTTGCGTATAACTTCAAGGGTTTTGAAACTCTTTCTGTAACTTCTTTGAAAGTATTCCAGGCTAATTCATGGATTTCTGGGGAATTTTCACCTTTAGTACTAGTGATTAAAAGTCCCAAATCATCACCGCAATTGAACACGTAGTAATCGATTATTTTCTCTTCCTTTTTTGCTTTTTCCAGTAATTCTCTTGCTAATTCTAGCTGCTTGGGATGAACAACATGATGTCCTGCTACAGACCCGATATCGGCCTTTATGAGTGATATTGTGATTTTTTCTTTCATAATATTTACTTATTTTATTTTCTTAATATTTAAATAAACAAAATTAGTGATGTTATGCTCCAAGACCCATTAGCAGATGCATTATCAATAATAAAAAATGCGGAAATGGTTGGAAAAAGTGAATGCTTGATTAAAGCTTCCAAGTTAATTAGAAG
>JASEGN010000094.1 GCA_030018055.1 Candidatus Aenigmatarchaeota archaeon | reverse complement strand
AATACCTTACCATTAATTGAATAAAAAACACTAAAAATTTTAATCATAACTATAAATATGATTCACATCGATGGTAGTGAGCACTCTGGAAGTGGAACTATAGTTAGATCAGCAGTTAGTCTCGCAACGTTACTCAAGGAAGAACTTTACATTGAAAATATAAGGGCAAAGCGTGATAAACCAGGCTTAAGGGCTCAACACCTAGAAGCAGTAAAGGCATGTGCAGAGGTATGCGATGGCAAACTAGAAGGAGCAAAAATTGGGTCAAGGGAAATTCTATTCAAACCTGGAAATCGTTTAAAAGGTGGATATTATGAAAGGGACATTGGTACTGCTGGCTCAACTACCATGTTAGCTTCTAGTGTATTGCCATTAGCTTGTTTTACAGATAAGCAATTAAAATTTAAAATTACTGGAGGACTATTTCAAGATTTTGCTCCAAGTGCCTATCACATGAAATATGTGCTATTTCCAACTCTAAAAAAGATGGGTTTGTATGCTGACTTAGAAATTGAAAGACCTGGCTATGTCCCTAAGGGCAATGGAATTATTAAGGTAAGTGCCGAACCCGTAAAAAAGCTTAAACCACTAAAGCTAACCGAACAAGGAAACTTGGTAAAAATTGAAGGTATTGCTTTGGCTTCTCATTTGAAGGAAAGAAAAGTTAGTGAGAGGATGGCTAAGGAATGTAGATCAATATTAAAACCAACTTCCGATGCAAAGATAGAAACCTTGTACGATACTACAGCAATACAGCCTGGAGCTACTTTGGCATTATACGCAAAGACCAGTACAGGCTGTATAATAGGCTCAGATAGGGCTGGTGAACCTAGAAGAACAGCTGAAGCTATTGGTAAGTATGTTGCAGAAAATTTACTTGAGGATTTAAAAACTAAAGCTACGGTCGATCGCTACCTGGCAGATCAACTGATAATTTATTGTGCTCTTGCAGATGGAAGAAGTGAATATCGAGTACCAAAAATAACAGAGCATGTTGATACGTTGCTTTGGTTGGTTGAGAAAATACTTGGTGTAAAGACAGAAGTTAAAAACAATTACATAAAAATAGATGGAATAGGTTATGAAAGGTAAAGTATTCGGAAAAATAAGAGGAATATATGCAACAGCCACAACTCAACTTTTTACTGAATACAATTTTTCTATAGTTCAACCTTCTCCTGAAATTGCTGAAAGATTTCATTGGTACAAAAAGCTTTATGCTGCTGGACCTGTAGGAGTAAGCATGGAAGATACAGAAGATAAACAAGGCATTTTGCTCAGAGGCGAGGCTGAGCAACTGGAGCTTGTAACTAAAGCATTAAGAGAAAGATTACCTGACATGATAATTAGAAAAAGAAAATACGAACAAATCGATTATCTTGACCTGGAATTTCCATATCTTTCAAAATTGGCTTTGGATGAGTTAAGAAGTAGAGCATTACCAACAGTTAGAAATCACCATCGCCTAAGGATAATTGCTTCGGAATATGTGGATTTGATGGAAAAACAATTGGCTAGGTACCCTGAGAGAAGAGAATCTATCGGAGATACTTTAGAGAAAAGATTCATATTAGATAATTTTGAAAAGGGGAAAGTGTTAGATATAGATCATGTTAAGTTGGATGAAGTAATATCCCTTTCAAAGGGTGAAATAATGGAATTTGATTCAGATCAACCCAGTTTAACTTTAAAAAGAATTATACACAACGGTCGAAGTAAATATGATGGATTGGACATACCTAAGGAAGAGGGTGATTATGCTATAACCCGAGCAAAGGAGGGAGATTGGACGCTTAAGCATACTTATTATTCTAAAGCTGACGAACCCAAAGGGGAATACTATAACATTAACACACCAATAGAATTTTATCCTGGTAAAATTAGATACGTAGATTTAGAGATTGATGTTGTAAGATGGGTTGATGGTAGGGTAGCCATAAGAGATCGGGAAAAGCTAGCTAAACATGTAGAAGCTGGTAGGATTAGCGATGAATTAGCCAAGAAGGCCTTAAGCATGGCCGAAGAATTAAAAATGAAGTTGGAGGATTGAGATGGAAATAAGATATAGGGATAAACTAGAAGCCTTTGTTACCAAGGATAAATCTGAGATTAGGGAGTACTTTCATTCACTTAACCTAAGTTTAGCTGAGGCTTTACTTAAACCAGGGCAAGTAACTCAGTATCACTTACACAAAAAATCGGAAGAAATTTATTACATTTTAGATGGTAAAGGGTTAATGAATATAGAAGGTAAGGAAAGTGAAGTAGCTGAGAAACAAGCAATTTATATCGCTCCTGGAAAAAGGCATAAAATAACTAATGTAGGCGAAAAACCATTGATATTTTTGTGTGCATGTAGCCCTGCTTATTCAGATGAAGATACTCTTTTGGAGGATTAAAAAAATTCAAATTCCAAAATAATCCTATACTTATTCATAGAAGAGACAATTTTAACTCTAGATAACTAGCACAATACTTTTTAATATTGAATAATTTGCGAATTACCTCAACTTCTAGAATGGCCAATGTGGTAAATAAAAAGTCTTTTTAACAAAATCAATATCCCCAATTCTAGGATCATCTTCAATTTCTTTTTCTAAATTACTTGCTTCTTCCTCTGCTAATTGATATATATCTAGTAATTCGCGTTTTTTATTCCACGAATTTTATGGTATTTTCTTAAAGCTTGATTCATGTCGCTAACACATACGTAT
>JASEGN010000093.1 GCA_030018055.1 Candidatus Aenigmatarchaeota archaeon | reverse complement strand
GTTCTTTCATAACTTTTTATTGTAAGAAGATAAATAAAACTTTAATGACATTTCAGTGGATCAAATTTAATGATGAGGATGTAGAAAATAAAGGATTGGTTGAAAGTGGCGATGAATCTAGTGGTGATAGATGGTTACATATTGTTAGAAGAAATAGCAAACCATATTTTGCCTTCTTTTATGACGATTTAATTGGCGATACATTTCTTTCAGCAAATAAATGGTGGTATTTAACATTTACATGGAATGCAACAACAAAAGAAAGAAAAATTTATGTAAATGGCATACTAGATGCTTCTGACATTTCATCTGGTTTACTAACAGTAACCTCTGGCTCAGCTACAGGGGAGGGTGTTAGAATTGCTCGTTTTTATAACAGCTTTTTAAATGGAACAATGGATGAAATCATAATTTACGATAGAGTGTTATCAGAAATGGAAATTAGCACTTTTTATCAAAAAGGATTAAGCAGATAGTCTAATGTAATTTTAAAAATATATTTTTATTTCAATTTTACTTATGAATTAAAAACTCGGTACCTCGGTACCCGGTACCGAAAGCTTTATAAATACTTACCACTATATTATTATACGGTGTCTTTATGCAGACAGAATAGCTGCATTGGACCTTTTCTTAGCGATGAGCATCGTTTCTATTTCTGACCAATGATGAACTAGGACACCTTGTGAGCATGTTATAATGCTAATCCATATTTATTGATATGGGTTTAAGAGTCGAGGTTAATGATTACACTGACAGCGTCTGATTGGATGAAGAGCGAACTGTCGCATGAAACCATTAAAATGAGACTGTCATAGGCTTGGGCTGGTCAAGAAGGTCTAGCAACACCACTCTACTTGGTGGATAGCTTGGCTTCGGAACTGATGAAGTGTGTAGCAAGTTGCGATAAGGTTGGGTTAACCGCATGCTGGCTTTGACCCCAACATTCATGAATGTGATTCACAACCCGTTAAGGGTTATTCCGAGGGGAAGAGGAACGCGCCGAATTGAAGCGTCTTAGTAGGCGTAGGAAAAGAAATCAATCGAGATGCTGTAAGTAGGGGCGACCCAAAGCAGCAAAGAGCAAACCGAACTTTTTATCGATAAGGTAAAAAGGATGTGGAGTTGTAGGACCTGGGTACTTTCTAACTTTTTGACTTGAAATGAGCTGGAATGCTCTGCCTTAGAGAGTGATAGCCTCGTAGAGGAAGGAAAGAAGGAAGATTCCAGGTATCCTGAGTATCATTTCCTGGATTGGAAGTGGGAATCTGGGTGAATCAACATCCAACTCTAAATATTCCCGAAGTCCGATAGCGAAGTAGTATGCTGACAGAAAGTGATTAGCTGAAAGTATATATTTAAGTGGCGAAATATTTAAATATATGAAAAAAAATATATACATTAAGTGATAGTGATGTGGCCCATAATCGACGTACTGAAATTAGATCCAGAATTTAGGAGAGAAAAATCTGCGTTTCGAGCTATTCCTGATTCTATAGAATTAAATGAAATAACAGAACAACTTATCGACGAACTACATATTTCCAACAGAAGTTTTGCAAGAAAAATGAATGTAAATACAAATAGCGTGCAGGCATGGTGTGGTCATAGATTCCCTAGACCACATCCTATACCCTTATGGGTATTGGACAAATTAGTTTCCATGAATAACAACAATGTTAAGTTAAGATTAAAAATTAATTCGTTGGTCAATAGAATAAGAAGTGGTAGAACTGGTGATGTCCATAATGTTCCAAAAATGCTTACACCAGAATTATCTGCTTTCATAGGTGCTCATGCAGCTGATGGTTGTCTATCCCAAATACCAAAATCTACTTCCTTAGATTGGCAATTAGCTGACCAAGAAAGAGAGAATGTAGAAATGGTTGCAGGATGGATAAAAGATACGTTTAATGTAATCTTACCTGTGAAAAAATGTAAAAATGCAAATGCATGGATTATTCACACAAGGATTCAAGTTATCCCACGTTTTCTTTTAATGATATGTGATATGCCGATTGGTAAAAAAGATAAAATAGTGACAGAACCACCAATTCTTAAATTTCCAGAGAAAGACGAGAGATTGTTAACAAAACCATCACTACAACAAAAAAGAGAATTAGAATTGTGGTTTGTAAAAGGTGTAATGAATTTCGATGGGCATTGCACAATTACAGGAAATGTCCCCTCTGTTTGTATAGGGAATAACAGCCTTTCATTACTCCGTGAATTATTAAGAATTTTTGAAGAAAATAATGTAAATTTTCATGAATTTTTGAAACACAAAAAAATTATGACAACTTCGCGGAAGGAATCTAAAAAATTTTTTGACTTAAATTGTTTCGAAAAAAGCAAACAGGTTAAATTAAAATTTTTGTTGTTTAAATTTACTTCTGCGCTCCCAGCTAATCACCTGGAAAGCTGAAAAGTACCGCGAAAGCGGGATGAAAAGAACTTGAAACCAAGTAGATATAGTCAGTTAGGGCACGAAAGGTGCTATTCAAAAGGAAATTAGCGTGAGCTAAGAGTACGATGGATAGCTTACAGTGTCCTAACATCCGTTTTGAAAAACGGGGCAAGGAGTTTGTCTCAGTGGTAAGGTTAAGTGTTAAAAGCACGAAACCATAGCGAAAGCAAAAAGCCCATAGCTCGAAAGAGTGTGGGGCAAGGTATGAAAGTGCCTGAAATCACTGGGACAAGACCGGAAACCAGGTGATCT
>JASEGN010000092.1 GCA_030018055.1 Candidatus Aenigmatarchaeota archaeon | reverse complement strand
TAAAATTTTCCCCAGGTCTGATGAAGAATTTATCCTGAGTATACTCGCTAGCAGAAACTAATATAACAGCTAACAATACCGCAAAAACTGCGACTGACAACAAACCTTTCATGATAATATTTTAAAATATAACTTTTTAAATCTGAGTTATTGTTATTTATTTTTAAATAGGTTTTCCAATAAATATAAGGTAGGAAAATGCTAGATTTAGCTCTTTACGCTGCCATTGTAGTTGCTGTAGTAATTCTTGCAAGTGCAATTAAGATAGTGAGAGAGTATGAAAGGTCAGTAATCTTTAGACTTGGTAGATTGCTTGGTATAAAAGGGCCAGGAATATTTCTAATAATTCCTATAATCGATTCAATGATAAAGGTTGACCTGAGAACTAGAGTTATAGATGTTATGAAGCAAAGGGTAATTACAAGAGATAATGTTACTGTAGATGTTGATGCAGTAGTGTATTATAGGGTTTTTGACCCTGAGAAAGCGATAGTCCAAGTAGAAAATTATAAAGCTGCCACAAGTTTATTAGCCCAAACAACCTTAAGAGATGTTTTGGGTCAAGTAGAGCTAGATTCTTTGCTCTCGGAAAGAGAAAAATTAAACAAGCAACTCCAAAGTATTCTAGACGCAGCAACAGATGCTTGGGGTATAAAGGTATCTGCTGTAACTATAAAAGATGTTGCTCTACCAGAGGAAATGTTGAGAGCTATCGCTAAGCAAGCAGAAGCTGAGCGTGAAAAAAGATCAAGGATAATTGTTGCTGAGGGTGAGCTACTGGCAAGTAAAAAGATGACTGAAGCAGCGTCGTTTTATCAAAAAATTCCAGCAGCATTAAAATTAAGGGAGCTACAAACATTAGCAGAAGTTGCGAGAGAAAAGAACTTAATAGTAGTTCCATCTACAGCATTTGGTGCCATAGCCGGGTTAACTAAAGCTATGCAAGTATCTGGAAAAAAGGAAAAGCCAGTTGAAAAGAAACGGGTAGAAAGAGTAAGAAAAGAAGAAGCTGGTGAAGAAGAGGAAATTCCATTTGAATTCCCATTTTGAATTTAAAGTTAACAGCAACAATATATTTATGCTAAAGTTACTGATAGGTATTTTGATTTTCCTTTTCATCCTTAATCCTCAATTTGTAGAGGCTAAGGTAGTGCTAGTTGTCGAGATGAATGGTGTAATCACGCCAGCTACACTCGAAACTTTTAAGTCAAGCTTAGATTATGCTGGGTCTATAAATGCAGAAGCAATAATACTAACCTTGGACACACCTGGCGGAGGGGTTGATGAAACCCTAGAGATAATAAAGCTAATGGATAGAGCTAAAATTCCTGTAATAAGCTATGTTTATCCAAAAGGAGCGACTGCATGGTCAGCTGGAACTTTAATCTTGATTAGCTCACACGTCGCAGCTATGGCTCCTCACACAGTTATAGGCTCTGCTCAACCCGTAGAAATATCCTCAGGAGGTGTTATTCCATTAAATCAAAGCAAAATAATAAATGCATTAACAACATTCATCGCTGAGAGGGCGAGAACTTATGGAAGAAATGAAACTGCAGCCAAAGCTTTCATAACAGAAAATCTAAACCTAAACCCAGAGCAAGCTAAAGATATTAAAGTAATCGAGTTCATTTCTCCAAGTATAGAGGAATTATTACAACAAGTTGATGGCTTAAATATAAGCACCATACCAAAGACTTTGGATACAGCTGATGCAGAGGTAGCTAAATTTAGTCCCTCCCCAAAATTACAATTTTTAAATTTGATATCTAATCCTTTGCTAGCTTCATTATTCCTATTAATTGGAATTTATGCGATAATTTTTGGGGTTTCATCCCCAGGGGTAGGAAGTGAAATTGCAGGGGTTGTATTGATTGTTTTGGGTTTACTAGGCCTAGGCTTTAATGTCAACATCCTAGCAATTTTTCTGTTAATTTTTGGCGCTGCTTTAATACTAGTTGAATTAAATACCCCTGGCTTTGGAATTCTCGGTGGGGGAGGAATCATCGCAATAATTATAGGAAGCGTACTCTTGATACCAACAACTTTTCCACGATATTTTATTTCAGAAGAATTTCAAAAATCCATGATAGCAGCTGTAGTTGCGCCCTCAATCGTATTTGGAGTTTTTTTAGCTTTTGCCTTAAAAAAGGTTATTGAAATAAGGAGGAAAAAACCAAAGGTAGGAGAATTAATAGGAGAAGAGGCTATAGCAGTAGGGAAAATAACAAGAGGGAAGAAGGGATATGTTATGTATGCAGGTGAATATTGGGAAGCTGAGTCAGACCAAATTATTAAACCAAAAGAGAGGGTCATAATTGTAGGAAAATCTGGACCTATTCTGGTTGTGAAAAAGAAATCTTAAGTAAATTTTCGGAGCACTGTTAATTTCAAAACCTCAATAAACTCTGCCTCTGTAATCCGTCTCTAAAATTTTAATAATTTTAGTTTCTAGGTATAAAAATAAACTATTATTAGACGGGAAGAAGAGGTTATAAGTAACCGTCATCCTAGTGAAAATAAAAGGATCTTAAATAATACTTTTAGAATTTTTTGTTTTCAATAATTAGTCACTTCTTAATAGCTTCAACTCCAGGCATAGGCTCTCCTGATAGATAAGTAATTAAAGCACCACCACCTAGGCTGATATAAGAGAACTTATTTTTTTCAATTTCAAGTTTTTCTATTGCAACACCTAAATCACCACCACCTATTAAAGAAAATGCTTTAGAATTTGCAATTGTTTC
>JASEGN010000091.1 GCA_030018055.1 Candidatus Aenigmatarchaeota archaeon | reverse complement strand
ATTTCTTCCCAAATTTTAGTTTTTAATGGTGTTATTTGTGCGCTTACCGATGCTACTAGAAGTGATATTACAAGCAAACTTACTACAATTAGTTCCTTTTTCATACTTTCAATTTATTATTTTCTTTTTCCATATATATATATATATTGTGATACTTTGTATCGTTCCGAAGTTGGGTGACTTTTTTGACATATCCTAGACACATTCAAGAGTACCTTGAAAAGAAAGGAATAAACATAGGAGATAAAGTACGTATCACAAAGGATAAAGTGGAATATACAGGAATTTTAATGCCTCGGATAGAACTTGGAGATGTTAATTGTCTTGTTGTGAAGTTAGAGAACGGATATAACATAGGCATCAAGTTTGATAAAAATGTGAGAATTAAATTGCTTAAGAAAGGAAAACCCATTGAATTTAAACCAAGCAAAATTAAATTGAAAATGGATCTAACCAAACCAACTGTCTCCATTTTGGGAACCGGAGGCACACTGGCTAGTCGTGTAGAGTATAAAACTGGTGCTGTTTTTCCTACATTTTCTCCAGCCGACTTACTAATTTCTTTTCCAAAGCTAAAGGAAATCGCTAACATAAAAGGAAGGAAGTTGTTTGACCTATTTTCAGAGGACATCACACCAGAGCATTGGAAAATTATAGCAAGAGAAGCTGCAAAAGAAATTAAAGTTGGTAATGATGGTATTGTCTTGATGCACGGTACTGATACCTTACACTATACTTCAGCTGCTCTAAGTTTTATGCTTCAAAACTTGCCAATACCTGTAGTTTTAGTTGGTGCTCAACGTAGCTCTGATCGTGGCTCTAGCGATAATGAGATGAATCTATTATCTGCTGTAATTACAGCCGCTAATTCTAACCTGGCTGAAGTTTGTGTTTGTATGCATGGTAGCGAGAGTGATGATTTTTGTTATGTTCATTCTGGGGTTAGGGTTAGGAAGATGCATACTAGTAGGAGGGATACTTTTAGAAGCATTAATGTTTTGCCATTTGCGAAAGTTTGGTATTTAGAAAAGAGGATAGAATACCTGAGAGATGATTTTAGAAAAAGGGGGAAAAGGAAATTAAAATTGGATTTGAAAATAAATCCAAATGTTGGATTAATCTATTTCCATCCTGGAATGAAGCCAGAATTAATTGAAACTTTAGGTAAGTTCTATGATGGCATAGTAATTGCTGCTACTGGTTTAGGGCATGTTTCTGTGAATCCAACTAATGATAGATTTGCAAAATCTTTATTACCAGCTTTGAAATCTTTGATTGATTCTGGAATTCCAGTTGTTATTGTACCACAAACTTTGTATGGAAGAATAAATCTTAACGTTTATCTGACTGGTAGATTGCTTAGTCAAGTCGGTGTTATTGGGCATGGTTGTGATTGGTTGCCAGAAGTTGCATTAGTAAAATTGATGTTTGTACTAGGCCACACTACAGATATGAAGAAGATAAGAGAAATGATGTTAACAAACATGGTTGGTGAAATAAGTGAACGCTCCGAGTCTATACACTTTCTTGTTTGAGGAAAGATTTAGTATTTCACTCAAACTAGTTACAAAATCACCTATATAGAGTTGCTTCCACTTCAACATGTTTCACATAAGGTTTAAATATTTAATTTATTATTTTTCTTAGTATGTCAGAGGAAGAAATACTGAAGAAAGCTACAGTACTTTTCCCATCATTATTGAAAAATATAGATGAAATTAGTTTCTCTCAGTTGGCACATGAAATGCGAACATCCGAGCGAATATTTGAATGGAGAGATTTTGTCATAAAGGATAAAAAAGAGGTTGAATTAATCGAAAACGTTCTTTACGAGAGGTTGGAAAATAAAATACTAAAGACATTGTCACCAACACTCGAGAGATATGGCCTTCGGTGTAGCTATTATGGTGGGAAAAGATGGCTAAGTGACAAAGAAGACGATCAATATAGGCTAAGCTTCTCATCCTATCAGAAGGTATAGAATTACTACCAACAATATTTTTCACCGAAGATAGTGATGATAGGAAAATACCTGAAAATTTAATTGGGCGTCTCCAGATATTCTTTCCATATAAAACCATCTGATAAGCCTTCTGAATACAAGTCATTCATAAATATTTCATATGGAGAGTTTGACAGACGCTTGCGTGAGATAATGAAATTAGTATTTGAGAAGTACTTATGGGAGATGATAGAGCCAGTGGTAGATTCAATTGCTTTAGCTAGAACTGAGATTTCGAAATACCCTAAAGATGCTCTTAAAGTTCATGTAGAGGGTGATAATGTGAGATATGAATTATTTGGATGCTACAACGTATGGGCTTACATTTTAGACAAAGGTTTTTCAGATTATAGGTACGAACACTGTCGTTGGAAGAAATGGTTACGTACAGGAAGCTTATCTATAGCTATAATAAGAGTGATTTATTTTAAAAATGAGAATGGTAAGGAGCTAAGTGCATAGACTATCTTTTTATTTTTGAACTTTACCAGCTAAAGTTTTTTTTATCTCTTCAACATCCTTTCCAAAATATCTTTCAAACTCACTCGAAACTGTAATGAGCTTTGTCCTGCCATATTTCTGGGTTTTTATCAATCCCTTATCTTCTAAACCTTTTACATACCCATAGGTTTTATTTCCCTGAAATTTTACTATATCATATTGCTTAATTGGTTGGTTTAAAACTACGATAGAAAGTGTTCTCATCATTCCATCGCTCAAATCAGCTAATGGAGCTAAGGTTGCGACCCTTTCCCTGTAATC
>JASEGN010000090.1 GCA_030018055.1 Candidatus Aenigmatarchaeota archaeon | reverse complement strand
TGCTGATGTAAAAATTGTGTTACTGTATCTTTTGCCTTTCCACTACGGATAAACTCTATTATTTTTGGTAATTCTGATTGAGAAATTTGGGGTATATGTTTCATTAAGGATATTTTCCATATTTTCCAACTTGTATTGATTGCCTCTTCACGATCAACTATTACACCATCTATATCAAAAAGAAGACTTTCTAACTTTAATGTGGGCGAGCATAAACCATTTGCCATAATTGTATGATAAAAGTAAACTTTTTAAATCTTTTTTACTTTAACTATTCACAAGAATTTAAATTTATGTAGGTGGTTGTTTGGTTGGGGTTAAAGAAACAAAGTTTTTTGGTATTTATAAAATTGATGGAAAATTGGCTACCATTAACTTAGTTCCTGGTGAAAGAGTTTATGGAGAAGAACTAGTAAGGGTTAAAGATAAAGAGTATCGCCTGTGGGATTGTTGGAGGTCTAAGCCTGCAGCTGCAATTAAACGTGGATTAAAAACGTTTCCTTTAACGAAGGGTTGGAGAATTCTGTACTTAGGTGTAGGTAGTGGCACGACGGCAAGTCATCTTAGTGATGTTATAGAGAAGGAGGGGATTATCTATGGCGTCGATATCGGCGATAGACCAATTAGAGATTTGATATGTGTATCAAAAGCTAGAGGTAATATCGTTCCAATACTTGCAGATTGCAGAAAAATCGAAGATTATGAAAATTTAATCCTAGAAAAAGTTGATTTTGTCTATTGTGACATAGCCGACCCTCAGGAAGTTGAAATTTTTATTAGAAATTGTAAGAGATTTTTAAAGCCAGGTAGCTGCGCAGCCGTTGCAATTAAAAGTAGAAGCATAAATGTGATAAAACCTCCAAAATTGGTTTATCAAGAAACTAGAAGAAGGTTAGAAGAAGATGGATTTAAAATCTTAGATTTTGTTACCTTAGATCCTTATCAAAAAGATCATGCATTCATAGTTGTTGGGATGAAGTAGCTATTTGATTGCAATTCCGCGTATTCTTCAAATTACTTTAACTATTTCATTTAACATGTTATAAAAATTATTGATTTAATGGTTAATTAATTGTATGAGGCTTACTTTCTTCGGTGGAGTTAATGAAATAGGTGGAAATAAAATTTTTCTAGAAGATAGAGACACAAAACTGTTTTTTGATTTTGGTTTTAGCTTCTCCACAGCTAAAAAATACTTCTCAGAGTTTTTACAGCCTAGAATTGTTAATGGTCTGGGAGATTTTCTCGAGTTTGGAATTTTGCCAGAGATGGAAGGAATCTACAGAGATGATTACCTCAAACAAATGAGTAGAAAACCAACGATTACGCCAAATATAGATGGTGTATTTCTTTCTCATGCGCATGCTGATCACTCTTGGAACATAGCCTTTTTACACAAAGATATACCAATCTACTGTGGAGAAACTTGTAAGCTATTTTTGAAAGCTGCCCAAGAGTCGAGCTTTGCTAGATTTGGCCAGGATTTTCATACTTATAGAGAGGCCTTTGTTGATAGGATAAAAAAACCAGAATATGAAAGAAATTTTCACACTTTTAGAACTGGTGATAAAATTAAAATTGGTTCAACAGAAGTTGTTCCCATCCATTGTGATCACTCTATTCCAGGAAATTACAGCTTCATCATTTATTGCTCCAATGTCACGATAGCTTATACTGGAGATTTGAGAATGCATGGTCCGAAGAAACAGATGACTTATGATTTTATAAATGAAGCTGTAGAGGCTAAGCCTGACATTCTAATAATTGAAGGTACGAGAATAAATGAAAGAGAAAGAGGACTAGCGGAATGGCAAGTAAAGCAAAGAGTTAAAGAGGTTATTTCTAGGACTAAAGAGTTAGTACTGGTAAATTTTCCTTTAAGAGATGTAGATAGGTTTAATTCTTTCTATCAAGCTTGTAAAGAAACTCATAGGAAGTTAGCGATAACAACTAAGCAAGCATATCTTTTGGAGACTCTAAAGCAGGATAAAAAATTGGCTATACCAAAAATTACGGATGAAAATATTTTAATCTACATTCATAGAGCTGGTTGGGGTAAAATTGCTTTCGATAATATAGCTGTTGAGGAAGTTGAGCAAGAGTATTATAAATGGGAGAAGAAGTTTTTGAACTTAAATAATGCTATATGCTTCAAAGACGTAAATGCAAGGCAGAAAGATGTTGTACTTTACTGCGATTTCTTCGATTTAAAGGAATTGATAGACGTTAAGCCTAGCTTAGGAAGTAGATATATTTATTCATTGAGTGAGCCTCATGATGAAGAGGCTGAGATTGATTTTAATCGTATGCTTAATTGGTTGGAGCATTTTAATTTACCTATGGTACAAGCACATGCTTCTGGACATGCTCCCAGAGAAGATCTGATAAAAATCGCTCGAGTAATAAAGCCGAAAACTTTAATTCCAATTCATACAGAATATCCTTATCTATTTTATAGATTGTTAAAATTCTCTAGGATAAGGGTTAAATTACCAAAAGTTGGAGAGATTATTCATATAAGGTGAGATTTTTATCTGGAAAAGTTAAATTTATGTAATAATTATGACACAACTTGAAAAGGCTTTAGAAAATAAAACAACCGAAGAAATGAGAGTGGTTTCAAAGAGAGAAGATGTAAATGTTAATCTACTTAGAAAAAGCTTATAAATAGTATTGTTTCTAGTTTTTACTACCCTTTCCATTTTCGATAGGTAGCATAGTCCACATATTCCTTGTGAGGATTTTCGATCTGTTCTTTTACAGTAATCAACCTTTCCCTCTT
>JASEGN010000008.1 GCA_030018055.1 Candidatus Aenigmatarchaeota archaeon | reverse complement strand
GACATCGATGATTACAACAGTTCTACTACTTTTAATTTTATAATAAAAATTTATGGTAAGAATTCTTGATTTTCTATCTTGGTGGGAAGATAAGTTTCTGTCACAAATCGTAAACCTCTTCCCGATAGAGCTTCTATTTCGGCCTTAATTTTCTTCTGAATTAATAGCTTTAGCTCCTTTTGCCATGCAGGGTGTTTAAACCACTCGTATTTTAACATTTCTTGTGCTCTTTTTATATCCACTTCAGTAGCTCTTTCAGTGAAGTTTTGTAATCCAAATCTTTCAATATCAGAAATTGTCATTCCGAGAAATTTTGCAGTTGGCGTACCCAGTCTATCAGAGACATGAGCGAGTGAAATACTACCATATTTAATTACAGAATAGATGTACCATCCCCAGCTGTTTGCGTCAGTAACTACATAAACTGGAAGTTTCTGCTCCAAAGATAGTCTTTGAATTAGTCTTCTTGCTCCTCTGGCTGCTTGACCTTGTACAGTGATTAGAATAGCCTTATATTTTTGCCAAAATTTATCTTCGTTTAATCTCTCATAAAGTGCATTTTTCTCCACAACAAGAATAAAATTTGCGTCAATTTTTTTAAATTGGATGTCCTCTACAACACTAGGAATGCCCCATCCGCCTGATCCCATCCTTGAACAGTTTATGGTATCTCCACGATCTTTGATGAGTATCCTTCCAACCATCTTACCTCTAACATCTGCTGCAAGATTTAGCTGTTCTCTCAAAGTATTGAGAGTAACCTCTAAATCAACTAATACACTGTTAGATTGATTTTCTTCCTCAAATGTGTTCTCATCTGAATTTGGAAAGGTTCTCTTCAAAGCATAAAACATGTCTCTCAAGCTTGTATGTAATCCCTCTTTTAACAATTGATTACAAAATGCTGCTACCATGGTGGTTTGAGTGAACTTTTTTGCATGAGCTATATTAAATAAAAACCTTTTTGCTGATTTTTTGCCAAGGGTTAAGCTACATGTTTTTGGGTCATAAACTACATTGCTCAGGGTTCTTAAAGGTATGTCTATGCTAGGATTCTTACCACTTTCTATATCGTCTAAAACTTTCTCTCCTAACTTCTTAAGTTTTTCCTTTGCTACTTTCATTTTTCCCACACTCTCTTAAACAAAAACTAATCCCATAATTTATTTTAGGTGTATTTTATATGAAATTTAGTTTATCATAATCTTTCAAATCCACAAAGATATCTATGTTGCCTCTTAAATAAATAAAGATTTTATTAGTTATTTTGTGAAATTAGCTAATATTTTTTCTCTTTTTTGGAAAATTTTCCTTATTTTTTATTTTCACTCTATTTCACTGGAAAGGAGGTGTTTCGAAAAATAGGTAAATTCTAAAAACAAATTTTAATTATGATTATGAATAAAATGAGATTAGATTTGGTAGGAATTGCAAGAGAGGCGCTAAAGGATAAGAAAGCGGTTATAGAAAATCTTAATGATAACAAGGTGAAAGTATCATACATAAATGAAAATCTTGGACCCCAGTCACAACCCATTCCTATAATTTTTCCTAGATTCATTAAGCTAGATGAGGAATTTGCTGAAGGAATAGGACTATATTTAGGAGATGGTTATTTTGCTAAAAATAATTTTCGAAATGTTTGCCTAGTGTCAAAAGATAGTGAAATTATAGTTTTTATGCTAAATTTCTTTCTGAATAGATTTAATCTTAAAAAGTTTCAGATGTTATTTTCTTTGACTTATAAATATGGAAATGAAGAAGAGTTAAAAGAAAAATGGTCTAGATTATTAAAAATATCCAAAAACAGAATACATATTTACCGTGGAAATAAACATGGTAAAGAAACCTCTCGTATTGAAATTAGTTTCACTGTCTTTAGAAGAGTGTTTCAACAAGTTATAAACTCATCTTTACCTTTAATTAAGCAATCTAAAAATTTAAGGCAAGCATTTTTAAGAGGGGAATTTGCTGCTGATGGTAGCATTTCAGTAGAAAAAATACCTAATGGGAAAAGAATAATTATGGTTACATTTTCGTTCAATTTAAAGACTGAAAATTTCTATAGAAATTATGTTAAAGAATGTTTGGAGTTAGAAGGAATTAACCGAATAAAAATCAAAAAAGATAATAGAAATAGAGAGTATTTACAGGTAACAGGTTGGGATAATTACATAAAACTATGGAAAATGAATTTATTTAGTTTACTTTGTAGGAAAAAGAAGTTATTCGACGTTGTTTTGAAAAGAATTGATATTTACTTAAAATTGGAGGAAAATTTTAGGAAAAGTTTATTTGAGACCTTGAACCTTAGATACCGAGAAATAGCAAAAATTATTAATAATAAATCCAAAGATAACATTGGAAAATTTATTCGAGGAAAATCACTCTTAAAACTTGAGCAAATAAAAAATCTTATCGAAAAAGTGAACTTCGATTGGAATAGTGTAATTTATAACACTAAGTCTATAAGAGTAGGTCGTAGAGCACATATTTCAAAAGATAAGGAATTTTTGGAAAAAATAATTGTAGAAAGAAAATTAATCTGATTTTCTATCTTCTCGTTGAAGGTTGGATTTAGAGTAAGCTAATAATTTTTTTAGTATATCCTCTCTATCTTTCTCTGTTAGTTCCGCCAAAGATTCAGCAACTACTATGGAATACCTCTCGAATATCTCCCTCCTTAACATACTTTCTCTTAGCTTAGCCTTTTTCCTTATGTACCTAGCTAATTCTCTTCCTGCATCTTGCAAAGCAAGTTTTATTTCTTTTAAAATTTCAGGGTAACATGCTATAGCTTGTTTTCCCTCTGAGGTAAAAGGTACCCAAACTGAAGCGAAGTGAACTAGAATAGCTAGAGGACCACCAGGTAATTGACCTTTAGACTGGGAAATTCCATACCGATGCCAATCAACCTCTTTAACAGCTTCAGTTATAACACAATCGCCTTGATGATAAAAGAGGGGAACCTTATTTGCAAATCTAAACAATAGGGCACTTTCTTCAGGTAATGAACCTCCATACCCGAGAGCCACTTCCACTTCAAAGGGATGGCCTTTATAGACTGTGGGAGTCCTGGTAACAGCAACTACGTGCTCTGCTCCAGTCTCTTTCTTTAACCCCTCAATTAATAACTCCTCTCCAAGTGGGGATAGGCAATTTGTTGGTGGTGCCATTAGCTTCGTTGCTTTAACAGCTTTATATAATTTTTCAGATTCTTCCATGGTTAGAGATTGTGGTTTTCTATCAAACTCTATCCTAGCTTTCTTACACATTTGTTGGGCAGATCTCTTACCAACTCTGCTAAACTCCGTATTTAAAAAAGCAACAATATTTTTTGCCTTTGTCGCGGCTAACATCCTTCTTAAAATACCTATTTCAACTCCATAAGGATGGGGCTTAATCTCCTTTGGTCTTGGTGGTAGCTTTCTTGTAACTCTTTTAAAAACAATTTTTCCATCAGGTCCATCAAAACTAATTTTTGCAAATGGATTTGCCATAGCAGTTTGTTTTAAGTAATTTGATATCGAGTGACCACCGCTAATATATCTACCTTCAACTTCCATCTCAATTTTAATACCACGCCATCCACTCGGATTTTCTTTCGTGGCATGTGAGATTATCTTTGGCTCATTTTTAGCAACGTCTATCATCAGTTCAAAAATGTGGGTAGGGCCTTTACCACTGCTACTTTCAACTTTTATTGGCTTACCCGTGGTAAGCTGGGAATAAAGACAAGCTCCCTTTATTCCTATACCAAACAAGCTTCTAGATTGTTTTAATGTATGAAATCTCGAGCCATATAAAACCTTTGCGAATGCTCTCGGTAACTGTTCTTTGACAATTCCTGGCCCATTATCCTCGACTAAAACTTTAAACCTATCTTCAGTTATTTGTTTAACTTTAATCTTCACCTCTGGTAAAATTCCAGCTTCAGTACTAAATTCTAAACTATTATCAACTGCCTCTTTTACTACAGTGAGCAATCCCTTAGTAGGATTTTCATAACCTAAAAAATGTTTATTCCTCTCGAAAAATTCGGCTACACTAATCTCACGCATGTCCTTTGCTAATTCTTCTGCTGTGATAATTTTTTCCTTCATATTTCTTCCTTTATTTTATATGATCTTTACAAATATAATTTTTTGAAAAAACTTCTTCAGCAAATCTTTTCAAAATTAACTAAGAAAAGACATTAGTAAGTAAAAATTATCTTTTCTTTTCCAAGAATTTATAAACTGTTGAATGCATTCTTCCTAGCAACAACATTTCAATAGCTTCTCTAGCCATTATCACATCTTCCCATCTACCGATTATACTAATAGTTTTACCATAGATCGCTAGCTTTGTATCGGTAAAACTTTCTATCATCTTCTTAGTTTTTCCACAAGTTCCTATCAGTCTACCTTTTAAAGTTGTTAGCCTATTTCTAGATTTACCAGCGTAGCTCTTTATATCTATGCTTAAAAAATAATAACTCTCATCGAGCAAATCCATGGCATCGGTAGGCATAAAACCTCTTCCAATAGCTTTTATCACCTCTTTTACTCTAAGTAATTTTAATGGGTCATCTGCTTCTAGGTAAACTTCCTCATTTAACTTAATTTTTGTATTAGAAAACCTTTGCAACTCTTCCAAGAATTTCTTTTCTTTTTTTAAAAATTTTAGCCTTTCTTCCGGAATCTTTACAAAATCTATCATTCAATCTTTAATTCTTTAATCTTTACCTCAAATTTCTTAAAAAAACTATTTATGTTTTTTACATCCCTTGAAAAAAATTCTTTTGCAAAAGGATGTTCTAGGGTAACAGCTTGACTGAAATCTATCAAGTATGGTTTATCCCAGATTAAAATGTTATAAGGTGAAAGGTCTGTATGAATTAATCTAGCTTCTAAAAGTTTCTTCATCTCTTCTAGAACAAACTTATAAACATACTCGGCCTCACCTCTCCTTAAGCTCATATCAATCAGTCTTGGTGCTGGTGTGCCATTCTTACCTATAAATTTCATCACCAAAATATTTTCATAAAATGCTATGGGCAAAGGACAACTAACTCCAACTCCAAAAGCAATTTTCAGATTTTTAAATTCTCTTTTACACCAATTGTAAACTACGCTCCTTCTACCCTTTTTAATACTACTAAATCTAGGATCAACGATAAGATATTTCCACATTGATTTAAAATCACAATGTAGGGTGCGATAAATTTTTAGAGCAAGCCAATTTTCTTGCTTGTCTTTTGCCGAAAATATGAGAGATTCCTTTCCTTCCTTTACCAAACTTTCTACAGATTTGATAGCACCTTTTGTTATTAGTTTATAGATTGCAAAAAGTGTTCTCTCATCAAAAACCTTTCTTTCAATTTTAATTTCCTTTATGTCCTCTAGTCTTAACTTTCTCACAAATTTTATTTCATTAAAATTAAATAATTATTAGATGCTAAAGATTTTTAGAAGAAAAAAAGAGGAGAAAACAAAACCCAAGCTCAAGATTTATCGAAAATTTAAGAGAAAGGTAAAAAAACTTTTAGTATCAAATTTAATGACCACAGACATAATTGGAGTTTCTAGGGATTCTACTCTCGACCAAGTTGTGGATCTTTTTCTTTCAAAAAATATTTCTGGTACTCCAGTAATTAGCCATGGGAATCTCATTGGTGAAATAAGCAAGACTGATATATTGAAACTTGTTGGTGCAGAGAATTTAAGAGATATAGGCGATGAGATGAGGAGAAGGTTAGAAGGAATGAGAGTTAGTGAAGTTATGAAAAGGCCTATTTGTATCCTGGAGCAAGCAACGGTGGAGCAAGCTGAAAAAACGATGAAAAAATATTCGATTAGCCGCTTAATTGTGCTCGACAAAGAAAAAAAACTGGTTGGAATAATTACAAAAACCGATTTAGTCAAAGGAATTTCAAAGGAGAAAATTGCTAAAAGAATTAGCACAACAATTGATAGTATGTTAGAAATTTTGGAAAAGAAAGTAGCTATGGATGTTAAAAAGCTCTCAAAAACACTTGGCGTTTCATCCGATCTAATAGAGGAATGGGCCAAGATTTTGGAAGAAAGTGGTCTAATAAAGATTGAGTATCCTGCTTTTGGAAAGCCAATTTTAAGATGGAAAAAATCAAAAATTATTGAGTGAAGGTATGGAAGAAAAGATTTTAGAGGAGTATTCTGTAGTTGCCGATTGGGTTAGTGGCGATGTGAAAATAAAAAAAGTTCCTGGAGAACTTGTGCCAATCTATGAGGTAAAGCTTCCCGAAATTGGAAAGGGAACAGCCATTTTGCTCGATGAGATAAGAGAAAGACTTGTTGTGGAAATTCCAGTAAAAACTGCTGAGCTTCTAGACATTACCGCTATTGAGAATTTGAAAAGAAAATTTGAAACAAAGGGTTTGGAGATGGTTAGAAAGAAACTGCCAAAAATTGATGAAGCTACTGCAAAGCATCTTGTTGGGTTGTTAATTCATGAGATGCTTGGTTTGGGTATACTGGAAATGCCTCTAACAGATCCTAATCTTGAGGAGGTTGTGGTAAATACTTCTGTTGAGCCAGCATGGGTATACCATAAAAAATTTGGATGGTTAAAAACAAATATCAAAATTCCTGCTGAAGCAGATATATTAAATTTTGCGAGTGGGGTAGGAAGAAAAGTTGGAAGACAGATAACAATTTTAAATCCACTGATGGATGCTCACCTGACAACTGGTGATAGAGTTAATTCAACCCTATTTCCAATTTCAACAAAGGGAAATACACTAACAATAAGAAAGTTTAGAAGGGCACCATGGACAATAACAGATTTCATTCAAAATAAAACAATTTCCTTAGAAGTTGCAGCTTGGGTTTGGTTGATGATTCAATATGAGTTTAACATGATAGTTTCAGGTGGGACTGCAACGGGTAAAACTTCCTTACTTAATGTTTTTATGTCCTTCATTCCACCAAACCATCGTGTAATTTCTATTGAAGATAGTGTGAGTGGTGAGGAAGAGGTAATAATAAAGCAAAAAAATAGAATAAAACGATGTAAGATAAAAAAACTGTTTAATGATAGCGCTCGTGACGAAATTTATCCTACAGACTGGAAAATTTTATCTCTAAATAATTGTGGGGAAATCGAATTTAAAAAAATCAAAAAAGTTATTAGGCATTGGTGCAGAAAACCTCTTTACATAATTTATACACATTCTGGTAGAAAAATATCAACAACCGGAGACCATTCACTTTTCTCTCTGGATAATAAACTTAATATTTCACCTACAAAAGTGAGTGAAATCAAGATTGGTGGTTACATAGCAGTTCCTAGGAAACTTTCTTTTTCGAATAATCTATTCGAAATTAATCTTTTAGAAAAATTGGAGTCGAAAGGGCTATTTATTAAAGGTGATGTGCTGAAAGAGTTTTTAGAAAGTGTAACTGGAAGAAAATTTTTGATTAAATATATACCAACTAAACTGCGATCAATGAGGCGTGTTTACAGAAGGAAGGAGATGCTTCCACTTCAATTATTTAAGAAACTCATGAAAGAGTTTAAATGGGAAAAAGAAAAACTAAATAATTTAGTTTTATTCAGAGCTAAAGGCAGGAGCAATTTACCCATACTATTCAAACTTGATGAAGATTTTTGCTTTTTAGCTGGTTGCTGGATAGGTGATGGTTGTTACGATAAACAAAGTGTACTAATTTCTATCTCTGATAAGGAAGTACTTCGAAGATTTGAAAGATTAGCTAGAAAATATAACTTCAACATCAAAAAACATTCTGACAAATTTACTACAATGTTAAATTCAACTTTGTTAAAGGAGCTTATGCTAGCCCTCGGTTTATCTGGCGATTCTTATTCGCGCAGAATTCCAGAGTGGGTCTTCTCACTTCCAGTTCATTTAAAGGCAGAAGTTCTAAAAGGCATATTTTCCGCTGAAGGTTGGGTAAAAAAATATGAAGTTGCTATAGCATCCTACTCAGAAGAACTAATCCGTGATATTCAAACTTTACTCCTTAATTTTGGTATAATTTTCAGAATTGGAAGATACAAAGACGAAAAAAATAAAGAATTTTGTGAAGGGAAAATTTCTTCTGTCAAATTTTTGGTAGAGTTTTATGAAAAAGTTGGTTTTGAACAAATTTCAAAAACAGAAAAATTAAAAAAACTTTTGTCCAGAAAATCAAAGGATGTTGCGGATATAATTCCATTACCTAAGCATGTATACGGAGAATTAAAATACGCTTGTAGAGAAGGAATGAATATAACTTACAAAAGTTGGAAAAGTTGGCATAGGCAGTATAGATATTCTCATATAGGGAGAGAGCATTTGAAACAAATAATTTTGCAAACACCAGAAGCACTAAAAATTACCAACCCATTAAATGTAAAAGATGTGTTAAGATTGGTTGTAAATGATGTACTCTGGGATAAAATAAAAACGATAGAGAAAGTTGAATATAATGGCTACGTTTATGATTTCTCAGTCGAAGAGAATGAAAATTTTGTATGCAATAACATTTTCGCTCACAATACACGTGAGCTAATTCTTCCAAAATTTTTGCATTGGATTCCTCTAACAACAAGAGAGCCAAATCCAGAAGGAAAGGGAGGAGTTAGCATGTTAGATCTATTGATAAATAGCCTGAGAATGAGGCCAGATAGAATAATAGTTGGGGAGATAAGAAGAGCGAGAGAAGCTGAAGTGCTGTTCGAAGCCATGCATACTGGCCATAGTGTTTATGCTACTGTACATGCTGATACTGCTGAACAAACCTATAGAAGGCTAATTAACCCACCAATATCTGTGCCTGAGATAATGCTGGAATCGCTGCATTCGTTCACAGTTTGTTTCAGGGACAGAAGGTTAGGAATTAGAAGAGTTTTTGAGTTAGCTGAAATTATTCCAGCTGGCGAGGTTGGTAGGGTTGGTGCAAGGATTAGTATTTTATATAGATGGAAGCCAACAAAAGACATAATAGAAAAGGAAAATGAAATCTATAGGCTTATCGAAGAACTGAGAATGCATACTGGAATGAATGAAAAAGAGATTCATGATAACTTAAAGGAAAAAGAAGAAATTCTAAAATGGTTCGTTAAGCATAATGTTAATAAAGTTAATGCAATAGGTAGAGTCATTTCCGAATATTACATCAACCCAGAGGATATCTTAAAAGCTATTAAGCAAGATTTTAAGCCAAAAGAAATTATTCCACCAGAATTCTTGAAGGATTAGTATGCAAAAACAACGTATACCATTCGTTCCATTTCCTTTAGAAAAAGCTAAGAAATTTGCAAGGCCATTTCTTGGTATTTCAAGCAAGCTGGTAAAATTTTTTCCATGGTTAAATATAAAATTGTTGCAAGCAGGAATCGATTTAAGTGGTAAAGAATACCTTTCAATCTCCATATTTTCCTCCTTTTTTTGGTTTCTTCTTATCTTCTCTCTCCTTGGAATTTTTCTCATAAAGATACTAACTTTTAATTTTTTGCTAATTTCACTTTTTGCTTCATTTACAATAGCATTTCTTTCATTCATCTACATTAATCTTTATCCAAACCTTGTAGTTATAAGGAAAATAAGAGATATAGATAGGAATTTACTTTTTGCCATGCGCCATCTGCTAATTCAAGTAAAATCTGGGGTCACTCTTTTTAATGCTATGTGTAGTGTTGTAGAAGGTGAATATGGGGTTGTCTCAGCCGAGTTTAGTAAATGTGTTAAAGAAATGGCAACAGGTACGGATGTTAACACAGCTCTCGAAGAGATGGCATTTAAAAATCCTAACTTGTATTTTAGAAGAACTATTTGGCAACTTGTAAATTCTATGCGTGCTGGAGTGGACATAGGCGAAAGTCTTTCTTCACTTGTTAGCAACCTGTCTCAGGAGCAAAGAGTTCTAATAAGAAAATACGGATCGCAATTAAGTCCTTTAGCACTACTTTACATGATGTTTGTAGTCATAGTTCCAACCCTTGGTATAACTTTTCTTACAATTTTTTCGAGTGTTATTGGAAGTGTAATTTCAGAATTTGTTTTCTATGGTATCCTTGCTGCTTTAGTTTTTTTCCAGTTCCTTTTCATAGGTTTTGTTAAAAATAGAATGCCTGCAGTGGGATTATGAGAATAGAATTAGTTTACCCAAAATTCTATTTGAAATGGACAGAAAAAAATTTGAAATATGCTGACATGCCTATCAAATTGGAGAGATTTCTAAAAGTTTCATTTTTTCTTTCAATTTCATCTGTTATATTGGTAGCTTTAGTTCTTTTGGCTATCTTTAAATTGCCATTACCATTAATCATGCTAAGCTGTATTGGTACCTTCCTGCTTATTCATTTAGCTCTAGATGGGACAGTTATTTTCATCGCCAATAAAAGAGCGGGATTTGCTGAGGAAGTTTTTCCAGATATGCTTTCGTTAATTGCGGCGAATCTTAGAACAGGGTTAACTTCTGAAAAGGCATTAATGCTTTCTGCACGACCTGAATTTGGATTGCTAGAGAAAGAAATAAGGATTGTTGCAAAGAAGGTTGCTGCGGGTTCACCAATAGAAGAGAGCATGGGTGAGATTGGAAAAAGAATAAAATCACAACTACTTTCAAAAACATTCAAACTTATAACTGAAGGGATAAGAAAGGGTGGTGAGCTTGCTGGTTTACTCGAACAAACTGCTGAAGATATAAGACATGCAAAAACCCTAAGGAAAGAAATTTCAGCTCAGGTTACTATGTATGTAATATTTATTTTTCTTGCTGCCGGGATAATTGCCCCACTACTTTTTGCTATCTCTATTCACCTAGTTAAAACTATGATTGAAATTAGTGCAACTATGGGTATTGAAAAAATTGTAACTGTCCATGGAAGAACTATAGGTTTTATGACTTTTGGTATGGTTGGAATTTCTCCTGAGTTCTTGGAAGTTTATGCTCTCTCAGCCCTGCTCATAACTTCATTTTTTGCAAGCTTTTTGCTGGGATTATTGAAGGAAGGAAAGGAAATTGCAGGACTTAAGTTCTTGCCAATATTGTTCACGTTAAACTTTATTATATACTTTACTGGAAAAATTTTATTAGAGAAATTTTTGGTTGGGTTTGTTCCAGTTGTTGTATAGCTTTAAAAGAATAAAAATTAATATTTTTATAAAGGTGAGGATGTTGAAAGCCCAAGCTGCAATGGAATATTTGATGACCTATGGATGGGCTATACTAATAGTAGTAGTCGTAGTAGCAGCACTTTATTGGATGGGTCCTTTGAATCCAGCAACATGGATGAGACCAACCGCAACGGGATTTGGTGAGATAGGAGTACCAGAACCAGGGGCATGGAGGCTAAAAACAGATGGGAGCTTTGTACTACTGCTTACGAATAATGTTGGAGCAAGGATAAATATAACAGGTGCTGTTGTTAAGCTTGATGCAACTGACTGTACAGGTGAACTTATTTCAGGAGCAAGTTACAAAGCACTTGACATAAGAGAAGGTTTCAATGTAACGGCAACTTGTGCACCAGCACCATCTGAAGGAGCTCCTTATAGAATATCGGTTGAGTTAACTTATGATAACTTACAAACCGGGCTTAAGGGCTTTAAGGATTCAGGAACCTTAACTGGGAGAACAGCAGCTTAATAAACAATTTCATTAACTCCATAGAGTTGAGAATGTGGTAGGTTGTTTAAATCTAATTCTTCATCTATTCTAAACTTGTCAATCATACCTTTAACTTTGTAAGAAGTTATTGTTAAGGTAGAAAAGTAAAGATAGTCTATGTTAGTTTTATTGATATCGATAGGTACTCCAAGTGCCGAGAACTTATCTTTGTTAACAAAGCTTTCTATTCCAATTATATTGGGTGTTAATGCACTGTATTTTTCCTGAACTCTTAGTTTTCCCTCAAGTCTATCCAAGAAGCTTGCTCCATTCAAGCTAGAGCTGTACCAAGAATTATTTGCATGCTCCCTTAGATTTTCAACATACCATACCTTTCCATTATCACCATCTACAACCACATAGCTCTGGTTGGGAATTATTTGCATGGCGTTTGTTGCATTATCAACAAAAGGAATTGTTACCCCAGAAGCTATTTGCTGCTCACTTACAATAGCCCCAAACTGATTAACTAGTTCTACTATACCAGAAGTTGAATCTGTAACAAGGATTTTTTGATTTTTATTAACTATAGTTGATATTTGCTCTGGTTGAGCTGATGAAATTGCTGTAGCTAATCCATAAAACCAGCCATTGCTACCTGTAGCAGAAATTAGATTGGCTGTGTAATTGCCTATGTAGGGAGATTTTACTATTTTATTTATAGCATAGCCAAATGTGTTAAGAGGATAAAGTGGATCTTCAAAATCTTCAATGCTTACTTTTGTTTTTAAGACATCACTTCTTGTTAGATTTGCCACACCTCTCAAATCAGCTATGCTAAAGTTGGCTTCAACTTCAGCTAATAGACTCCAACTATCGAAAGGCCTAATAAAAATTTTACCAAAGTCTATTTTTGTATCAAATCCTAGAGAAAGCCCGGCCTTTTCAAGCTTGGTTTTCCAGTCTACCAAAGTTGCATTTTCCATTAGTCTTTGAGGAACTCCATTAATACTACCATTTATAATGAGTTCCGCTAGGGTAGAATTTGCTTCTTCTAGTCCCTTTCCATTTGTTATAACAAATCCAACTGCTGTAGAAATTGCCCTTCTTGAGACTATTTCCAAAGCTCTCTCACCATCAACTTTTATGCTTTCATAAAGGCTTTGCATGGCATTTATTCTCCTCTCTATTGCAAGCCTTTCTCCATAGAAAGTTATCATAGCATGTTGAATGGAAATATAGGAAATCAAGCCCAAGGTTACAGCCAATATAATTAACGTGAAAAGCAAACCCTTCATCTCCATACCACCAGCTTAAAAAGACTTGGCCCCCATAACCATCTTATTCCAGCAATGGATTGGCTATCAACAACAATATCCCCTTCACTAATTTCTATATCAAATAATTTAAGAGAATCTTTTAGTCTTTCTTCAGCATCTTCGGTAGCATCATCCAGCTCTTCGAACACATCTCCATAGCTGACAGCAGCAGGAACCAGAATTGTATACTCAACAGTAGACCACTTTAAAATTGCTTCAAAAGGACTTGTCCAACCAGCTGGCTGAAAATCTCTTGCATAGATAAAATTTGTTCCATTGCTGAGGTATTCTGGAGGAATAAAAGTTGTCGTTGGTACCTCTCTCACTACTTTAGATTTAAAGAATTCTTGATATTCACCACTTTCATTTCTCACTTTTAACTCAACCATGGAAGAGAAACCTTCTACCAGATGATTAAAGGCTTCTACGGGCTTTCGCTCAAGTATAAAATTTGCTTCTCTTGGATTGGCTGAGGTTGGCGGCCCATACTCTTTTAGTTTTGTTAAATCTACCTGAAGATAACCAAGTTTTGCTGGCTTCTCATAAATGTATGAAACTTCAACTCTACTTGAACCTAAAGGATCATCTTGTGGATTTGAATATATTTCGACAGGAGATTTTCCCCAGGCTTCATCACCATAGGTATTAAGGAAAACAGAGAATACATTTGTACCAGCTTTAAGATATGGTGCAAGTGTAGAATTTGTTAGGATGTAGAGTGGATTTGAAGGTGGAGAAGGATCAACTAAAACTTTCTCACCATTAAGATAGATTTCAACATCCTCATGCCATTCACCCTCAACCCACTGTGGTGGTTTATCTTCAACTGAGTTTGCTTTAAGTATCATGGTAACATTCCAAGCTGAAGAGCCTGTTGGTAAGAAAAATGGTAGGAATGCCCAGGCACCAGCACCACTCCACCCTGTTCCAGTTGCATAGACATTGTCAAAATAAATGGTTTCATTAACATTTTTCTCAAAAGAAAATTCAGTTTGATTACTTTCATAGGTAATCTCAACCCTTCCTCCAGGATGTAAGTGAGCATGATAAAATGGGGAGCTTATTTTAATGTAAACTTCATTCCAACCTTCTTCTAGTTCATCAGTTATGTCAACATATCCAAAGGAAGCATACTGATTACCTATCCTATCGTGAAAAAGCCAGGTAAACTTAGTTTTTTTCTCTACACCATTAATTTTAATATTTTGTATTCCAACCTCGCCAGTTATCTTTCCATAATGCATCGAAAGATAAAGAGTACCGTTTTTTATCAAGATGTTAGATGGTAACTGGAATTTCTTTGTTGCTTCAAAAGGCCTACCTCCCCAGCCAGAGCCAAGTGGATTGAAATCAATAACCTTTTGCATTTCTCTGCTTCTCATCCCGGTTGCCCAAGCCCTTGCTATATACCCAGAAACTGGCTTTCCAACCTCATACCCAGAAGTTATTTTAGAGCTGACTGCAATAGCTTTTGGTGTAGTATTGCAAGAGGAATAAATAACCTCATTATCCGTAGTTAAATTTAAACAAATATTTTTAGTCATATTTTCTAGAACTTCTCTCGAGATATTTTCTGCTACGCTTTTGTTACCTGTGTACCAAAAACTTCCTATCAAGTCCAGAATAGTTTTGTTCAAGTCCTCTTTTTTCAAAACTCCCCTTTCTAAGAGATAGCTAATTGTTGATTTTTGTTTTACACTTTCAGCTCTCAAATGAGAAAGAACATTTAAAATATCTTCAGTAGCAGTTTCAAGATTTTGGTAAGAAAATTCTTGATGCAGGGTTTCAAACCTTAACGGAAAAAGAGTTAGGATTAAAATTCCAGTAATAATAGCTATTACTACATCCAATGTAAACACAATACCCTTTAATCCCATACAATCCCTCTTATATTAACAAAGGTTTGATTTAAGATTCCAAATCTATCTATAATCAAGATGTTTTTCGCATTCTGAGGTAATACTCCAAATTCAAAGAGAGTTTGGTTATTCTCATTTTTTATGTAAAAATAAAATTTATAGGGAATTACTGGAATTAATTCGGCAGTCTTTTGATAACCAATTTCATTGAGATAATTTAACTTAGTCCAATTCAGTTCATGACCATCTTGTAGTCCAATCTCAATCAGATGCTCTGGAGACCAATAAATTGGAGTACCAGTTTTGGAAAAAAGTGAAGAGAGGTAAGATAGCTTTTTCACCATATCATTGCTAATTCGCGTTTGTTTAATTTGAGCATTGGCATAACTAAAATAGGAGAAGATAAATATTAGCACTACAAGAAATACTAGGGAGGCAACTGTAAAGTCATAACTAAGGATTTGCGCTTTCGACACGAATAACACCATTAATATTCCTAATCAAATTAAAGCCACTTTGTAACCCGCCTTCTATCTCTTTAACTACTATAGGAGCTATAACGCTACCCTGCGAAAAACTTATTGTAACGAAGTAGTTGGTTATATTTATCTCAAAATCCATTCCGAATATGCTGGTTGGGATGAAAAATTTTCTGCTATAGCCATGACCTGCTCTTGCAGCAGAATTTATTTCAAATGCTATACCATCGGCTAGCTTTCTAGCCTCATCATAAACCTTTGTTTTTATTGTTTCTGTTTGGAGAGATGAGCTTGAAAAAATCATCATGGTAAGAAAAACCAAAAGCAAAGAAACTAAAATTATTAGCTCTATGGATATTTGTGCCTTCAATCACTCACCGTAACATTTGTTTCAAAAGCTTCAATTTTTACTTTTGTATAACCTGGAATTGGTGAAATAGAGCCACTAACATTTGATAGAGTTAAATAGTAAACATCGGAAATTCCAGCAGATGTTTTGATTCTAAAAAGTATAACTTTTTCCTCTATCCTGATTTCTTCAATTCCTTGAGGAATGTAAACTTCGATCTCCATCTTGGCAGGTGGTCCTTGAGAAAATACCCAATCTGCAATTTGTCCAATTTTAGTAACAGAATTTTTTGCAAGTATAAGATTATTACCTTCCCTATATTCGTTTAAACTTTGGTTGACATAGAGCAGGATAGGAGTTAAAACTCCGATTGCAAAAGCGACAACTATGATATACTCTAGCGCAATCTGTGCTTTTTTTAACATATGTATTGATTATCTTGCGAGGTATTCAAAATTTATCTTTAAAATACAAATTTTACTTATGGTTAGAGAAAGAGTTGAAACAGGAATCGCTGGTCTGGATAAAATGTTAAATGGTGGTTTTCCAAAAGGGTCGACTATATTAATTTCTGGTGGACCTGGAACAGGAAAAAGTTTGTTATCGCTTCAGTTTCTTATAAATGGAGCCATGCAATTTGGTGAAAATGGTGTGTATATAAGTTTTGAAGAATATCCGGAAAGAATAATAAAAAACGTTTCATTTTTTGGCTGGCCAATTCAGGAGCTAATGGAAAAGAAAAAACTTGAAATAATAAGAAGTGAGCTTTATGAATTTGACAAGTTCAAAATTTTAATCTCTAACCACGTCGAAGGAATTGGAGCTCAGAGATTAGTTATCGATCCAATAACGGTTATAAGCCTATTTTTCGAAAGACCCCTTGAGATAAGAAGATCTTTGCTTGATTTAGATAGACTTTTTAAAAGGTTGGGTTGCACTACTTTGCTAACATGTGAAATTCCTGAGGGTAAAAGAGCTATATCCTCATTTGGAATTGAAGAATTTATGTCAGATGGCATAATTTATCTCTATAGCAAGCCAACCAGAGCATTAACTGTGATAAAGTTGAGAGCATCCGCACATGATGAAATTGTAAGACCATTCAAAATAATAAAGAAGGGAATTGTTGTTAATCCAAAAGAATACGCATTTGCGGCATTTGAGGCCAAGAAAAGCTAAATGTTAAACATTCTACATTAAAGTTTGAATTTAAAACCCTATTTCAATAGTTTTTGCATAACTCTTTCTTCTGAGCCAATTCGCTTGCGTTGATGTATACCTAAAAACGATATCTCCTTTTTTCTCAGTTTCAACTTTCCAAGGTTCAACCAGAACAATATCTCCGATAGAAATCCATACTCTTTTTCTTAGTCTACCAGGTATTCTACAAATTCTAACATTTCCATCATCACATCTAACTCTTACTCTATCTCCACCAACTAGAGCTTCGGCTATTCCAAGAACCTCATTGTTTCGGGGAATTCTTATCTTTGTGATTTCAACCTCTTCCTGAGTAGGTTGGTTTTTCTTCTTTCCCATTTTTTAACCTATGTAAGGTGGGGCTTCTTCCTTAACAGCTTTCTTTTGTCTCTCCCTAAATTGTCCATAATATTCTATAATTTCTTTTGTTAGGCTTGGTTTTATCTTCTCTAAGGCTTGCTTAAAATGTTTCATCTTAACTTCCTTAGCTTTTATATCTTCTCTCATGGCATTCATAGCAGCCTCTCTACATACAGCCTCAATATCAGCCCCAGAAAATCCTTCTGTTGCTTTTACAAGTTCTTTTAGATCAACGTTTTTTGCAAGAGGTTGTTTTTTAGTATGAACTTCAATTATTTTTAACCTGGACTTTGTATCTGGTGCAGGAACCAAAACATGTCTATCAATTCTTCCTGGTCTAAGTAGGGCGGTATCGATTAAATCAGGTCTATTACTAGCGGCCATAACAACAACTCCTCTCAATTCCTCAATTCCTGATAGCTCCGTAAGAAGTTGTGAAACAACAGTTTCAGTAACTCTAGTTCCAGTGTAGATACCCCTTCTCGGAGCTAGTGCATCTACCTCATCCAAAAATATTATTGAAGGTGCTACTTGTCTAGCTCTTCTAAATAATTCTCTTATTCGTCGCTCACTTTCCCCTACCCAGAGGCTATAGACTTCGGGCCCTTTAACAGAAATAAAATTAACTCCAGCTTCATTAGCAGTAGCTTGTGCTAGCAAAGTTTTTCCACAGCCAGAAGGACCATAAAGTAGAATTCCTCTTGGTGGCTGAATTCCAAGTCTCTTAAAACTTTCAGGATATTTTAATGGCCACTCAACCATCTCTTTTAGCTGTTGCTTAACATCTTCTAATCCGCCTATATCCTCCCATTTAACTTTTGGAATTTCGATTAAAACTTCCCTCATCGCCGATGGTTCAACCATTTTAAAAGCATTTTCAAAATCTTTTCTCGTTACAACTAGCTTTTCTAAAACTTCCCTCGGTAGTTCTTCTTCCTCCTTCCATTTTATCTCTGGTAAAATCCTTCTTAAGGCAGACATAGCAGCTTCCTTACAAAGAGCCCAAATATCTGCACCAACATATCCATGAGTAATGTCAGCCAATACTTCAAGATTAAAATCCTTAGCCAATGGCATGTTTCGGGTATGGATCTTTAGTATCTCTAACCTACCCTTTTTATCCGGAACAGGAAACTCTATTTCACGATCAAACCTCCCAGCCCTGCGTAAAGCTGGATCTAGACTATGTGGTCTATTTGTTGCAGCAATAACTATAACTTTCCCTCTTTTCTTCAGACCATCCATGCACGCTAGAAGCTGCGATACTGTTCTCCTTTCAACCTCTCCTGTGACCTCTTCTCTTTTTGGAGCAATCGCGTCTATTTCATCGATAAAAATTATGCTTGGTGCAGTTTTTTCAGCTTCTTCAAAAATCTTTCTAAGATTTTCTTCCGTATTATGGGCAAATATTCCACCAAATCCAGCTAAAAAGTTTTCCTTTGGAGAAACAGATAGATCATAAACATATTCCTCTTCTTTAGCTTCCTTTATTTCCTCAACCCTGTCCCAGTAAATATCGTTTGAAACTAAGTTTATTATATCACGCATTAAGGAGTCATCTATACCAAATTTAACTGCAGTTTCTCTGTTAGCAAATTGGCTAAGGATGTTTCTTCC
>JASEGN010000089.1 GCA_030018055.1 Candidatus Aenigmatarchaeota archaeon | reverse complement strand
ATACAATAGACCCAAAAAAAACTCTTGAGTATATTTTAGGTATATTTCCACCTGGTATAAGTGCGATCGATCTCTATTTAGTTGCTGATAGAAGAGGGTCGGAAATTGTTCGTAGAATATTTGAGTTGCCTTGCCGAATAGGTGATAATGAATTACGAGTTAGAGGACGTGTGTATGGTCCTGCCGGCAAACAAGGTCGAGATGTTGGTATTGACGCAAGAACTGAACAATTATATTCTTATCCAAAAAATCTTCCAAACGTCTATAGGAATGTTAAGTTAGATCAGCTTGGTCAAATTGCTGCATGTGTTTATAAACCACTCATGTATTAGCTTATTAAAGACGAAATTAACTCATTATCTCCAAACTTTTCATCCCTTTCAAATACCACTCTTTTAATTGTTCCTCGCTGTAGAGCTCGTATTCTCTGGCTAAGTAACGAGCATGCCCGGCTAGCCTATCAACTATTGGTCCAGGTACTCCTGCTGCTATTAGTTGAGTTTTAAACCATTTTCTCAAAGAATGAGCATGCAGCTTAAACCTCTTCCCCTCTTTTTTACTAACTAACCTAAAAGCTTTGTTCAAAATCCATTGTAGAGTTTGATAACTCATCTGCTCATTTTTCCTCGAAGTAATAACATAGGACTCTGGGTTTAATTCCCCTCTTTTCTCCAAATATAGGGATAAAATTTCCCTTGCTTCTTGTGAAATGAAAGTTATCCTAGATTTTCTTTCCTTAGCTGAAATTCCCTTTACCCTAATAATTGGTGGGGTTGAATTAAGGTCCAGGTCACCAAGCTTTAAGTTCCTAAGCTCATCGACCCTCAATCCAGAAGAAGCTAGCAGTGAGATAATTACTCTTGTTCTCAAGTCACTAACTAAAAAAACTTTTCTTAGGTCTTGTTTTGATGGTAGAAGATCTTCATGGATGTTGTAAATTTTAATTGATGGCTCCTGCTTTAGTTCAATTCCATTAGCCAAGAAGAATTTTTTAAGAGAAGAACTCCAGGCTCCTACGGTTTTGGGAGCGAGCTCCTTATTAGCTAGTGAGATAACAAATTCTTTATAAACTTCATTAGGATTTTTTTCACCAGATTTTAGTTGTTGGACAAAAGCATCTAGGTTATCGATTTTAAAGCTTCGGACGAATTCCTTTAACCCTTTCAAGTAAGTTTTTTCTGTATTCTTGCTTCTAGTTAATAGTTTTAGATCTCCAAGCATTCTTTGAACAGAGTTGAATTTTAGAAGTTCTAACATAACAATAGTTTGTTTTTCGTTTAATTATCTCTAAATTAATTAGAAGGATGATGTTAACTCTTGACTTTTACATTTTTCTCACAATAAGGACAGAATCTATATTTTTGACCTATTCGAACCTTCAATCTTCTTCTGCAGCTTGGACAATTTATGAACTTATAACCCCAGCGTATAGTTGATTTCATTTAAACTTTTATAGATTAGAAGTTGATAAATAATTAGCTTGTAAGAAACCTAAGAAACCATTTTCTAGCTAGTGTTGCCACCTTCTCCAGCTTGCCTGGCTCTTCAAAAAGATGAGTTGCGCCTGGGACTATTACAAGCTCCTTTTCTGCTTTAAGCCTTTCGTAAGCAATTTTATTCATTTCTATTACAGGTTCATCAAGCTCTCCTACAATAAGTAACGTTGGTGTAGAAACTTTTGGAAGATAAGGTAGCACGAGATCTGGTCTACCACCTCTAGAGACCACAGCTTTAATCCCTTTAATTTCTGCTACGGCTTGTAGAGCAGCTGCAGAGCCCGTACTTGCCCCAAAGTACCCTATAGCGAGAGTTTTTGTCTTTGGATTGGTTTTAACCCATTTGGTCACAGCTATAAGTCGAGTTGTTAAAAGAGGTACATTAAACCTGTTTTCATATATCATATCCTCCTCTTCGGTAAGAAGGTCAAAAAGTAATGTAGCAATTCCAGCTTTGTTAAGTTCTCTTGCTACGTAAGCATTCCTTGGACTTAGGCGACTGCTCCCAGCACCATGAGCAAAAATCACCATACTCTTTGCTTTCTTTGGTATGTTTAAAATACCCTTGAGAAAAATTGAGTTTATTGGAATTTCAATCTCTTTTTCAGATTGTTTTCTCATATAATTCTTTTTGTATAAATTTTGAAAAGTTTGATTCTTCTAGAAGAATAGTTAGAAAGTATTATAGTTCCGCAAAACTTCTTAAAAATATTAGAAATTATATAAATTGTTATTTGGCCAGATTATGATAATATGATAAAAGAGGGGAGAATGATTTTATGAAAGTCGATACCTCAAAGATTGACATGGATGAATTGATATTTGCTCTTCAAACACATTTCGAATCTTTAACGAGCTACCTTGATCTAAAAACAGGAAAAGTTTTAACTTTCGGTGAAGAGGAGGAAGAGCTAATTGAAAAAATAGAAAAAAATGTACCAGAGAGGTACGTATACATCGAGCCTATACCATCTTCAATAAGCTATGGGTGGATGGAGGAGTTTATTGAAATGGTTGAAGATGAAAATCTGAGAGAAAAGCTAGAGATAGCTATCGATGGGCCAGGTGCTTTTAGAAGGTTTAAGAATGTTCTTCTAGGCTATCCTGAAGTGAGAGAAAGATGGTTTGAGTTTGAAAGGAAAAAGTTGGAAGAATATGCCAAAGACTGGCTTGAAAGTTTACGTAGAGAATAATGAATGAATGTATTGAATGGTTGAAAGAGTGTAGGAAAGTGTTCCCAAAACTTAGGCGATATGAGATTACATGTAGCTACGCAAAAATTCCTGGTAATATTTTGGGTAGAGCTAAAGGTAGGGTTGTTGTGAAAAGGAATGTAGATCCAGAAGCATTGTTATTGCATGGTATAAC
>JASEGN010000088.1 GCA_030018055.1 Candidatus Aenigmatarchaeota archaeon | reverse complement strand
CTTCGCATTCTTTAATTTTATGCTTCCTAGCTATAAGACACACGCATACCGCTGCCTCTCGCAAAACTCAAACTCGAATTTGCCAAAAGACAAACCCTTCGCTTGACCTTGCTTTGAATCTCCTTAGAATATCCTTATTTTTCTGTAAAATCGTGGCGATTGTATACGCTTTCATCGGGAAGACCTAATTCTCTAGCATACTTTCTTATATACGACTTAACATCTTGCTGAGGGACCTTTCGCATTCCATAAATAATTCTAAAGTATTTTGCTAACTTCCATCTGTTAACGTCAAATAACTCAGCAACACAATTCAATTCTATCGGCTCAAGCACTTGATAAAAATTATGATAGAGTCATCTAGCAATACTGCTTTATGCCCTGCTCAGCTCTGATGACGGTGTAATAACGATCTCTTTTTGTGCAAACGTCCCAACAGGATGAGGAGAGCCTATTCCAAACGAAGCTTCAAAAGTAGCTTTGGTTTTCTCCGAGTTTTAGTAACTTAAAAATAGCACCTCCTTCCTCGGTAACAAAAAAAATTGATGTCTCCCCTAACTTTATCTCAGGTTCTAAAAAACAATGTTTAAGAAAATTTTTATCGGACCAATCGTTGGCGTCTCAAGTTTGATTTAGCGAGAAATCTCCTCAAGAGCTCTTCCCTTTGTTTCAATTCCTAAGAGGATAAGCACGAGGGCTGCAATCCAATGGAGCAAAGCAAATTTTATGAAAGCAAAAGATAAACTTGCTACAACCAGTATAAAGCCAGTCAAAGGTCCTTGCAGGAAGCCTGCAACTCTTCCCATTGAAGCTGCCACTCCTGCTCCAGTTCCACGGATTCGTGTTGGATAGAGCTCTGGCGTATAGGCGTAAAGTCCAGCCCATGCGCCAAGGTTACCAAAACCTATTACACAACTCCAAAAAAGAATGGAAAGAGGATCCTGAGCTAAAAGAAATCCAAGGCTTCCAAATCCAGCCAAAGCCAGATAGCTTCCAAGAACAGCTTTTCTGCCCAGCACATCAAGTAGAAAGGTAGCAGAAAGGTAGCCTGGGATTTGCCCTAAAAAGGTTGCTAGGAAATAGTATGATGTGGCTTCATGCGCTGCCATTAATCCAGTTTTCACATAGAAAAGTTTTAGCCAGATGAAGATTCCATGATAAGTATAAACGAGGACTGCCCAGAGGATCCAAAGGAGCAAGGTTCTTGAGCGATAGCTGGGTGCAAAAAGCTCCCGATAGCATGTTTTTTCAGCTTCTTTCTTAAAAGGGATGTATCGAATTCCATATCTCAACAGGATTTTTTGTGCTTCCTCCGCTCTACCTTTTTGCTCAAGGTATCTGACTGATTCAGGAATGAAAAGCGTCAAAGGTATACTTACCAAAGGAACAAAGGCCGTGAGAAAATAACCACGCCAGCCATAGCCTGGCATGATTAGGAGGGCAAGAGCGGAAGCAAATAAAGTGCCAAAAACCCATGAAGTCTCAACCAATCCAAGGAATCTTCCTCTATACTTCGCAGGCACATATTCTGAGATATAAACTCCTGGCAGAGGAAGGATTCCCCCAAGACCAAAGCCTGCAAGCACTCGCAGAATTGCTAGAGATGCAAAATCCCAAACAGCAATGGAAAATCCAGTGAAAATTGAGTGAATCGTTGTGGTGAGCGCAATCACTTTTTTCCTGCCTACAAGGTCAGAAAGTCTACCACAGCTAAAAGCACCCAGAAACATCCCAGCATAAAGAAGCCCCACTATCCACCCAAGTTCATAAGAAGTGAATTTAAATTCTTTCCCAAGCTCAGGAAGCGCAAGAGCTATCAGAACCGTATTTGCAGCTGCGAAGAAATAGACCAAACAGGCGACTACCAGCAAAACAAAGTGAAAGCGAGATAGCGGTGTTTTTTCAAGACTCGGAATTTTCCTTCTCATACCCTTTTGATTCTGATTGCCCCAGTTCATCATAAAAGACGAAATCACCAGCCATTTTCTCCGTAATAAATTCCTTCATTTCTTAAGCATAGTTTATTATACTTTAGTAAATTAAAATCTCCTTTTATTAAATAAATGCTTCGGACATAAATCATTAATGAGCAGAGTTTTCAAAAAATCTGCTAAACTAGCATTTATGTTGAAGTTGAATATATAGAAATTTTCGTTAAAAAAATCTTGAAAGATTATCCAATAAATGTAAAAGTGGAATTTTTAGAAACATATAGATTTGATCTAACCAATAATGGTAACTAAGATTAACCTAAAAAATCCTCGTAGAGCAAGAATACTTATAAGACAATCAGCACTATACCTTTCACCTGAGGAGCTAGAAACTGCAGTTGCCCATGAAACTTCACATATTGTTGCTAATTATTTAGGTTACAGGCATGCGTTAGTATATGCTTACCAAGAATATGCAGACTTCATAAAAAATCTATAAAAAACGTAAGATGTTATTAAATTTATTAGGTCTTGGTTTTTGTAATTTTAATAAATCTTGTGCAAACCAAATAGTCATTTCTTGTGATTTAAAAGAGAATTTATACCAATTACATAAACACGCATTAGATGATCTTCTTCAAAGTCGGTTATGTTGCTTGATCAGCATTTCATCATCCCGCTAATTAAGGCTTAAATATTTTGAGCGATTAAGCCATCCATACTCGCTGTAAAACTCCTTCTTTAAATAAAAATTAATTGCTTGCTTAACATAGGGAATTACATTCTTTGGAAGATTATCCAACCTAAACCATCTTAAGTCATCACATTTACTTGGTTCCATAATCCTAGGTTTGCCTTTCCATTTTCCTGCTGTGAAAAAGAAATTAACTCTTTCTCCGTTTGGATCTTTTCTATGTATCATGTGGACTAATTTTAGAGCAGTTGGATCTAACTCTATACTGTTTCCATTAAGAT
>JASEGN010000087.1 GCA_030018055.1 Candidatus Aenigmatarchaeota archaeon | reverse complement strand
AAGAAATTTAATTCCACTCCAAAATTCAGGTGCGAATAGCTTAGATTATATAGGGCTGTATTATAACGAAGTTGATTTTAATTCTAAAAAACAATCTATTTAATACATAATCCTTAGAGCTTTGGGACATATGCTAATATGAACTTCCTGTAAAGGATTTTCAAACGACTCTCCATCAACCTGTGCATAAGTAGGGACTTTTGTATGGATATAAACTTCTTTTATTTTTTCATATTCAATTTTTGGATGTACTATCCTTTTGCCTTGATAGACTTTTAGTAGATTTATACCAAACTCTGCTAGAGGGATATCACCTATCACTAATAAGTCTAGCATACCATCGTCAATTTTTGCATCAGGAACAAATTTCATCCCATTACCAACATAAAATGTATTCAATGTCATTACCATTAATTTCTCCCCTTCTAGTTTTCTTCCATTAAACTCAATTTCCATTTCTTTCGGCTTTTTATCTGAGGATACAGCAGTGTAAAAATATCTGAAAGGACGAGGAAATTTTCTAGGAACTCTATCCAAATTTTTAATAATCTCCCCATCCAACCCTATACCTCCTGATGATATGAAATATCTATCGTTAAATTTACCAACATCAACCAATTTTGGTTCACTGTTATATAGTCGCTCACATGCCTTCTCTAAATTTTTTGGAATTCCGATTGACTTCCCAAAGTTATTTTCATTACCTAATGGGATTACATACAATATTTTATCAAAACCCATAATTCCATTTACTACTTCATTAACTGTTCCATCTCCACCAACAGCAACTACCAGTTTACAATCATCGCTCTCTCTAGCTATATCTCTGGCATGACCTCTGTATTCGGTAAAAGCAAATTCAAAATCTACGTCTAAATTTTTTAAGTATCTTTCAATTCTATCAGATACCTTCTCAGGATTATGTACCACTTCAGAGTTTAGAATTATTTTTGCTCTCATTCACATCTACAATTCTTAATCTTTTTTCAATTTTATTTCTCGAAAAATTCAAAGGACTTCCACTTTCGATTTTAACTGTTGCGCACATTGCAGCGGATTTACCAATGAATTCAAAATTTTTCTCAGGAGAGGAAAGATAGAAATACAGAAAACCTCCCATGTAAACATCACCAGCACCAGTCACATCTCTTATTTTCTCTGGTTTATAGGCAGGTATGTGAAAGAATTTATCTTCATTCTTGGAATAAACTAAAGATCCTTTCTCACCATACGTAATTACTGCTAGCTTAGGTCCATAAACACTTAGCTCTTTTGCTGCGTCTTCTGGATCTGTTTTCCCAGTTAGTATTGTTGCCTCAGTTTCATCAACTTTTATAATATCAATATAGCTTAAAACTGCATGCTTATCTTTCCAGTCACTTAAAACAACCCTCCCTTCTTCTATAGATCTAACATAACCCTGAGCGTCAAGACTTGTAATAACACCTAGATCTTTTATATGTTTGACAAATTCCAGAGGGATGTCAAACTTATTAAGAGGACCAAGATGAACAATATCACAGCTTTCTATATCCTTTGGAGTAAGAATTGGGAATGGTTGTGAAATTTGGGTAACAATCTGTTCTCTGTAGTCTAATGTTTTCTTAGGGTAAATGTTTTCAAAGTAAGTTGTTTTTTCACACCACCGAGGAAAAATCTTGATATTCTCTCGTGAAAGTTCCTCTAGTAATTTTTCATCATTTTTAGATAGTGTTGTGTATATGAGTGTATTAATTCCTAAACTAGCTAGGGTTACGCCAGTATAGTAGACTGTGCCACCGATTTGTTCCCATTCCTTATTTCTAAAAATAATTCTATCCTTTGTAAGAGGTCCTACTACTCCTACACTCACCATACAATTTAACATTAACAAGAATCATTTTAATATTAAATAAAAATCTCTCCCTTTTCTGTTAATTAAAAATAGATTTCATTACCTTTAGCAATAAAAATTAATTAAGAAAAGAATGCCAATCAAGCTAAGAGATTATCAAGAGGAAGCTCTTTTTGCAGTAGACCAATCACCAGATCAACGAATATATAATCCATATATTGAATTACCAACCGGCTCAGGAAAAACCATCATCTTCGGCGAAGGAGCAAGGAGAAGGGGCTGCAGAACTCTAATTTTTGCCCACACGGATGAGCTTATACAACAAGCCTATGATAAGTTACATACTGTTTGGCCTGAGGCAGAAATAGGTATTGTTAAAGCTGATAGAAATGAAGTCGATGCTGAGGTAATTATTGGTAGCGTTCAAACCTTATCTAGACCAGCAAGACTTAGAGAGTTAAAGAAAGATTTTGGGTTTATTGTAACCGATGAGGTCCATCATTCAGCAGCCCCTTCCTACCTTCGTATCTACGATTATTTTGAGTTACCAAGAAAAGAAACTTTATCGTTAGGTGTTACTGCCACACCTTTTAGAGGTGACCGAAAGCCTCTAGAAGCATTCTCTGGGCCAGTTTATCGAAAACTTATTAAAGAGATGATCGAAGCTGGTTGGCTCTGCGATCTCAGGGGTATAGCGGTTGATACTTCCATCGATTTAGATGAAGTTAGGATGTTTGGAGAAGATTTTTTAGAGAGCGACTTGTCTAGAGTTGTTAATAGCCCTAACAGAAATGAATTGATAGTTGAAGCTTACTTAAAGTACGCTAGAGATAGAAAACTTACTTTATGTTTTACAGTAGATGTTCAGCATGCTTTAGATTTAGCCGAAACCTTTAGAGAAGCTGGTATATCAGCAGAAGCTATTCATGGAAAAATGGGGGTTGAAGAAAGAAGAAAAATTTTAGAACGTTTTCATAATCAAGAAACAAAAGTTATTACCAATTGTCAAGTGCTTACAGAAGGGTATGATGAACCTGGTATAGATTGCATCATCTTGGGTAGACCAACTATGTCGATACTTCTCCACTATCAA
>JASEGN010000086.1 GCA_030018055.1 Candidatus Aenigmatarchaeota archaeon | reverse complement strand
AGCAAGAACGAAGGTTAAAACAAGTATAAAAATATAAGGTGAGATTATTTTTATCAGAAAATTATGCGGCAGCACATATGATATAAAAAATAAAAAAATAGTTGAGAAAGACCCTACGATAAAGCTTAACTTAAATATTTTTAGAAAAATTGTTTTCACCTTTCCCCATTCTTCTCTTGCTGCATAAGAAGAGACATATTTAATTAGACCAAGAGATAAAGTTGAGCACAAAATTCCACTAACTAGAAAAATTATTCCAGTAATGTAGGAAAAAATTCCATACTGTTCTGGGCCAAGCATTCTAGTTAGAAGTATTGTGATGATAAACGTGAAAATTGTGCCCAAGACCCTTCCAAGCATTATTGTTAAGCCTCCTTTTCCAACTTTCAGATATTCTCTCATACTTTTACCCTATAAACTTCTATGAAGATATTTTTCTGAATGTTTTCAATCTTTGGGTTATCTTCCAAATAGTTTATTGGTCCTGGTTCCAAATAGATGTAAGATATATTATACTGATTTACTTTTTTCCAAAATTCTTCTTCGGTATCAGGGATAGGCACAAAATTTCTATGCGTATAAACCCAGAGCCAGGCAGAAGCCCCTGACATCACAGTAGAATTTTCATTTGTCATATTTTTAATATATAATGCAGCTTCCTTTCGGACTAGATTTGCTCTAAAATAACTAGGTTTTCCTGGTGTCAAAAACTCTGGGAGTGTTTCCATTCCTGCCAGAGGACTAATATACTGAAAGATCACAAAATATCCCACGAGCATATTAAATATGCAAAGAAGAGTAAAGAGGGCAATTTTTTTCTTATCACTTAATCCACACACCGAGATTATTCCAAAGAAGGGAAGGATAGGGTGAATGTACCTCATTGATTGTAACCTAATTCCTTGAGAAAAAAGAAATAAGGATGTAAAGGTAAGCACAAGCAGCACAATCCATTTTTTTTGTTCTTTTACCATTTTGGAAAGTCCAAAAATTGTGAAGGGAAGCACAAAACCAAGCGCTAGAGGTGCTAACAAAAAGTAACGGAAAGGAATGAACAACTTCCACTCTTTAAGCTGTGCCACTGGAGCTCCAATTAAACTCCCAAATTCCTTAAACTGATACCATAACCAAGGAAACAGAACTACGAGAAATATCATGATTCCTAGGTAAAAATACTTAGAAGAGAGGACTTTCAACAAGAGTTTTCTATCGAAGATTATTAGAAAGAGAAGGAAAATAGGTCCTATTACCAACAGATTGTACTTTGTAAGTAAGGTAAGAGCTAAAGAAAGCCCCAGGAAAGGGAGAAATTTTAAGTCCTTTTTTAAAAGGTAAAAAAGGTAAAAATCTAACGTTACAAGGAGCAGTGCCAAGTTCTCTGCCATAATTCTATAAGAGAAAAACAGATGCATGTGGTTTGTGGCTAGAAACAGAGTCGATAGGAGTGCAAGTTTTCTATCGAAAATATCTTTGGATAGACAATAAAAGAGAGCGATCGATAGGATGGAGATTAGAGAAATAAGTAGTTTGGCAGCCATTTCACCGTTTATGAGGTAAGAGAGGGAAAGTATAAAAGGAAAAAAAGGAGGTCTATACCCCTCTACTTTATGGTCTCCAACATATCCGTAGCCTTTCCCCGCTGCTATTCCTTCAGCATGACTTAGGTATATAGCCTCATCCCAACTATATACAGAATTGATGTTAAATAGTAAAACTCTCAATGTAAGAAAAAGTAAAATTAGGAGAAGGATAAAATTTTTATAATTCAAATTTTATCCACCTAGTGGTCTTTGAGGTAAATATCTTATATCTTTCTTAAAGAATAAATCTAAGCTTTTCAATTGTGGATCCAGTATTATCATTCTGAATTGCTCATAAACTTCCATTTTATAGTTGAAAAGCGACATATTTTTTATCTACTCCATAGTCGGTATTTGATAATGAAGGTGCCCAATTCATGTGGTTAAGATAAATAGAATCTTCCTACTATCGTCTTTTTATTTTAAGTGCATATGAGTATACAAACCAATTGTCAAAGATTGGTAAATTAGGTTTTTTAATCTTTTTTTCATCAACGATTTCAAATCCATTTTCTTTGATAAAACTCTCAAACTGTGAATAAGACCAATACCATAAGTGTTGCCCCATTTTATAGGCATTATGTCTTGAAACTTTCCCAAAAAGTATGGATAATCTATCTTTAAGCCAGCAGGCATTTGGAACTGTAATTATTATAAAATTTGTTTTATCTTTAATTCTTTGAAGAAAACTAGCGGGAGTTTTCAGATGTTCAAGCACATCCAAACATGTGATGTAGTCAAATTTACCTTTTGGTAATTTACCTTTTTCTATATCGCAAACCACCGCTTTAATACCTTTTTTTCTAGCTTGTTTAACAGATTTGGGGTCAATATCACAACCAACAACTTTACAATTCTTATGTTCAATTAGCAACTTAGCAAAGTTTCCATCTCCACAACCTACATCTAAGACTTTCTTTCCTTTTTCGATTAATTCAAAAGCTAACTTATGCCTACATTCCATTTTTCCTAACCTGTGACACTCTTATAAATTTCTATAGATGTATGTGCTGCTTTTTTCCAACTAAAGTTTTTAATTATGAATTTTCTGCCTCTCTTTGCCATTTTTTTCATTCCATTTTCATTTTCTATAGCATATTTTATTGCATTAACTAAAGCTAAATAATCAGTCGGAGGTACCAACAAACCAGTTTTCTCATGCTCGATGATTTCAGGTATACCACTCACAGCAGTAGCAACAATGGGGGTGCCACAAGCTAAAGCTTCCAATACAACTTTTGGTAGTCCTTCAGATAGGGATGGTAATACAAATAAATCAGCAGCTGAATAAAATTCTGGTAACTTGAAAAAAGGAATTTTTCCTAAAAGTTCAACTTTTTTTCTAACCTTGTATTTATCGATAAGATATTCCAAATATTTTTCATAAGTTTTATCTTTTCCGACGATTATTAGTTTAATCCTATAACTTTCCTTT
>JASEGN010000085.1 GCA_030018055.1 Candidatus Aenigmatarchaeota archaeon | reverse complement strand
CAAAAGGTTTAATGATGGGAGTGGTGGGAATTTCAGACTTAATATCTTTTGAACCCACGACACACCGGTCTTCAGCTTCAACGCTATTTGAAGCTCGGTTGCTCTCCCGGATTTCTCTAACATTTATGTTATCTGAGCTACACTCCCTAATCATATTTTTATCACCTTATAAAAAATAATTTTAACTATTTTATTACACTTTCGGAACACCTCTTTTCCAGTGAAAAATAAAAATAAGAAATTTCACAACTTCTTTTTCTAAAAAGAAGAAAAATAAATCTTTTTAAGAGAAATTCAGTATTTTTCATTTTAATTTCTAACTATTAAGAGAGTCCTAATAATAAAGCTATTCTTGTATTTTCTTTTAAATAAAGCAAAAAACAATTAGCCGAGATATTTCCCAGCCTTATTTTCTTTTCGTTTAATCCATCTTATTACAACTTTTAAATTTTTCTTTTTAATAACCTGTTGAACTTTGTCAAATAACTTTCTTAGCTTATCATCTTTTATATGCCAATTTCTATTTAGTTGGTTAACAACAAGCTTAGAATCGGAGAGAATCTCTAATTCGGCCTCATTTTCCAGCAAAGCATTATAAACAGCTAAGTACTCAGCTTGATTATTTGTAATTCCTACTTCTTTATAAGCTCTACTTGTATTTCTAGTTTCATTGTACCAGCAAAATCTTCCGTCTCCACTACCATCAACATAGATTTTTTGTTTCATACTTCATTCTCATAATTTTTCCTAAAGTTGAATTGCAGTTATTTAACTCCAAGCCGATATTTAAACCCTTCCAATAAAATAAAAACTAAAACTCCAAAAAACATCCTTGCAAACTTTGTAAATTTTCTTTTTCCATAAAAAACTCTTACAGGAACTTGTTTAATTCTTAGCTTAGTTTTTACACAATCAGCAAGCATAGAACTTTCGATTATGTAGCCTCCACGTATATTTTTCATTTTTTTCAAAGCATTTCTATTTAAACCAATAAAACCACAGCTGCAATCCTTTAATTTTATCTTGAAAAAGAAATTGAATAAGCTTCGCCATATAAAATTTCCAAGTCTGTTTGCAAAAGGTATTTGTTTTGGAACTCTATATCCAGTAGCATAGTCAACTTCTCCACTTTCTAAAACTTTCAAAAAATTTGGCACATCCTCTAGACGATATTGTCTATCTGTATCAGCAACGACAACAGCGTCTATTTTTGGATTCTCTAAAAAATAGTTAAAGCCCGTTTTGAGTGCTTCTCCCTTTCCCCTATTTTTCTCGTGTTTAAGTACAATTGCTCCTTCTTTTTTTGCTAGCTCATAAGTTCTATCTATTGAGCCATCATCAACAACAACAATTTTAGCATTGGGTAAGTATTTTTTTGCTTCCTTGATTACAATCTGAATATTCTTTTCTTCGTTATATGCTGGTAGCAAAACTCCAATTTTCATAAACTAATTTAGCTTTTCAATTCAAAAAGAAATTAGAGCCCCAGTAGCTCAGTGGTAGAGCACCCGAAAGAAGGTGAAGCTGTTAACCGGTTGGTCGTGAGTTCGAATCTCACCTGGGACTAGGTATGTGGCCAAGCTGCGACCTAGCAGGAAGCGCAACCTGCCGGTTCTTCTCTCTTAAGTATCTTAATAAAGAATCTTCAAAAATTGTTGAATCCCGACAGCATTAATGTCAGTAAACCATGACAACGATTTTGTCAGTAAATCTCTTTTCTAAAAATCTTAAAGTACTCTCTTTATTTAGACGAATTTCTGTATTTATGAACAAGCCACATTATAGGTTTTATCTTCCACATCTGGACATTGGGTTATTATATTTATCCACTCAGCGTTTCCAGCTATATTCTCTGGGGTTATATTCACTTCAACTGATCTTTTCCATCCTGGTTTTAGAGGAAAAGTTGAAGTAAAAACAGAACCTTTCAAAATATCTATCACATCATAAGGGCCATAGATTGCACTTCCGTTAAAAATCTGGACTTTTAAATTGTATAGATCTATCGTTCCTGTATTCTCAACTGTAAAATTTAGAGAATCTGTTGCTCCGGCAAAATTACATTTTACAGTTTCATCCCAAATTAGAATTCCACCATGAGTACATTTTAATTTAGTTACACTTTCCTCTTCAATTATTCCAGCTTGTTTTTGTATCAGCCCAGTCCACCATATTGAAACTATTATACCAACACTTACTGTCATTGCAATCAGTAGAATTACTGCTATGAATGGAGATATTCCCTTCATATTTTTTATTTGTTTTTTTAACGTAAATACTCCCTTTAATAGCTACTTATATTTATAAGCGATTTCCCAGTATCTTGCCAGAGTAATCAACCTTTTCTATCGATTTTACTACTACAGGATTAAGATTTTCGTCGAGGAAGATTAACTGTAAGCCAGAGTTTGTTTGTAATTTTTCATAGACATCGGAAACAACCACTAGCTGGAAATCTTTATATAATCTCTCATCACCTTTAGTATTATGAGAGTTGAGATTGGCAAGCATATTGTTATCGATACCGAAGTCTGTCATGGACAGCCTACTTTCAAGGGAACTAGAGTCTTGGTTAGCGATATACTTGAGCTCATTGCTGCTGGCGAGCCAATTGAAAAGATTTTGGAAGAATACCCTAGCATTACTAAGGAGATGATTCAAGAGGCTTTGGAGTGGGCAGCGAAGATTATAGGAGAAGAGTATGTCAAGATTTCTGCTAGATGAAAACATACCAAGATCGGTGAAAAAGTTTCTTGAATCTAAAGAACTTTCAGCTGAGTATGCACCAAAAGGCATTTCAAATACAGAAATTGCATCATTAGTAAAAGAAAGAGAACTTGTGTTAATTACTCGCGATAAACACTTTCTCAATCCAAACTTATTTCCACCAGAAAGATTTTCTGGAATCATAGTTTTTGTGATCCATCCTCCTAAAGCCGAGAAGCTAGTTAAAGGCTTAGCTTTGCTGTTAGAAGAGGTTAAGGAGTTTAAAGGCAAAACATTTGAAGTTGAAGAAGAAAGATATGGACGCGTTATACCAATTAAACCATAAATCTTGTGCTCGGGACTAACAACTAAACTAGAACCATCTTCCAGAGTAATTTTATACATCTCTCCTTTGTAACCGTATGCTTGTCTCTTTTGAGGTTTGTGCCACTCCTTCTCTCCGGTTAATGGTTAGTATCCCTTCTTTACCAGTTAAATTTTTAAAGTACTTCCATCCTTCGTAGTGTGTTGCATATTTAGATAATTTTTTATAATATTAGCTG
>JASEGN010000084.1 GCA_030018055.1 Candidatus Aenigmatarchaeota archaeon | reverse complement strand
TTCTGGTACACTTACTCCTTTTTCACTTGCTATCTTTCTTATTTCTTTCAAAGGTATGAGCAAGTTTTTTTCTACATCGTTCAACAACGCCTTAAGAGGACTACAATAAATGCAGTAAATAGAATCTTTCAATTTCCCTCTTTTAGCTAAGATAAATAGTTTTGATAAAATAGCCATAAAACCTGCTAGCGTCTTGCCAGATCCGGTTGGGCTTGTTATCAACACACTCTTATTTTGAGAGATTAGTTTGAATGAAAACTGTTGAGGTGGTGTAAGCTCTTTAAAAGTTCTAGTGAACCATTCTCTTACATTTTCATCTAGACACTGTAGATTTTCCTTTTTGCTGAATGGTTTTTTGATAAAAGTTATTGTCATGGTATCAAGAAATATTAAGCATAGAAATAAAAAAGAATGTAAGGGACTAAAGTCAAGTTTATTGCGTTAAATGAAAAATTATGGCTAAAGAGGCGAATAATCCACTGGAACTAAAGCTTTTAGGTTGAATAGAATCTGTTTTATGCTATGTTTTGATTTAACGAAAATTATTGGAACGGGCATCGAAGAGAGAAAAATATTAACGATGATTGCATAAAAGATTGGACTGGAATGCTGAACTCCAACATTATCGATGGTGGCAGTAATCTTCCAAATGAATGCCACACAACATAAAGAAATGACCTTTTTCTTTCACGAGTGCTTTGAACGGAGATAACAAGCCTTCACGTATTTTTTGTACATTCAACAAATAGGCCCCAAAAAAGATCAAGATGATACCAACAATACCGAACGTAGTCGGAAATTCTCCAACGATGGGAGGAAGGTTATGAGCAAGAACAATGAGTGAACGTCACCATAGGGGTCGTGATCGATAAGAGAAAAATTTTGATCACTTTCATGTACAGAATCGAAGTTACGATGTTCAACGACCTTCCAATTAAAATAGAATACCAAAACATGGAGTCGATGCTCGGAATCTGAATGAAGAACAGATAAAGGCTGGAAAGGTCAGGCTCGCTCCAAGACGGGTTGACATAAAGAAGTTCGGAATAAGGCGAGCGAGAAATAGGAGAGTTTCCATAACAAGGAGAAGCTGGAAAAAAGAAATTGAGAATTTAATCTGAAGATGGTTATTTCAATTTATAAATTATTCCTCCTTTTGTTTTCTTTACCTGTTTAACTCTATTTTCCATCTTTTCCAACCATTCTAAATGTCTTTTTGCAGTTCTCCAATCAGCATTAATAGAATTAGCAATTTGAGTTATAGGTTTTGGGCCCTCTTCCAATGTTTGTAGTATCTTCTTTCTGATTTCTTGAAATGTTCTTTTTTTCATTACTGTATATTTAGTACAGTAAAGCTTAAATACTTGAAGCTGTATATTATTTACAGTATGTTAGACTTGTTTAAACTACATGTAGATGAGGAAGATATCTCCCCAAGAAGTTGGATATGCGCTAGTGGGGAAAATCTTTCATCTATAATTTCAAGAATAGTTCGAGAAACATTGGAAAAAAAGTCAATCAACATTTCCACATTAGCTAAAATAATGAGCAAAAGGTTTGCTACCAATCTCCTTTCCATAATTGAATGGTTAAAAGGTCGCAGAGAGTACATTCCTTTAGTAGCTATTAAAGTACTTCTTTCTATTTGGAAAGAAACATTTCAACGCCCATTTGAAGAACTTAAAAAAGAGATTGTTCAAAACATAGAATATTTAAAACAAAATAATGGAAAGTGTCATAAAATTAAAGCTCCCAATTCTTTAACAGAAGAGCTAGCGAAACTTGCAGGAGCTCATGCAGCAGATGGAACTTTAGGAGTTCGAGTAGAGTTTTATTCTCGTTCTAGAAGATTACTGGAAGGATTTATAGAGCAAAAATTTCCTAACTGTCAAAATAACATGTATTTTGAGAAGAGTAGAGGAACCTATTGTGTCGGCTTTAATGTTGGTGGAAGAAAAAATAAAGCTATAAATAAAATAGTTAAGACAGATCAAAGATTTAGAAGAAATAAAATTCTAATAAGACGCCAATATGTAATAGGAGTAAGCGATCAGTATAAGGAATCTTTAATAAAATATAGCAAATGGCTATTTCAATGCTTTGGAAAATATGTTAGAATAGAAAAAGCTAAGGATAGGAATCTTTACATGATTAATTTCAAAGATAAAATAATTGCAAGAATTTTCTATATCCTCTTTGAATTTCCATTAGGTAAGAAGTCTTTAAATGTTAAAGAGCCACCTATTATTAGAAACTCTACTTTTAACACCCGGAAATCATTTGCTATAGGAGCAATGATGTTTGATGGTAGTGCTTACCTGAATGGTTACTTATCCTTTTCTTCGAAAAGTAAAAAGTTATGTGAATCAATAAAAGAGGTGATGAAAATCGAGAATATAGCATCTCGTCTCAGAAAGGATGAAAAACGGAAAATTTGGCATTTAAAGGTGAAAGCACCCAATACTTTAGGAGAGGGTTATTCTAAAGCTTCATATTTTGAAAAAGGATCCACCAAATGGTTTAGAGTGATATTATCAGCAACTAGAGAATTCACGAAAAAAGCGAGGAGTAAGAAAGACCTACTAAATTTTTTAGATCAGTTTTATTCACCTGCTAGTTTTAGTAAGATCGGAGTAAAAGATGTATTTTTTGCCATACGGAAACTTAAAGAATCAGACATGCCTACCATAACCTCCTTTCTAATCAATGACAAAAAGTTAAGTAATTTAGATTCATGGACAGTCCAAAACTATTTAGAAATCTTAAGAAAGGCTGATGTAGTTAAAAAATCTTCTAAAAAAGTTATATTTGTTAGAAAAACTGGTTGGAAATTAAATGGGACCAAAGGTGCAACCTTCAGAAATATTTACACATTCAATTCTGATATAAATTCATGGAGGATTCCAGACTTAGGGGATAAGCTTGTACTCAAAAGAAGTTGAAGACTACCTCAGGGAGAAAAAGGTTAAGATTGGCGATTATGTAGAAGTAACAAAAGATAACATAAAATATCTTGGAATTTTGATGCCAAGGATCGAACTAGGAGATCCCTCCTCTCTCGTCATTAAGCTCGATAACGGCTACAACATAGGCATAAAATTCGAAAAAGGGATTAAAATAAAGCTGGTTAAAAAAGGAAGGCCGATAAAATTTGAGCCTAGCAAAATCAAGCCGAGAAAGGATCCAGCTAAGCCTATGGTTTCCATTCTTGGGTGCGGGGGGACTATCGCTGCTCGAGTAGAATATACTACAGGAGCTGTTTTTCCAGCATTTTCTCC
>JASEGN010000083.1 GCA_030018055.1 Candidatus Aenigmatarchaeota archaeon | reverse complement strand
TAATAAGAGATACAACTTATACTTTAATGGTTACCCCAACACCATGCGTTAGATCAAATCCTGGTATGAGTATTACACCACCTTCTCAGTTAGGAACACCTGGCTCTAATTTATCCTATACCATAGCAGTAACAAACAAAGATAGTGGACCACTCTGTACAAGACAAACCTTTACTCTATCCAAAGAATGCCTAAGCGGCTGGAGTTGTGTCTTAGGTTCACCAAGCTTATCAATTGATCCTGGGGCTACTAGTACAACAACAATAAATGTAACTTCACCTACTACAGCTTCCCTTGGTAACTATCAATTTACTGTAACAGCAACTTCCGATACTTACACAAATTCAAGTACAGCAACTTATGTTGTAACATGTGACAATACTTCCTATACTAGCTGCGTTAAAGCTTATGACTTTGACTCAGGTGGGACTAAACTTAGCATGTGCGGGGAGAACCAGTACTATAAGATATTAATTCCTCCTAACAAGAGATGTGATTTAACCTGGACATTAACTCCCGGATCTGGGGTGGATTATGACCTTTATACAAAACCTGGTAGTTGTCCTTCAACCACCGATTACGAGTGTAAGTCTGAGTATGGGATGGGAGTAACTGATAAATGTACACACATAGGTTTGACAACGGGTACATACTATGCTCTCGCTAAATATTATGAGGGGAGGGGAATTTATTCTATTTCTGCAACATTAGCTAATTGTGTAGAAATATTGCCATGTGTACGTGACAAACCCAATGTTACTATAAATCCTCTTGAGGTATCAAAAAGAGCAGGTGAAAGTCATACATTCAACGTTGCGGTAACAAATAAGGATCGTCACACTTGTGGTGAATCAACCTTCGAACTAACTTCCGATTGTCCATCTCGTTGGACATGTTCTTTTGATTTGGACAGGTTAACAATTTCTCCGGGAAATTCGACTTCTTCTAAACTAACCATAAAATCCACCGACGATGCTTCGGGGAGACATTTGATAAACTTAACTGTTGTAAATATGGCTGATAGAAAATACAATACAACAAAGAGTATTTCCTTTACTGTAGTTCCAAAATGTGAGGGTGCACGTATAAAAATAATAGACGCTAACTTCTATAAGAATGCCGCAAACATCACAGTTGAAAATAATGGTGCAGTTAGCAATCTCACGATAGTATCAGCTATAATAATTGATAAAGTAGATAATGAGTACAAGGCAGATAATTTACCCATAACCAAATTTGATGTTGGAGATAAGGAGTATGTACTTTTTACCAAAGTGCCAAGTTGCGAGGATTTCTCTAAGGTTATTATAACTACAGACTGTCCAGAGGCTTCTACCAGTTCTACTGAAGTAAAATGTTTGGGTATAGAACTAAAACTACCTATTAAAATTGTTGAAGCAAAATCTTGTAAAGATGCAGACTGTGAAGTACCATCCACCACTTTTAAACAGGGTGAAAAAGTTTATGTGAAAGTTAAAACAGATCCTGAAGCAGAAGTTAGTGCTACGGTATTTTATAAGGAGGAAGTTAGGACGATAGACTTGGCCCAACCATTCATACCAAGAGAAGCTGGAACTTACACTATTGAGGTAGCAGCTTCCAAGAAAGGATATGTAGAAACTATGGAAAAGCTAACTTTTACAGTTGAGAAGGCTGCGGTTGATTATACTCTATTGAAAGTAATTATAATAATTTTTATAATAGCTTGTGTAATTGGCTACATTTACTATAGACTTAAGGAAACTGGAGAAGGCTACAAGTGGCTTTACAAGAAGTATAAAAGGTGAAAAAGTTTCTCCATCACTCCATAATAAATATTGTGATATTTGGAAAATGCTAGAAATTTTTTTACACTCTGTACATCTATAAGTAAGCAAAAACAATTTTAAAATATGAAAGAGTATGAAGAATTCTTTATACGATCACCTGAATATTTCAGAGAATTTGTAGAAAGGGAAAGAGTTACGCTATCACTTTTTGAAAAATTATGTAAATTTTCTAATAGAGTTTTAAAAATTCCAGCACCAACTTTTTTGAAGAAAAAACTCGATACTCCAATTTGGCTTGGAGATATAAAAGTATCTTCTAGTGAAGTTTTTTCTCTGGCTATATTTTCTTTCCTTTTATCTCTTTTTATTTTTCTCCCACTCTCATTCCTTGACTTTCCATCAACCCTAATCCTTCTAATTTTTCCTCCTTTCATCCTCTATAATGTACTCTCTTATCCGCATTTTTATTCAGAGGTGTTAAGAATAAGAGCAGGTAATGAAAGTGTTAGCGTAGTCCTTTACATGGTCACTTACCTGTCATTTACACCTGTCTACGAAAGCGCTATAGCTTATACAGCTTCACGTTGCCATGGGCCGCTTGGAAATGACTTGAAAAGGGTTATGTGGAACGTTCTCTCTGGCAAGTATCCGACCATGAAACAAGCCTTAGCTGCTTATAGCAAAAAATGGACTCTTTGGAATGAGGAGTTTGTAGAAACTCTTTCTACCTTACAACTCGTGGAAATTACACCTTCAGAAGAAGGAAGGAATGAAATTTTGAAAGTTGCAACCGAGAGGATGATGACAGGCAACTATAAAAAAATGGAGGAATATGCCGATAGCTTAAGAACGCCGGTTACTTTACTGATGTTTTTTGGTATAATGCTCCCACTTATGGGCTTAGTCATGTTTCCTTTAATTAGTATTTTTCTCACAGGTCTTGTTAATCCTTTATACGTAGGAATTGGTTATATCATTATTCTACCGTTTTTTCTTTGGTGGTTTTTACATAGGCTAATTTCTAAAAGACCAGGCGTATATTCACATTCTGAAAAACTTGAGGAGGTAGCTGTAAAAAGATACATTGAGATAAAAAAATTAAAACTTCCTATACTTCCTTTAGGTATACTGCTTGGATTTTTAATCATGATGCCAGGACTGCTTTATTATGTAGAACTATTTTCTTACCACCATTTCATATATTCCTAGTATCCTCCAAAGAAGGCTGCAGAAGAGTGGGAAAGCTACTCTTTGAGCAGATATTCACCAGAATTTATTATGAATGATACATTCAGGGCTATGTTTATAATATGGGGAGCGAGCTTCACAATTATCTTTGCCACATACTTCAGAACAAAAGATCCGTATAAGTTTGATCAATTTTTAAGAAAATTAGAAAGGGATTTTGAATATGGACTTTTTGAACTTCAAAGTGCTCTGCAGTATAACGTACCTGTGGAAACAGCTATACTAAAAGTAGCGAAACAATATGAAAGACTTGGTAAAAAAGATAGCCCAATAGCAG
>JASEGN010000082.1 GCA_030018055.1 Candidatus Aenigmatarchaeota archaeon | reverse complement strand
AACAAAATTTATACACAGTCGAGGTAGTTCTTTGTTTAACTCTTTTTTAATTGTAGATAAAATTTTTACGTTTTTTATCACTCGATCAAATTTTGATCCTCCTTTTGTTTTTTCATGTGATTCTCGGCAGGCACCTTGAATAGAGAATACGATTTCATCGACATTCATCTCACAGAGTCTTTTAGATATTTTTTCATTCAAAAGAACTGCATTAGTCGTGAATGAAACTTTTGCTTTGTGTTTTTTTAAATTCTCTACTACTTCTAGAAAATTTGGATAAACTAATGGTTCACCAATTCCCAGTATTTTAACTGTTTCAACTGTGGACGATGAAAGTTCATATATTTTTTCTAAAACTTCAGGTTTTATGTCTGTTTCTTTAATTAAACCTAGGTTCGTCTTTGGGCAAAAATCACACTTCAAATTGCATCTTGTTGAAAGACTAAAAGAGAATGAAAAAATATCAGAACGAATAGGTTTTATGATTCGTATGATATCCTCTTTAACCCCTCTAACAAATTTTTCTTTCCTGTAAAAATCTTTAATGCGTCTTCCCAACCTTTTTTTAAGTCGTGTAGCCAGTCTCATATCTCAACTCCTTTTTATTCTATGGAATATTTTTCGTGGTATCAAGTAAGAATATCTAACCAACCCCCAAATAACACCAACTAACTGCAAAATCTCTTTAGTTATATAAAACCCTCTTGATAGAATAATTCTTTTAAAGTTCATTTCCGGGTTGTCATGCTTTAACCAGATTCTTACGTGATTTTTTCCGTTTTTAAATGCTCTCAATAATCTCTTTCTCGGATCTGTAGACTTGTAATGGTAGACGACAGGTTCTTTTTCACTTTCAATCTTATAACCCATTCGCCTCAGTCTTTCAAACCATTCTGTATCCTCGCAAGTGTCGAACGTCTCGTCGAACAGAACATTCTTAGCAATTTCTGATTTGATCCCGACAGAGCACATGTTCAAATTCCTCCTCGTAGCTAAGACTTCACTACCCATAGCAAACCCTTTTTTCTTCACCAAATTAACCATTTTTTTGATCCAATCTTTTTGTATTCTTACATCTGCCTCACTAAAGAGTAAGATCTTACCTTTAGCTTTTCTAATTCCTATGTTCCACGCCTCAGGAATACTCATACTTCCAGTAATTTTAACGATTTCAAAGTCATCGTAATCTTGTTTTTTTAAATCTTTTAGAATATTTTTTAATTCGCTTTCTTTCTTTGCTATCAGAATCACACTAACTTCCATGAAAATCTTTTTAAGTTCAAACTTTATATAATGGAAATTTCACAGCACCTTTTAATAATTATAGTCATTATCTTATTTTGTCGGTGTCTGCGATGAAGATTTGCTTAGCTTGCAGCCCCGGAGGCCATTTACTACAAATCATGCAATTGAAGAGAATTTATGAAAAATATGATCATTTCTTTTTAACATTCAGGAGAGGTATGACAGAAGATTTATTAAAAAATGAAAGAGTTTATTTTATCAAGGACCCTAAGAGGAACCCTTTAGAACTACTATTAAATTTCCTTCAAACACTCACAATCTTTCTGAAGGAAAAACCAGATGTGGTAATTTCAACGGGTGCAGGTGTTGCTGTTGTTTCATGCTTTCTAGCCAAATTGTTCGGAAGAAAAGTTATTTTCATCGAGTCTTTTTCCAGAGTTACTCAACCTTCGATTTCTGGACGATTGGTTTACCCTGTGTCTGACTTGTTCATAATTCAGTGGAAAAACCTATTAGAATACTACCCCAAAGCTGTTTATGGAGGTTCGATATTTTGATTTTAGTTACTGTGGGCACACATGACCAAGGTTTCCCTAGGCTTATCAAAGCTATCGATAATTTAGCCAGGAATATAAAGGAAAGAGTCATATTACAAATTGGATATTCAAAATACAAACCAAAAAATTGCGAATGGTTTGAGTTTATTCCGTACGAGAATTTTATTGAGTTATGCAGAGAATCAAACCTCATTATAACCCATGGTGGAGTTGGCTCTATCATGATTTCACTACAATTTAAGAAACCTACTGTTGTAGTACCAAGGCTTAAAAAATTCAACGAACATGTAGATGATCATCAGTTACAGATTGCTAAAGAGTTAGAAAAACAGAAAAGAGTAATAGTAGTTTATGATATCAAAGAGCTAAGCAATGCAATACAAAGAGCAAAGAAATTTGCTGTTTTCAGAATAAGAGGAAGGAATAGAATTCTAAATATTATTGAGAAATTTGTCCGAGAGGTTGAACATGGATAGAACTGAATTTATCAAACAAAACATCTTTGGCAGAATCTTAGATGTTGGGTGTGAGGGTGGAACACTTCATAAGTTAATTGAAAGGGACGGGGTATACGGAATGGATATCAGGATAAAAAAATATAAAAAGGGAGTTGTTCAAGGTGATGCTCAGAGTATACCATTTAAAGACAACAGCTTCGATACTGTTATAGCTGGCGAACTCATTGAACATTTAGTAAACCCAGAAAAATTTCTTCGGGAGAGTAACAGGATTTTAAGAAAAAATGGAATACTTATCATCACGACACCTAATAAAAAATCCTGGGTAAACAGGTTGTTAAAATCTTCTTTTCATCCAACACATATCTCACTTTTCGATATTCAATCGTTGAAGAGAATTACAAGTAAGTATTTTTTCATACAAAGGATGTTTTGTTTGCCATACGATAAGATTTCTTCTTTTGGGTCTAAGTTTAAAAGACTTTATTGGTTTAGAGGATTAATTCATCATTTTCTTCCCACAAACCTTCAGGAAGAGATAGTTTTACTCTTGAGGAATAGGAATAAAACCTTTCGATGAGAAGTATTGGGAAATAGCTGAGGACAGGATAAGGAAAGTCTTAAGCCTTTTAGATAAAAAATATGAAAGAATTCTCGATGTCGGGTGTGCGGATGGACACGTTCTGAATAGAATCCTTAAAAAACTGGTGGAATAGGATATGGAATAGATTGCGATGAAAAATTACTTCAAAAAGCAGGGAAGAAGGGTATTCGAACAAAAAAAGTTAACTTAGAAACAGACTCTTTTCCTTTCTCAAGAAGGATGTTTGATCTAATCTTTTGTGGAGAAGTCATAGAGCATATCTACAATACTGATTTTCTTTTGGACCAAATAAAAAGAGTTTTGAGATATGATGGGGATCTGATATCGTCAACATGCAATTTGGCTTCTTTGACCAACAGATTACTACTGTTGTTTGGGTTTCAACCAGGGGGATCTGAAGTTAGTCTGAAGCATCTTGTAGGAAATCCATTCATAAAAGGAAAGACATCTGGCCACATTCGTGTTTTTACTTTGAAAGCATTAAAAAATTCAGAGTTTTGGAGAAAATCATCTCAATGTTCCCATCCTTAGGTTCTGTGTTGATAGTGAAAGCAAGGAAGAAAAGAAAAACTTTAACTTTTAATCAAGAG
>JASEGN010000081.1 GCA_030018055.1 Candidatus Aenigmatarchaeota archaeon | reverse complement strand
GGGTAGGTTGACCATTTGCAAAACTCGAATAAACATGTAGGTCATAAAATTTCATTTTGATCCTCTCGCCTTCTTACCAGCGGCAGTCAACCCACGAAAAACTCTTTTTCTTTGATTTAAAATCCAGTTAATTTTTGGATCTTTTGCTATCTCAGGTCTTGATGGGTCAACGAGTACACATTCAAACCACTTAAACATTCCATCTTCAGCCACATAGTAAGAGTTGAGCACTTCAAGGTTTGGAAATTTCCTTTGGGCTTTTTCCTCTGCAATCCATCTTAGAGATTTACCAGGAGTAAATCTAACCATACCAGCTTTGCTTGGTTTCCTTCCTCTTCTAGGCTTAGGTCTTCTCCTCCCACCTTTCCTAACTCTAATCCTCGCTAGAACAAAACCTTTTTTTGCCCTATATCCTAAAATCCTAGCTCTATCTAGGCGAGTAGGTCTTTCTATTCTCTCTACAACATGTTGCTTTCTCCATTCAATCAATCTTTTCTTTAAGATTTCCTTTATTTCACCCTTTTCCCACATACTTCTAAGATGTTGATAACCACCAATTACCACAAGACCACCTCAACGATAATTATATATATTACTTTCTTTAAAAGATGAATATGGGTCCGGTAGCTAAAATGTTCATCGGAGTAATACTAATGATAGTTAGTGTAGTAGCGGTAGTAGCATCTATAGGAACACCATTCAACCTATTAGAAGCGCTCATAACAGTAGTTCTCGGTGTTGTACCAGCACTGGTATTTCTAATAGGAGTTTTCATAGTTTGGCTGGAATGGGATGAGCTAAGGATAGAGAGAGAATTAGCAAGAGAAGAAGCAAAAGAAAAGAAGGCTAAGAAAAAGAAATAATCCTATTTAACCAATAGCAATACAGAAGAAGCTTTAAAATAAAAGAAAATGTTTAGCACTTAGAAAAAATAATTGTTTTTTTATTACATAAACTTTAAGTAATCGTTTGATTAATATTAATCAAGTGATTAATTGCCAAAGAAAGGACCAGACAAACAAAAAATAGAAAAAATTGTAGATGTACTAGAAACGTCTGGGAATAACGGTATATGGATAAGAGAGCTATCAAGACAAACAAAAATCCCTTTCACAACCGTTTACCTCTATCTACACAAATACCTAAAAAACAAGGTTGCAATAAAAGATATGGAATTTGGTCTCAACAAAACTAATAGATTCAAGATAGTTAAATTAAAAAAATTGAGTGAGTAAATATGGGAGTTAGGATAGCACCACTACTTCCAAAAAAAGAGGTTGAGCTAGAGGATTTGTCTGGTAAAAAAATTGCTATAGATGCTTACAATACATTATATTCATTCCTTTCAATAATTCGTGATAAAATGACTGGAGAATATTTGCGCGATAGTAAAGGACGTATAACTTCTCATCTTTCTGGTATTTTTTACAGGCTTACTCGGCTAATAGAAGCTGGCATTAAGCCCATACTAGTTTTTGATGGTGAGCCACCCGAATTTAAGAGAGAAACGATTGAAGCTAGAGAAGAGATGAAAAGAGTAGCTATGGAAAAGTGGAAAGAAGCTATGGAAAGGGGTGAGGAAGCTATCACATACGCTCAAGCCACCGCAAGATTGACCGATGAAATGGTTCATGATTCTAAAGCACTCCTCGATGCTATGGGCATTTCATGGGTTCAAGCTCCAAGTGAAGGAGAAGCTATGTGTGCATATTTATGTAAAATTGGTGAAGTTTTTGGAGCAGGTTCGCAGGATGCTGATGCCTTGCTTTTCGGTTCTCCAAGATTAGTTAGAAATTTATCAATTACTGGAAAAAGAAAGCTTCCCAGGAAAGAAGTTTATATTGAAATAAAGCCAGAGATAATAGAGCTAGAGGAAGTTTTAAGGAATCTGGAAATTACACGAGAACAGTTGATAATAATAGGCATATTAACAGGTACCGACTATAATCCTAGCGTACCTGGAATTGGTCCTAAAACTGCATTGAAACTTGTTAAAGGGTGTAAAAATTTAGATGAAGTTCTAGCTAAAGTGGAGTGGAAGGCTGACGTTAATGTAGAAGACATTTATAATTTCTTCCTGAATCCACCTGTTGAGAAGAAGTATAAAATTGTATGGAGACAACCGAATAAAGAAAAAATTATTAAATTTATGGTAGATGAACATGATTTTTCTCTGGAAAGGGTGGAGAAGGTAGTAGATAGATTATTACATGCATATACCACAGCTCAACAAGTTACTCTTGCTGATTGGCTAAAAAAGTAACATCTTCAGGTACGTGGGATAATTTGAATTTTCATAAATAAAGTAAATAATATGGAGATTTTAAAGGAAGTAGCTGAAAAGGTAGTAGAGGTTTGTAAAAGAAGAGGTATAATTTTCCCTTCTGTAGAAATTTATGGTAGTGTAGCAGGGTTCTTTGAATATGGTCCTGTTGGTACTCTATTAAAAAGAAAATTTGAAAATTATTGGAGAGAATACTTTATTAAGCAAGAAGAAAACATAGTTGAAATAGATGGCTGTTTAATACTTCCAGATTTTGTGTGGGAAGCAAGTGGACATTTAAAGAGTTTCGTTGATCCTCTAACTCAATGTAAAAACTGTAAAACAACCCATAGAGCAGATAACCTGATAGAAGAAAAAACTGGCAAATTTGTGGAGGGGTTGAGTGTAGAAGAAATGACCAAAATTATAAGAGAAGAGGATTTGAAATGTCCTAAGTGTGGTGGAGAACTTGGAGACGTAAAACTTTTTAATTTATTGTCGAAGACAGGGATAGGCCCATTGGAAGTGGAGCAAGCTTCGCTACGTCCAGAAACAGCACAAAACATATTTGTTGATTTTAAAAGGGTTTTTAATGCAGCAAGAGCAAAACTACCATTTGGTATAGCACAAGTTGGTAGATCTTTCAGGAATGAAATATCACCAAGGCAATTTATTGTAAGGCTGAGGGAATTCAACCAATGCGAGATAGAGATGTTCTTGGATCCTGATAAGCTAGATTATTGTCCAAAATTTGATGAAGTTGCTGATATAAAAATAACAATCTATACAAGAGAAGCACAAAAAAGTGGTGGTAAAACAATAGAGATAACAGCAAGTGAAGCTGTTGAAAATGGTATAGTTCCAAACAAGTGGATGGGTTATTTTATGGCAAAGGAATTTCTGTGGTTTCAATCGTTGGGAATACCCAGAGAAGCGCTTAGATTTAGATGTATGCTTGAAGCAGAAACTCCACACTACTCAAAGGGTAATTTTGACCTTGAGATAAAGTTTGATTTTGGTTGGAAAGAATCTGTTGGTAATGCATTTAGGTCTGACTTTGATCTTACACGACATATGAAATATAGTGGTGAAGATCTATCAGTTATGACAGAAGATGGAAGAAAAATTATTTGTCAAGTCGTTGAACCATCATTTGGAATTGAAAGACCTATAGCTGGTATATTACTACACTGTTTTAG
>JASEGN010000080.1 GCA_030018055.1 Candidatus Aenigmatarchaeota archaeon | reverse complement strand
CTAAAAATATATGCCACCAATTTAGGAAGTAAGCTAGAAGTTCCAGCAAAAGGATATGCCACGATCTACATAAAGGTAGAGGCTGATGCAAATTGTCCTCCAGGAACTTATTATCCTCAATACACAATTACATCTGATGTTTAAGGGGGAGTAAATTGAGTCGCTCCGTCCTCCATTTTGTTCTTTCTATTTTAACCTTGACTCTCCTTTGCTCATCTCTTTTAGTACCCGCCATTTATGCGGGGGAAGTTCCTGGCTCTGGAGAAGTTACAGTTAAACCTGTTTTTCAAATAGAAGCTTTCGATGCCTTACCTAAAGAGGTCGGGGTTGGTGAAGAGGTTTCGCTTTTATTAACTATAAAAAATAATGACGATAAAGTGAGAACTTTTTATGCTATTGCTAACATTAAGGATCCAAATGGCAAAGAAGAAACCCTCTCTCACGTAACAAAAGATTTGAAACCAAAAGAAAAAAGCACCCTAACTCTTTATTGGTTCGTTAAAGAAGGGGCTACTTCAGGTTATTACAGTGTTTCTATTGTTGTTTGGACTGAACCTTATAAAGGTGAAATTGTAGAAAAACCTAATGCATTTAAAGTTATTGTTTCATTGTATGACCAACAATCTCAAGCCATTAAAAACCGATGGGAAAATGCTTACTTAATATCAATTAGTAAGGAAGAATTAGAAGAAAATCGCCAAGATATTGTGGAAAGTCTGAAGAAACCAGTAGAATCTACCGCTATAAAGGAAACCTTATTATCAGAGGTTTTTAGAATTTCTGTGGAAGAAACACTTTCTGAAATTTTAAAAGAAGTTTTTCCTAAAGATGTAATAATAAAAATAGCTATTGATATAGCAGATGGTAATTATGAAAAAATCCCGCTAGACGCATTAAAGGCTTTCCTTACGGAAGGATTTAAAGAGATACTCGAATTTAAATTGATAGTGTACCTGATAGGAGTAGGGGTTCCTCCACCTCTAGCAGCTGCCTTGGTTATAGGAGGCGTTAGAGCCGTTAATATAGCTATTAAGTTAGAAAAACCATTAAAAGATGTGTTCGTATATTACGCAATCTATCCGCTAATAGAATCGAGAATAACATTTGGTATTCAATTTATGGATTATACAGCAATCAAATTAAATCATGTTAACTTTATAATAATTAAAAAAAGTTCAAATGAATTTGAAGTGAATCTAATCAGTTATGAGTATAATTTTGATGGGAATAACGTTGACAAAATGGCTGGTAAAGCTATACTTTACTATATTGGGACATATGATCGATTACATCAAATTTTCCTTAAAAAAATGGGGGGCTAGCGGTATGATTGTGAAAAAATTAGTTAAAGGTCATTATACAGTGGTCCTAATTTTAATTGTTTTTCTCTTGTACTCTCCTCGTTATGTTTTAGGAGACGGCAATCTTAAAACACCGAATGTAATAATAACCCTTGAGAAAGTTTTTTTAACAGATTTTCCATCTGCTAATTTGGATGTGTCATTTACTATTTATAACCCCAATAATGTAAACGTATCATTAGAGGGAGTAGTATATAGTATATATATAAATCAAAAGTTCGTAGGTGAGCAATTCTTTGTGAGCTTAAAACCAGAAAATCCTTTTATCGCTACTATCGCTCCCAACGAAACAAAAATAATAAGGCATAATCCTGTGCTAATTCTCTCATCGATTGACGAAGAAGTTAAGAATCTTATATTAGAAGGGACTAATGAATGGGATTTCACGGGGACTGCTGTTTTTAGCTCCTCTCTGGGAGACTTGAAAGCATCGGTCATAACTGAAAAAACGAAGGTTAGATATGAAGGAGGTAAGTTTCCTCTACTTGTTAACCTTTCTACGATAAGAATTGAAGTTAGAGATGAAAATTGGATTCCTATCGCAGATGCAAATGTTACATTAATTTCAAAAGAAACTAGTTTTGAAGGAATCACAAACGAAACTGGTTCAGTAGAATTTGAAGTACCCACTACAAATTACACAGTAAAGGTTTCTAAAGAAGGCTATGTTCCCCATGAACAACTCCTAGAATTATCAATTCCATCAACTATAATGAGGGCTATTCAATTGTATCCAAGTGCTAGATTAACTATAGAGATTAATGATGAAGCTGGAAACCCTCTTAGGGATGTAAATGTTACTTTCGCCTCTGATGTCGGCAATTTCACTAAAACCACAGATGCGTCTGGCATAGCGGAGTTTGAAATTCCAAGAGCAAATTATACGTTAACAGTTTCCAAAAAAGGATATTTACCACATAAAGAATCTTTGGATCTCTCTAAATCTACAATCGAAAGTAAAGTCATTCAACTAACAGCAGAAATACCTTGGTGGCAACAGTATTGGTATCTTATAGCTGGCGTAATAGCAGTTTGCATCGTCATTCCTGTAATCGTGATTTTGAAGATGAAGAGGAAAAGATTATCGACGCTTTGAAGTTTTGTCTTACTTTCTTTTTATTGCCCTCGGGTCGAAATTTAGAAATTTAAGAAAGGCTGTAGAGTCTTAGCCGAAAAAGGTTTCGACGTTTTTCCATTTATTGCCATTTTCAAATAGATTCGATATTTGTCTAAATTTAAGAGGTCTTCTTTTTTGAACTCTGGACAAAATTCTTTCTCCAATATTTCAGCGTCTTCTATTCCACCCTTAAAGCAGATTATAGTTCCTACGTTTCCGAAAATAGCCTCTCTTAGTTTTTCATCTAGTTGTCCCAAATATTGGTGCGCTAAAGTTAGACATAGTCCATATTTTCGGACTTCTGACAAAATTGAGGTGAAATTTTCTGGAACAAAATTTTGGAACTCATCAACGAATAAGAAGAAAAGGTTCCTTTTATCTTCCGGAATTTCTTGCCTTGATAGAGTTGCTAAATGGAAGCTGCTCAAAATAAGAGAGCCTAAGAGCATGGAGACATCTTCCCCAATTTTTCCTTTTGAGAGATTAGCGATGAAAATTTTTCTTCCATCCATAACTTTTTGGAAGTCAATTTCGTTATGAGGCTGGTTTATTATGCCATTTAATATTGGATTCACATTTAGAACCCCAATCTTGTTTAGGATTCCAGCTATGCTCTCAGCCGACCAGCCTTTTAAAAAATACTGGGGGAACTCATAATTCCAAAAATCCTTCAATTTTTTATTTCCCATTCCGACTAAGATGTATCTTCTAAAGCGGTCTGAGGTTAAAAGATGCGAAACCTCCCCCAAAGTGTGAACATCTGGATGCTCAAGCAACGTTAGAATTGAGTTTCTTAAAACGTATTCGAGGCGTGGACCCCAAAACTCACTCCATAACCGTTTAAAGGATGAAATGAGGTGAGAGGCAACTAAATGCTTCCTCTCTGGTTCAACCTTCTCTAAAACATTTAGGGCGATGGGATGTTCACGGTCTGCTGGATTAAAATAAATCAAATCTTTTTTCCTTTCTTTTAGAGCATATTTAAGTAGCGTTTCTGAGGCATCACCGTGGGGGTCAATAAATCCTACTCCTTCTCCATTGCGGATGTCATTCAAAATCATATTCAAAAGCAGGGTAGTCTTACCCATACCAGTTTTGCCAATAACAT
>JASEGN010000007.1 GCA_030018055.1 Candidatus Aenigmatarchaeota archaeon | reverse complement strand
AAGAAAAAAAGCTATCTGTCACCTGCTTCTGGGATTATGTGTGAGCCTAGCTTCTACTCTATATGGAATTAAAGGTTTGGTCGGCGAAGAAACTAAATGCGTGGCCAAGGGTGATCCATACTGCGAAATACACATCCACCCAGGAGGAGAGGAATGAAAATAGAAGTCAATCCAAACCTAGTCGAAAAAATAAAAGAAAGGGAATTCGCAACTTTGATTAAGACAGAATTTCATGGAGACAGGAAAGGTAAACTGCTAATTCCCGGAACTGACATCGATCTGATGCTAATAGGAGCTGATTATTTCATGGCAGACTTCATGCAAACCCTGCGAAGCTACCTGAAAAAGGCCGCATACGACATACTTTACACGACAGGAATTGAGATAGGGAAGCTTTATTTCAAGACAATTGGAAAGACTGAGACAAAAGAGGAGGCTTTGGAAAGTTTTTCGCCATGCTCAAGGTGTATGGCTATTCTAACCTTAGCATTTTGGAGGATACGATAGTAGTTGAAAGCTCACCCACAGCAGTAGAGTTTATGAAAGCTTACAAGGAAAGATTAAAAACTTGCTATTAGCTGGTATGTTGGCTGGATTTTTATCCAAACTTCTTAAGCGGGATGTTGAGGTTGAAGAAGTCAAATGCCTGGCAGCTGGGACAATTGCTGCGAGTTTAGGATAAAGGTCTGACCCTCAAGTAATGTCAATTATCACGCCGAAACCTTTCTGCTTTTGTATTTGTTTTCTATAATTCCACCCTTACATCTTCAAAGGGTTTACTAAGATTTCGGATAGGAACTAAGTTTTTTTCACCATATTTTTAATCTTCTAAGGTCACTTTGCACTTGAAGCCCAAAACGATTGGACAAATTTCTTCATCATTTCGCTTTAACTATATCTAGACAAACACCAGCAGCAACTGTAATTCCCATGTCACGTATTGCAAATCTAGCCAACTCTGGAAAATCTGCTTGCTTTTCTATAACCATCGGTCTAGTTGGAACAATTCTTACTCTAGCTGCCTCTCCATTTTTCAAAAAGTCTGGATGTTCTTGAATAACTGCTCCTGTTCTTGGATCAATTTTTGCAATTATCTCTTCTATTCTGCATGCTATGCTAGCTGTATGGCAATGGAAAACAGGGGTGTAACCAACGGTTATAACTGTTGGATGTTGTAATACAATTATTTGACCTGTAAATTCCTTTGCAACAGTTGGCGGATTGTTGGGATGTCCAGCGACATCTCCACGTTTAATCTCTGCTTTACTAACTCCACGAATATTAAATCCAACATTATCCCCAGGATTTGCCTCTGGAATTGTTTGATGGTGAATTTCTATAGACTTTACTTCTCCCTTAACTCCAGATGGCTCAAATACTACTGTATCACCAGTTTTCAAAACTCCAGTCTCAACCCTACCGACAGGAACAGTACCTACGCCAGTAATGGTATATACGTCCTGAACTGGTAATCTTAGTGGTTTCTCAGTTGGTCTTTTTGGGATCTCTAGGGCATCCAAAATTTCAACAAGAGTTGGCCCTGTATACCAAGGCATGTTGGCAGATCTTTTTAAAAGATTGTCACCAAGTTGACCAGAAACTGGAATGAATGGAATTTTTTCAACATTAAATCCTAGTGGTTTCAATAGCTCTATGGTTCCATTTTTTAGCTCATCGAACCTTTTCTGATCCCAATTTGACATGTCCATCTTTGTTATCACTACTACTAGTTGCTGAATTCCAAGTACTCTAGCTAAATAAGCATGTTCCTTTGTTTGTTCCTGCACACCTTCTCCAGGTCTTGCAGAAACTACAAGCAAAGCTACATCAGCCTGAGAGGCACCAGTGATCATGTTCTTGACAAAATCTCTATGACCAGGACAATCTATTATTGTAAAGAAGTATTTGCTAGTTTCAAATGGTCTATGCATTATGTCGATTGTCATCCCTCTTATTCTCTCCTCCTTTTCCCTGTCTAGGAGAAATGCATATTCTGCACCTGTAATCTTGTACTCCATAGCGAGTTTTTGGAGTTGCTTAAGTTCTTCCTCTCTAACCACACCTGATTCAAATAGAAGTCTTCCGACTATCGTGGACTTACCATGATCTACGTGACCAATTGTTACCATATTCATATGCGGCTTTACAGGCATGTTTTCACCTTTTAATACTATTTATTAACATCTATTTAAATATTTTGTTTTGTTTTTTGTGAAGAAAGATTGAATCCAGAATTGAGGAGTGCGTCTAAAATTCCCTATAAATATTAATAAAAATTTTGCTATTATTAAAATCAGACTAATGTAGGATTGAAATGTAGATTTTATTTCTTCCATGAAGTTTTTACTAACAAAAGAAATTATTTTATATATTCAGATCTCCAAAATAACATTCGATTAATCTAACAAACTTAAAATTTTGCCATTGAGTTCCCAATAACTTTCAGGAAAAACTTATCCCAAAAAAGCCAAAATCGTATTGTAGCATATCCTGGCTCTACCTCACTTGTTGAATATCTTGCTATTAACCCTGTAGCAACTCTTTTTGCGTTTTCAACAGATTCTCCACTTGAGTGCCCTTCCAATAAATTTTATACGACTGTATTGGAAAATTTCTTAAAAGGTTCTGCAATTTTATCCTTTTGCGGAGTAGCTATTCTAGTAGAGTCTACTGCGAAACCAAAACGATTTTCGTATCCGATGAACGAATCACATCCTTTTTCAACAGCGCTTTCTCCAAGTTCTTTTGCAGCATTGCACGCGATAGCATAAATTATTTTCAACGTTAATAACTCTTCATTCTCATCTTTTACTATAAGTGGTTCATTATTATAACCACATATAGTTTTGGCATCCCCGTGTCCATTAAATATTACTAATCTTGGATTTTGTGTGTTCAGAAACTTTTCTACATTTTTTCTATTTGCATTTTTGTCTCTGAAATCACTAAATAGTATATTCTTATTTTCTGCAAACTTGATTATTTCTCTACTCCAATAGAAAAGATAGTTAACTATAGAATCATGTCTAGGTCGTGTAATCAAAAACTTCGACTTCATTAAAATCCTTCTTTCATCTGTCTTAGATACTTAAGTTGCATTTCAACTATTAATTTACCTAGTTCTGTATCCTTTTTCACTTCTTCTATCAACTCTTCCTTATTTAAAGACCTACCACCTAAGAATATTTCTATATTTGAAGGCATTGCTTCTAATCTAACAAGTATAAGCTTTTTAATTTCTTCATATTCAACCATTAAATCAACTCAAGTTCAATTAATTTTTTTAAAATTTTCTCCCCCAATTTTGTTTCGTCCATGATTTCTCCATAGGCAACGTTCCAAGTTACTGGTTGATCATCTATAACTAGAATGATTTCTTTTCTTAGATCTATTGGTAGATTAGAAAAAACTTTAAGAAACCTATCTTTTTTCTTCATATTAATCTATTATAATTTTTATTTATTAATGGTTCTTCTTGTTAAAATCAGATTAATATAAAATTGAAAGTATTTAACCAGTTCCAAGTGACGTATGATTTTTTAGAAATATTCAGAAAGTTCACAAAAATAAAAATACTTTAGTCACCTTTGAGTGGTATGCATTAACCAATAATCCACTAACATTATCAACTTAGACTGCAACCGCTTCTTTCTTCTTCCTTTTTCTCTTCAAAACTTCTTTAACTATTTCCAAAAACTCACCCTTGCTTATTAAGCCATTCTCGATAGCATCGTCACAATAAACCCCTGTCCTGAGTTCTATTTCTCTATCTATCTCCTCTCTATCTTCATGAGTAGTTTGCTCCAAAAGGTTAAACATTCTCAACAATTCACGAACTTTCAAACTCATACACTCAACTAATTTGTATGGTTATAAAATGGGTCTGTCGGGATTTGAACCCGAGTTTTAGCCTAGCTACATAAACCGCAGGGCTCCGCAATATCTACGTCCTATCCAAACTAGACTACAGACCCGTAACTACATCTTTTCTGGTTATATTCTGTTGCTTTTGAACAAACTAATAGATAAATTAATTTTAGAAATATAATAATTGTTCATATAGATTGGATGGTTGAAAAAATGTACAGATGCACGACTTGCAACGTAGACGTCATCACAAAAAAATATTGGGTAAAGTTCTTATGTCCTGCCTGTGGTGAAGCTTTAATAGTGAGATGCAGTACTTGTAAAGGTCTATCCTCTAAATACACATGCCCAAAATGCAAGTTCACTGGCCCTTAAGCTCCTTAATAACATGTTCAACTTTTTTTCTTAAATCTTCTATTGTACCATCGTTTATTATTAAGTAATCAGCCTGCTCAAGACATTTCGCTACCTGTTGGCCCCATTCTGGCTCATTCTTGCCTTTATCCCTTTCGTCTAGCTCCAAAAATTGTCTAAAATTTTTAATCTTTTCATATTTTCTCCTAGCAATTCTTTCAAATCTTAGCTGAATTGGAGCATCTATGCCAACTAGTTTAAAATCATTTCCAAATTTTTTTCTCAAAAACTCAGTTTCACCAGGATTTCTAATTCCATCGATTATTATGAGCTCTTTCTCAGGCAGGCTTTCAGATGCTATTTCAGCGAGGATATGATGACCAAATTTCATCCTCATTTCATTTCCAAAATCTTGCAGGCTTTTCCTCTCAACACCTCTTCCCAGCCTCCTTTTTAATACTGTAGAAAGTGCGATATGGTACGAATCAAAATGCTCTTTTAGAAGGTTTCTAACAAGGCTTTTCCCAGAACCGAAAGTCCCAGTCACCCCAACTATCTTCATAGATATTTTATGTTTATAGGAATATTAAAATTAATCTATTCAAAACAATTTTTCTATATGATTGAAATAACCTTCCTTGGTACAGTAGCAGGAATTCCAACTAAAGAAAGGTCCCACCCAGCAATAGCCCTGGAACATTATGGTAAAGCCAAAGAAATTCTTCTTTTTGATTGTGGCGAAGGAACTCAGTTGCAACTAATGAAAGCTAGAATAAGTTTCATGCAAATAGACAAAATTTTTATAACTCATTGGCACGCAGATCATTTCGCTGGACTGATACCTCTAATAACAACTTTGTGTTTAGAAAAAAGGGCTAAAGAGCTAAAAATTTTTGCCCCAGAAGCGGAGAAATTTGTTTCAAACATTTTAGACCTTGGTTACTTTGGAACTCGTTTCCCAGTAACTGCGATAAACGTTCCCTTTCATGGAACTGAAGTTAGATTAATAGAAGAAGGAGAAGAGTATCAAATTTTTTCAATTCCAGTGCTTCATACAATTCCCTCTGTAGCGTATTGTTTTAAAGAAAAAGATAGCTGGGGTATCGATGTTAATAAATTAAAGGAACTTGGATTAAGACGTGGCTATTGGCTAAAAAAGTTGAAAAAATTTGGAAAGACTGAATATAGGGGCAAGGAGATAAAGATAGAACAAGTAGCAAATTTAAAGCTGGGTTTAAAAGTTGTTTATACAGGCGATACTAAGCCATGTGAGAATGTTGTTAAATTATCTAAAGGTGCTGATTTGCTGATCCACGATGGTACATTTCTAGAGCTGGATGAAGCTGATGGTAAGGGACACGCAGATGTTGGACAAGCTGCTGAAATAGCTAAGCAAGCAGGAGTCAAAAGTTTGATTCTAACGAACATAAGTCGAAGGTATAGGAATGTAAAAGAACTTGAAAATAGGGCACAAAATGTTTTTCCAAATTCTAAGGTAGCATATGATTTTATGAAGGTTACTTTGAAGAAATAATCATAACTTCAGATAAAATTCATTCATATATTTTCGTAATCTCATCCTTTTCCGAATAAGTTAAGTCGTGTATCCTATCTTCAACAATTATTTTCATACCATAATTTTTTCCTTTAATTTCTCCTATTATCATGGCTTTAATTCCAGCCTTCCTATACTCTTCCAGAACTTTCTCCGATTCCTTTGGTTCTGCAGTAAGAATTAGACTACCAGATGTAACTGTTCCGAGTGGATCTAAATTATATTCTTTGCATAATATTTCGGATTCTTCCAAAATCGGTATCCTATCCTTGTAAATTACAAGACCATTATTAGAGGCTCTTGCAACTTCATACAATCCCATCGCTAATCCACCTTCTGTTGGATCGTGCATGCAATGAATTCGTGCTACCTCATTAGCTAACAAACAATCTTTAACCACAGAGATTCCAGGGTTGTGCAGGTAATTTTTACATTTTTTAATGAAGTCCTCTGAATAACCCTTCTCTTTCAACTCAATTTCTTTCTCTCTAGCTATTATCGAAGTTCCTTCTATAGCTATACCTTTAGTAAGTATAATATCGTCACCTGACTTTGCTCCCGATGTTGTAACTAATTTACTTTTTTCAACTTCTCCCATTACGTGAGCAACCACAATAGGTCTATTTAATCCATAAGTCACTTCCGTATGACCATCAACCCATGCTACATCCAATTCTTTACATGCGTAGGATATTTGGGAAAAAATATTTTCAGCTAATCTTTCAGTAGCCTTATTTTCTGGTAGAAGGATGGCGCAATTAAACCACATTGGTTTTGCTCCTCTGGTTGCAACATCATTTGCAGGTACATTAACAGCGTATAAGCCAATTTCATCCGTAGTAAGGGTTATAGGATCAATGTGGGATACAAGATACTTACTACCAAAATCTATCACAGCTGCATCTTCCCCCAGTCGAGGGCCAACCTTTACTCTACTATCCTTTGCTATAGCATATCTTTTCAACATATCTTCAAGCAAATCAAGCTTGAGTTTTCCCAGAGGTAACATTTTCCTCACTTAAACTTCAGATTTAAGACTTGACATTTAAACATTTAAATTTTACTCGATTCTTTCAATTTGAAATAAGTACATTTAACTCTAAGGAAACGATGCTATCTTAATAAAAATTTGCCCCCACAGGGATTTGAACCCTGGTCTCAAGCTCGACTAGCCAAAGATAAACTTCTGAAGCTCGCATCCTTAACCGGACTAGACTATGGGGGCATAAATATTAATAAAAATAAAAATTAATTTTTATTCTTATCATTATCTCTTCCAACCAGCAGAATGAGATATTTTTTATGGAATATTCGTCAACATATTTGAAATCTTTTTCTTAAAAATTCAAACTCGTCTCAAAATTTACACTTCTTTACCTGTTAATAATTTCTGATTTTTACTACCACTTAATACCTCGATACAAAACTTAAAAGCTTCCTTCATTTTGTTTTCATAATCTGAATTAATTATATTCATTTTATTACGGATGATATTATAGATTTCTTGGGGGTTTGTTATTCCATACATTTTTATTTTCTTTTCATCAATCTCTATGAGAATACTAGAAATTCCTAGAATTTTAAGGAAGATATTGTCCTCTATTCTAAAGTTTTTGATGGCTTGATACGTTATTTCAACCCGCCTTTTATTCATTATACCATCGTAGTAAACCACATGCCAAGACGTTAAAATTATTGTCTGAAAAAATAGACTACTTCCGAATCTTTCTTCAAAGATCCCTTCATCTTTGCTCATTATTTGGATTTCGGGTACAACGAAAAAAACAACTCCCAATAATAGTAAAAAAAAGATTATGTAAGGAAATACAAATGGTAATAAAAATATACCAATGAGTGAAATCATTCCTAGTAAAGTATAATTTGGTGTGCGGAAAATTCTTATCCACATACCCTAATATAAGTTAATAGGTAGATAAATTTTTATAAAACTTATTTCAAAAATAGATTAGTATGGAAGAAAGGTATGGATTACCCGAATTTTTGAAAAAAATGACGATTATAGTTAATGAAAGATTCGAGAGATGTGAAAGTGCGATCAAAGAAATGGAAGCAAAAATAATAAAAAATGAAAATGAAATGAGCGAAATTAGAAGTGCCATGCAAAACATTAAAGACACACTTCAGTCCATGAAAGTTGAAGGGGTAGACAAATCTTTACTAAAGATCTTGGAAGGTAGAACTGAAAAAAGCTTTTGAGAAATTCAAATAACTAAACTTTAGTAAATTGCCGAAAATGTTTGGTTATAGAAATTAGGAAATTCATGATTTTTTCATATAGAGCCATCCTTTTAACTAGAAATATTTCTTTTTCCACTTCATATTTTCCATCCATGGTTATTGCTTTAACTCTCACTGTAGTTTCTCTCCAAATTGTTGGTTTGTAAAAAAGCTTTACCTTAACTTCTTTTCCAGCCTCAATTTTGTCTACTCTAGCTTGTGTGAACGTCCAGGCCACAGGATATCCAACTGGAGTAACTACTATATCTCTCAATGTCTCATTCGCTTTTAATGTAAGTTCAACATAATTTTCATGCGTTTCATTTGCAACTATTTCCAGTATACCCCTTATCGGTTCGGTATAATTCTTTACTTCAACACTATATGGACCAAACTCATACAACTCTTTACAATATAGAACCTTAATAAACATTGTATAATTTCCAGGAAGAAGTACCGAATAAAATATCCAATCACTTTCATCTCCTGGAGCCAAAGCACCTTCTTTTATCCAAGCTGTGAAGACTGAGATATTGGAGGAATTTAGAAAAATTATTCTGGGTAGCACATCACAATCCACAGACCCACTATTTTCCCATGCTATGTAAAAACTCTGAACAGGACCTAAAGTAACATTAATAAAATAATAATTTGCTCTGATAGTTGGTGCGACAATCACTCTAATTACAATTCCTCCTATGGGTTCTGTTCCAATTGTTTTATGAAGCAAGAATACAAATAGGAAGATTAAAACTATAAATGGAAGCAAAAATCTTAAGCTAATACCACCAACCATCTAGACCACTCATTCTTTGGTATTTTGGTTATTATTCTAACTTCACCAACATATTTTCCTACTTCTTCACCACCACCTGTAATAGTTATATTCCTTCCTTCAGAAGGTTCTAAGATAAACTGCAAGTTATTTGGAGCTAAAAATGGTGTGATATTTCCATGAGCAATCAACCTTATTTTTACCTTAGTAGGATTTCCATTATTCAACATTATTACTTTTTTTGCAGTAATATTAATTGGTAGAATACCAAACTGTAATTCAAATGGATCAGTGGATATACCTATTCTACTTCTGTTCGATGAAATTTCTAAGAAAGCTGGAATTCTCATTGCTTCAATCCTATAAAAGAAATTTTCCTCAACTTCAAGTGATTTTTTATTCACATAGCCTTCTTCAATACCCTCTCTTGCAAAAAATAGTGGTAGAAGAGCAGCTATAAATGCACAACCAATTATACCGATAATAATGAGTAATTTTGTGTATTTCATCTATACCTCCTAATGATAATAAGAGTTATAACTCCTATTACAACTATAACAATCCACCAAGGAAAAACTGGTGGAGGTGGTTTAACTTCGGGTATCACCACATATTTTGGTACGACAATGCTACCAACTTTGGTTATTTCTCCAGTTCTATGTATAACAGTTACCGAAGCATTATATCTTTTTCCTTCTTCAAGATTTCTTGCATCCAACCTTGTAATTAAATTACCTATCTCACCAGGTTTTAGTTTTGATTTTGTGCCTCGAACAGATGAAATTATCTTATTTCCATCGTAGAGCTTCAAGTTGCTAAGCTCTGCTAAAAGCGTAACATTTCCCTTGTTTCTAACAAAAACAGTAACAAGCAAGGTTGTCGGATTTTCCATTTTTTCTAAAAAACCTAAAACTTCCAGATCTCTATTAACTTCTCCATCAACTCTAAAAGTTATTCTAAGGTTAGCTGTAGTAATTATAGTTATTCTTGCTCCTCTTTCTGCAGGTGGAGGAACCAAAGGATGTAATGCTATATTAGCTGTATGATATCCTGGTTCAGCATTAGCAGGAATGTTTAAAATTGCATCAACTTTCTTATTCACGGCTAGCTGTATTTCCTCATAAAATATCTTGGTAACTGGTATTTCAATCCTAGTTCCTTCAAGAAAGTTTATCCATGGTTCAAAACTTTCTTCAGAAAGCTCTGTTAAATTCCATTCAGGATGAATGTTGAAAGGATTTATCTCTTCGTATTCTAAATTAAGAGGAAGTTTTTCATCCGTATCTGATAATATGTAGAATGTTAGTCTGACATTTTCTCCTCTTTCAACGGTTCCTAGGTTTATGCTACCAGGCGCAACACCAACCCTGAGGGCATGAGCTAGTTCTGGGGAAAGAAATATGTAAAATAAAACTAATATAAGTAAAAATTTACCATGCTGCATACAACCTTTCTCCTAATCCACTAGGAAGTTTTTCACTTTTCATTTTCTCTATTTCCTTTTTTATATTGTAGCTAATCCTTTTTATTTTAACCCTTATTTCACTATTTTCGATTTCAAGAATAGCATAAGATGCTCTATTATCACCATCGCGAGGTTGCCCAACAGATCCAGGGTTTATAACGAATTTCTTTTCAAATTTTTTTATAAAGGGTATATGCGTGTTTCCTGCAAGGATTATATCTGCCTCAGTTTTTCTAAAAAATTCCTCTAACTTTTCTTGTGGTGTATCATCATAAATATGTCCGCCTAAATAGTTGTCTGGGCTTCCATGGAGAATTAATATGTTATATTCTTTCAAACGTCTCCCTTCAAAATTATTGAGAGCTTGGAGAAACTTTAAGTTTATTTCCGTTATTTTTCTCTTAGTCCATTCTATCGATTTTCTTGATAGGTTATCAAACCCTATAACTTCTCCCGTAATTACTGCTTGGTCATAGTCCCCTTTAACTGCAACCAAATTCTCTCTACCTTTGAGAATTTCACATACTTCGTTTGGACTAGTACAAATACCGACAAAATCACCAAGACAAATTATTGCTTCTACATTCTCTTTCTCCACATCTTCCAAGATAGCCTTTAAAGCCTCTAGGTTAGCATGGATATCAGAAATTACCGCAACCTTCATTTTTTAAAGTTACTTTTTCCTCTTTATAAACAACTTGCTATCACATATCACGTAATTTATTGCAGCTGAATCTTCCTTCAATCTTTCAACTAGTGAATTTAGAGTCACACAATCTATTATATTCAGCTTTTTATCGATCTCTCTAACAATTCCATATTTTGGTAGATGGTAGAATTGAGATGGTTTCCCGTCAGGTTTTATTGAAATGGTTGCAATGCCATTTACTGTAATTGTATGTTTGCCTATTCTGATTTCTTTCCCAACCTTCTCAAAACCAAATTCTTCGATTTCTTTTACTTTCATAGTATAAAATCTTTACACTTTAAGATTTATAAAGTTATTACACTAATCACCTAATGCTAGATAATTAGCCCTCTTTCTCTAGTTATTATCCACCTTTGTAAAACAAACTTTAAAACAACCATAACTTTTCCAAAGAAGCTTTATTAATCATCATTCTATTTTAATTTATTTCAAAAGTTTTCATGAACTCATGAACTATAAATAATAAAAAAACTAAGAAGTTTCGGTTTCTTTTTTCTTTCCTTCTAATAGCTTAATGTACCTTATAACCTCACCTCTCACAACCCTTTTACGTAATTTTGGATAGATGAATTTGATGAAAACTCCCGCAAAAGCTATCAAAGAAGCTATAACAACTATTCTCCAATCAATTTCCACCTCGCCTTTCTTTCTCCCTTCTTTTATTGGAGCTGTCTTAAGCAAATTCTCGGCCTCCTTCAACAAATTTTGCAGGTAAGCTAAGGCTTGATGGGATTGAAAGTAATCAGCAGACTTAATATAAGCATCAGTTTGATTCAGGAGCAATTCTAGGTCTGTGAAAACTTTTTCAATTCTACTCACATCTAAAATTTTATCCTTCATTTCTTTGAATTCATCACTTAAACGAAGGTATGCTAATTTTAATAACTGGAAAGTATAGTTTATTTCGAATTCCCTTTGTTTTGATGGAAGCACTTTCAGGATGAAATTTTCAGAATCAGATGCGTTAGTACTGCTTGCATTAAAAATGCCAGTATACTCACCAACCCCAATTAATGTACCAAATCTTACTCTAAATTCTATGGTTGTATTCGGTGCTGTGGTTTGCGAGCTTGGAGCTATAAAATACCAACCTTCATTTATTCCCTCAACATTGAGAGTAACAGTTTGATCTACATTTCCTGTATTTTTAACTTTTACCACCACAACCTTTGTAGAATTTTCCTCAACTTCTATTAAATTTGGTACTTCTTCAAGAACAAGGCTCGCGCTTGGCAGTGGCTTTATTACAAGCATATGTGCTACTCCATTACTTGTGTAATTCTGGTTTCCTGTTGTGTTGCAAACATAGAGATGCTTTGTATCATATGAGAAATTCTGAATGTCGGGATTGCTAACTGGTACACCATCTCTATATAATCTTACTTCCAGTCCAGCAATTTCCGAAACACATGTAACGTTTGTTTGATCTGGCTCATCTAAGATCCACGATGGGGTTGCTGTTAACCTAAGAGTTGGTGTGACCTTTTCTATCTTGAAAGAGCTCGATGGAACTATTTCAAACAATCTATCTATACATTTCGCATGAATCCCCCAACTAAAAGTTCCCGCAGGTAGTACATTGAGGTAATAATAAAGGTTTGAAATTCTTGACATGGTGTAATTTTTAGGAGTTTCTTCCCAATTACCATTAATGGTAACACCAATTAATTTTGGATCCTGATCAAAACTTATGTTGATCGATGTTGGAACTTTTGAATAAATCGATGGTATTTGTTTTGATATACTATATCCTGGTATTGCACATACATAACAATTTTTTGTAGCACTTGTGTAATTCTGATTTCCTGACATGCTTACCTCATATCTATACAATCCAACAGAAGTCAATGTGTCCGTTGTGCTGACAGTACCAGCAACTTTATGTGCCAAAGTTCCGATTAAAACACCATTCTTTCTTATGGTTATGCTGCAATCTGGTTGCTTGCAATTTGTTTCAGCAACTATATTTAATGGTTGATTCAAAATTGAAACAATATCTTTATTCAGAAAGTCGTTCAAGTAAACATTTAACCAAGAGGAAGCTTTTTTTATACTATAAGTGAACCAAGAGGTTGAGTTAAGATTAGAGCTAGTATCATTAGCATGGGCCCTCCAAGTGTAAATTCCTGCTGATAAGTCTACGAATTTTGTTTTCCAGATTGAGTTTATTTTTTCCATCGTTTCATTCTTAAAACTACCTGTAAAATTGTGCTCAATTTGTACCACAGAAACAGCAACATTATCACTCCAAACTAAGCTGAACTCATACTCTCGATTTATGACATATTCTGAGTCAGAAGATGGAGAAACGCTGATATTAGAGTAAATTGGTGCTACTAAATCAAGTACATTTGCTGTGAGAGTTTTCGAACTTATTACATCATCCTTGTCAGTTACTTTCACAGTAAAACTTTGTTCACCAGAGATATGAGAAATATCAACCCAAATAGTAAAGTTAACAGTTTCATTAGTGATTATCAACCCGATGTCAGAAGCAGCCCACCAAGAAGGCTCTGAAGTAGATGCATAGAATGGATTCGTTGTGTTTGCATCTGAATAACCAGTAAAAATAATACCTTCTGGTAAGATTATGTCCACTCTAACTATAGCTTTCTCTTGAAGGTTTGTGATGGTGAAGTTGATCTGCTGGTTTTTCACACCCTCTATTAAAGTTTCTGGGTATATGGTTGCATTAAAAGGTGTTGAGTATCCAATTTTTACCAATAAAAAGAAAATAATAAAAGTTGTACAAAGGCTCAATATTTTACCCATTTCCATCATTTAAAGTTAAATGGCGGAAATTTATAAACCATAAAATTAATTACTTCCGTTAATTTTTTCTTTCTAAAAACTAAAATTACATTAATGCCCATATCAATGAAAATTAGAACAGTAAAAATTAGAATCCTTCTCGGAATTTTTATACTAGCTTTCATTTTAATATTTTCATTGACTAGAGCTCAGGCGGACACAACACCACCAATTTATGGGAACGATACAGACGATTCAAGAGGGGAAGTCTATGATGGAACTATTGTAAATATATCTGTTTCTTGGAGCGATGATGTTGGTCTTTCTACTGCAATTTTCAGACACAATGCAACTGGCACATGGGAAAATGTAAGTTCTAAAACTTTGACGGGAACTTTTGATTGGTTTAACACAAGCATAAATACTACTTTGGAAAGTGGAAAAACCATATGCTGGAATCAATGGGCAAATGACACCTCCGACAATTGGAACACTACAATGGGTGAAACAGCTCACTGCTTCAATGTGCTTCCAAGAGGTATTCTCGTCGTTCATTGGCATCCGACATCTGAAATAAACTCTGTAGATTGTATTTATGATGGCATGTGTCCTATTGAACAAAATGATACCTTTGGAATAGATACGAACGTTACGTGTGTGGGTGGCACATGTGGATCTGTGGAGGTTGAAGCAAGATACGGTAATGAAACCCTTGAGATGAGTTTGATACCTACTATCGAAGGAGCAAAACCTTTCTACGTAATTGCAGGAAAATATCCAGAGGAAAGAGTCATAGATTACCCAACAAGCGATGTTCTTTCTTTGGATCATGATGCTAATTATCTTTACATAGGCTCAAAAGACACTAATACTTACGTAGTTAACAAAACAGATTGGAGCTTAGTAACCAAATTACAACCCAGCACATTCGCAGGTGCCTGGATCCGAGGTCTAGCGAATGATGCCAACTACCTGTATGTAGGACCAAAAAAGTCTGCAGCGAAGCGCCGGGAAATATTTGTATACAATAAAACTGATTGGAGTTTAATTAAAACTTTAGAGCCAATAACCACAGGAGAAATCACTTCTTTAAGTGTGGATAAGAATTTCCTTTATATAGGCTATGCACTTGCAAATGAAGTTGTAGTAGTAAATAAAACAGACTGGACAACTGTAACAGAATTAACTAACGCAACCAAGGATGTAAACGATGTAGATAACGATGAAAACTACGTCTATGCTGTTTCTTCCGATACCTATACCTACGTTTGGAATAAAACTTGGAATTTAGTTACTGAGATATTAAGTCCTGATGGAGGTTCAGTGCTTGCAGTAGATCACGATGCTAACTATACTTTCACAGGCACGAATAACACATATGTTTTCATTTGGAACAAAACAGATTGGAGTCAAGTAGCAAATATAACCAACGCTACTGATGAGGTGGTCGCTCTTTCCAATGATGAAGAATATCTCTATGCTGGCTCTTGGGATTCCTACACTTATATAATCAATAAAGCTACCTGGGTAGCAGAACTTAAAAAAACTTACTCAGCTAGCTACGTTTTAGCTGTAAATAACGATGAAAAATATTTGTATATTGGATCAGCTGACAATAAGGTTTATGTTTCTAAGAAAGGTACATGGATACCAGACAAAAAGATAAAATTTTCAGATTATTACGTCTGGGCTGTAGATCACGATTCAGAATATCTTTACATAGGCTCGCAAGACAGCAAAACTTATGTCGTTGATACTGATACCTGGTCTAGTGTCGCAAATTTAACTTATGCAACAGATGAAGTATATTCTCTCAGTAATGATGAGAAGTATCTTTACATAGGCTCAAGGGATTCTGATACTTACGTAGTTAACAAAACAGATTGGAGCAATGTAACTACCTTAACTTTTGCAACCAATTATGTTAACTCTGTAGATAACGATGAAAAGTATGTTTACATCGGTTCGGAAGATGCCAATGTTTATGTCGTGAATAAGACAGATTGGAGTTTAGTAAACACTACTGACAGTGGAGCTATTGCAGTTTTTTCTGTTAGCCATGATTCCAATTATCTTTACATTGGTACAAAGCTTTCAGCCGATGGGTCGGTTTTGGTAATAAATAAAACAGATTGGACAACGGTAATAGAATTAACTGATCCAACTGACTGGGTTTACTCCGTAGATAATGATGAGGAGTATGTTTACGCCGGCTCCCGAGACAAAAAAGTATATGTATACAACAAAACATGGGGGCTAGTAACTACCATAACATTTGCAACTAATTGGGTGAGGTCGATCTCCAACGATAGGTCAGATGTTTTTATAGGTTCAGAAGATTCGAACACATACATAGTTAGGAAGTCTGATTGGTCACTTAAAGGAAAAGTAATTTTCCCAGAAGCAGCTGTTTATTCCGTAGATAATGACCCAGGACGTATATACATAGGTTCAGCTGATTACCATGTTTATGTCGTAAACAAAGAGCTAACAAATCCCATGTATGTTGGTTACTTAAGGGAAAATGATACAGCAATCATGCGATGGTTAGTAAAGGCTACTGGTGACCTAGGTACTGAATGGAAATTGGACAATCGTTACACTGCGAGCATAGCTTATGAGAACTCAACTCAAATAGCATGGGTAAGAATAAGTACTTTAACAAAGTTCACCTTTACAGCAAAAAACGAATCAATGCAATTGTATGAAAATACGAATGTAACTATTTATGATTGGAAAGGAAATAAAGTGGCATTCCAGACTTTAACCCCCTCCAACCCAGAGCTATCGACGGATTTATGGTACGACTTCAATTACAGGATTGTACAAACATCCCCAGCTCGAGATTCTCGGTTTTCTGCTAAGTTTTATGATTTCATCATAGATTTTAACTCAACACTTGAGCCCCAGCTAGTAGAAAATTACACAAACTACGTACCTCCACGCTCAACTATATATTCGGTCTATGCAGTCAATTCTTCCCAGATCATAAATATAACTAATGCAACACTTTGCTTTCCAAAGGCAGTAGATGTAATTACTGGAATATTTTATTGTAAAGAATGGAATTTTTCAGCTGCAAACTGCTCATCTTGGAAAATAAATCACACTTCACAGTACGGTGCTCAAGAAAACACCACACACATTTGGTTTAATGTTTCTAGCTTTGGTGCATATGGTATAGGTAATCAGCAGCCGTTGCCAAATATTACTGAAATAAAAGTTTATGATGTTACTGGAGTTGATGATAAAGAAAATGGGGGTAGTTTAGTAGATTCTGGGCTAAACACAACATTAAGCTTAAATATTGTAGGAGAAAGAAAATTCAGGTTTGAAGTGATCATCAAAAATGTGGGGACTCTTCCTTGGGTAATAGAAAGTGAGGATGCGGTTTTTCAATCAGGGCTCAATGAAACCTGGTCAATAGATGCGGCAAAAGAAATATGGTATAATGTTAGCTCAGGAAAATACGTTGGAGGTAATTTTACAAATGGTAATGTAACCTGGAATACATCTAATGGAGGAAGCCTAAACAGCTCGTACTTACAAGAAAGTGGTTATTTTAAATACCTGGTTACAATATCGTTACCACCCACCGAATTAGTTATTGTTGACTTCCCAGAAATTCCTAACAATACAGCAGTTGCCCAAAACCACACTTTCTTGATGAATGCTACAGTTAAATGTAACGTAACCAATTGCGGGTTCGTTAATGGAACTGCAAGATACAATGCTACCAGCACTTCTGCGGACACACAAATTAGCCCAGTAAACGGCACGAAACCTTTCTACATTTTAGAGGATGAGAATGAGAAGCCATGCCCCAATAACCCACTGCTACAAGATGATGTTTGTACGCTCGTCTGGAATGTAAATGCTACTGGTGATTTGGAAACTTATTGGAATTTAGATGTAAACTTCGTTAGTAATGGCACAGTTTATCAAAATTACACTCTTTACACAAAAGCTTTTGATGCGTCAGTTCCTTCAAGCTCAGAGGATTACTCTACACTAGAAATTACAAGTTTTATGAGTAAAGATACAGATGATCATTTGGTACTCATTACTTATCCTGCAATCCACGTAATCCTGAAATTTGACATTATAGATTTTGGAAGTTTAGATCCAGGAACCTTGGATTCACCAGCTCTAGGCAACGATGACCTTTTGTACAACGTTTCAATTCCAACCTACTCATCAACTGTAACAGACTTATGGATAAAAGGAACAAATCTAACAGGACCAAGTACAGATGGCATAAACTACTCTATATTTGTTGGAAATATAAGCTGGGGGCTTGAAAACAACATAGCAAATGAAACCACACTAACTCAAGAATATGTGAGGATAACAGGTCCTTTGTATTCAGGTTCTATACTTACTACCTACTATTGGATCGATGTTCCATATGGAAAGTTACAGGGAAAGTATAATGGAACGATATACTTCCTTGGAAACACAACCGAGAGTTGAGATCATGAAAATAAAAAACAAAATTGCATTTTGTACGATTTTGCTACTACTAACTTTCTTCTCACCAACAATTGCAAATGCCCTTTCAGTTGGAAGTTTTCCCTATAGCAAAGTAAAAACCACAAATGCAGGTGAAAACACAACTTTTACGATTGGTTTTTTTAACCTAGAGGAAAATCCAGCGATAGTAAGACTGGTAGTAAATACTTCCCTAATGGTAAAATATCCACAGGGACAAGAGCTACTGCTAGAGCCCAATAAACCAATAACCAATCCAACTAGTAGAGGGAGCTGGTTTTACTTAGAAAATGGTAAATATGTTAAAATTAAAACTTTAAGCTTTCTGGTGTATGCACCAAACGTTAGCGAGAATTCAACCTATCCAATAGAAGTCATAGTTAGCGCAGAACAAAAAAGTCCTACTTTTAATGGAATAGCAGGAGTTGCAACACAAGTTACAAAATATTTCTTCAGATTAAATGTTATAGGAAGTGGTGTTCCTCTACCTGAAAAAATTGAAACTTCTCCGATAGAAAAAAATGAAACTTCTGAAAAAATTGAAACTTCTCCGATAGAAAAAACTCTTATGAGTAACAAGTTATCTAAAAGAGAAAAAGAGGGTCTCCAAACCAATTTTCCCAAAAACACTGAGGAAAATGTTAATTATACTTTTGCGATAGTAGTTTTTACCCTCACATTGATAATCTCATTAATAATAATAGTTAGTAGTAGATACTGATGAAAAAGGAATTTGTTTTTTTACTTATAATTTCAGTTTTTTTTGTCCTTTGCACAGCTGTTCTTGCTCAGGAAGAGGAAGAAGAATTACTACCAGAGGAGGCGGTTGGAGTTCCAATAAATATTATAGTTGCTCCAAGAAAGCTAGTATGCTTATTTTTCATTTCAGCACCATCCGTTATACTCAAAAATGAAATAATAATCTTTCAAACTTTAAACGTCAACTGTGGAAATCAACCTATTAATGTAACAACATGGATGCAAGTTATTAATGATAGGGGTGAGGTTGTAAAAGAAAGGTCAACCGAAATTTTCTTGAATAGGTCACTTGAAAGGAAACCATTCTATCTCTACTTTTCAACCTCTGTTACGGGAACCTACATCCTAACTGCAGGAAGTAAATGGAATAACGAAACCTTAGTCATAAATACAACTTTTGATGTAGTTGAAGCTGCCTGGAATCTTACACAAAGAATACAATTGCCAATACCGATTAAAGAAATAATCTCTGCGGAAATTTCCCTTCCCAGGGAAACAAATGTAAGTAGGAATACCACTCTCCTACTCCCAATTAATATTACCAACACAGGTACAGTCGATTTAATAAACATTGTGATTTTTCCAATAGTTCCTACTGGTTGGAATGTAACTCCAGCTCATATAACCACACTACCAGTAGATGCTACTGTTTTAAGAACTGTAGGCCTTTTTCCTGGAAAGGAAGTACCCATAGCCCCGTACCTTATAATAATCGAGACAATATACAAAAACGAAACCTTAAAAAGGGATTTTACGATAGTAAACGTTCAAACAGAGATTGGAGCTGCGATAATAATTGAAGAATTTCCACCTGTTTTTGAGATTTACGCAGGTGTTCCAAAAAATTTCAGCCTAATTTTAAGAAATATAGGCAACACATCACTTTCAAGAATAGAAATTGACCTCGAAAATGAGGAGGAATGTATAGAACCATATCAATTTCCAAAAATACCTTCCCTGGATGTTGGAAAAACTACACTTGTGCAAACGGAGCTTGTTGGTAGAGATGTTAAAAGAACTTGTAATGTATCGATAGTTGTAACAACTTGGGAAGGTGCTGCAGCGATGGCAATGACTACAATGAAAGTTTATAAGAAAATCACTTTACCTCAGTTAATTATAAGTTTTTTAGTGACGAACATTTGGATACTAATAATCATCATAATTCTAACGTTTCTAATTACAGCAAGGTTGGTGGGTAAGTGGATAAAAAGAAGAATGAGGATTGAGTAGTTATCTACCGGTTGTGATGAATTCCGAGATAATTCTATCGAATGGTTGAGTAGTTAAAACTCTCCTATATACCGCTCCATTTTTCACAATTTTTTCTTTCAATTTTTCTTCTTCTCTTTCCACGATTTTTTTATACTCCATTCTAACTTTTCTTAGATTAACTACAACATCTCCTCCAGTTTCAGGGTCATATAGCCTGAAATCTTTAGAAACTTTTGGTAAATCTTCTTCACTTGGGTCACGAATGGAAAGACAAAGTAAGGAGTTAAATTTTTTTGATGCTGTTAGCAATTTATCTTCCCAACCTTCTCCAACGTTCAGAAAATCAGATAAAATTATCACAACTGAGTTTGGGTCAACAAAGCCCAATATACTTTCTAGAGTTTTTTTGAAATTGAATTTTCCTTTGTACTCTCTGTTTAAACCTAAATCTAATAAACTTTTGTAAATTCTAGGATTTATTGCAGGCCTTACGAAATCTGTCATTCCTCTATTTTCATCCGAAAAACACATTCCTATGTTGATTTGAGAGCTAAGAGAAGCTCTTATTAAAGTACCAGCAATTATCGTAGCGTATTCATATTTCATGCACCTTGTTGTTCCAAAATCCATTGAAGCACTAGAATCAAGAACAATAAAAATTCCAAGTTTCTGTAAAGCAACATATTCTCTTACCAAAACTTTTCCACTTCTTGCACTAATTTTCCAGTCTATGGCTTTTACAGGATCTTCCCCTGGAACATATGGTTTAAGCCTACTAAATTCAACACCACCTTTTAAGAAAGGACTTTTAAATGTAAGCCCTCTTTCAAGTGCCGCAGAAATCATAGGAACATTTTTATTTATTTCTTCTTCTACCTCTTCTCTTTTCATAGCTATACCATGATAGGTATTTCCTTCAAAATCGACCTTATTATCTCATCTTTATCTATATTGAGTATTTTTCCCTCGTAAGTAAGAATTAGTCTATGCCTAAGTACACCTGTAATAGTTTCCTTTATATCATGGATGTTTACTTTTGTTCTCCCTTCCAAAAAAGCATTTGCCCTTCCAGCAAAATTTAACCATATAACAGCTCTTGGACTTCCACCCCATCTTACGTACTCATGTAGCTCATATTTATATTTTCCTGGGTACCTAGTTGCATTGACTATATCTACAGTATATTCTTTGACATCTTCTGGCAATTCAATTTCCTTAACCATTTGTTGCATGGTTAAAATGTCGTTTAAATCAATAACAGTTCTTAAGCCAAACTCTTCTAGATTTTTTATTTCAACATTATGCTCCATTAGCATCTCTTCTTCTTCCACTTCCAAGTACCACATTTTTAGGTTGAAAAGAAATCTGTCTATTTGAGCTTCTGGTAATGGAAAAACTCCCTGTTCTTCTTGTGGATTTATTGTAGCAAAAACAAGGAAAGGTAAAGGAAGCTTGAAAGTTTTTTTACCTATGGTTACTTCCCTCTCTTCCATGGCTTGCAACAAAGCTGACTGAACTTTTGGAGGAGCTCTGTTTATCTCATCAGCAAGCAAGAGATTTGTAAAAATTGGAC
>JASEGN010000079.1 GCA_030018055.1 Candidatus Aenigmatarchaeota archaeon | reverse complement strand
ATTTTTCTTAGTGGTCTTACAGTTATAATCCATCTTCTTTTTCTTGTTACTTTTGTGTACTTGCCTCCCTTTCTTTTTCCAGGACCTTTTCTAACTTTTTTCTTTTCTTTTCTCTTTTTTATTTTTTCTGGTAGAGATTTGATTGCTCCCTGTAATATGAGTTTTCTAATGTCAGCTTTGGTGATAGCTTTTTCAATATCTTTCATTCTCTTTGGATCTAGCCAAACCTTTGATTCTCCAACTTTTAAAATTTTTGCGGCTAATCTTTTCTGTGTGATTGGCATAATTATTATATAAACAGTTTAATATTAGAATAATAAATTAAATTATGGATTTGAAGTTTCTCCAACTCTCACCACTTGTATTTAAAAATGACCCAATACCCTTTGTGAAAAATGAGATGAATAAGGCTTGTTTATCTGAACTGCCTGTAATAGACAAAGAAAGTCTTATAGGAACAATAACGGCTAGAAGTATAATAAATTTCCTGAGAAGGTCTTTGGGAAACGTTGAAAGTTTGGTAGCGCATCATCTGTTAGAAAAAGATTTTATTTGTGTTGATACTTCATTCAATTTTGCTCAATTAGCAGAAGAATTTATTCGAGTAAAAAGAGCTATAGCATGTGTTGTAGAGGGTAATGTATTTTTAGGTTATATTCCAAGAAAAAGGCTTCTGGAATTGTTGTTTAAGAGAAAGGAGTCTATTAGACCCTTTGTTACAAAAAACTATGAAAAAATTCGCGGTGATTATGGAATTAAGAAAATTGTTGAATCTTTAAGAAAAGAGCTACCAATTCTCGTTTACGATGAAAAACCACTAGGTGCATTTTCTCCAGAAGAGCTTTATTTTTTAATTTTTATTAATGATTTTCTGCTAAAAAAATTTGAAAGAGATTTTGAAACTTTAAGGGCTGAAGAAAGAAAGTTTTTGAGATCCAGGCTAGATCAGCAATTGCTAAGCGTGAAGAAAAAAGAGCTAGACAGCTTTTTACCACCATTCAAAATTTCAGATATAGCGCGACCACTTGTAGCAGATGAAAGCTTTTCTGTTGGAGAGGTAGCGAAAATCATGGTTAAAAACAAAAGAAGCTGTCTTGCCGTATCTCCTAGGGGTGTAATTACAGATTTAGACCTTTTGAAAGTGTTGCTATGATTGTTAAGCAGCTCATGTCTAAAAGACTTGTAACCATAGATGTAGATAGAAACTTAAGGGATGCAAAGGCTTTAATGGAAAAAAATAGAATATCGAGACTTCTGGTAAAGGATGACGAAAAAATTATAGGTATGATTACTGAGCGTGACATAGCAAATAGACTTGGTACTTGGAAGGAAAGGAGAATTTCAGATGCAAGAATATTCATTTCTTCCACTTACTCTTCTAATCTGATAAAAATAAATCAGAATCAAGACATTAGTTTAGCTGCAGGAGAAATGCTAAAGCGAGGAATTAGTAGTCTAGCTGTTTGTGATAATGGTAACGTAGTTGGAATTTTGACGAAAACTGATGTGATTAAGGCTTTAAAGGATTCTAAGGTTAAGGTAAGGGATTGGATGAGCAGACCAGTAGTTACTCTTGGTGTAGGAGCAGAGGTTTTACATGCTCGTATCCTTATGCTCAGAAATGGTATAAAAAGAGTTCCGATAGTTCTTGGTAATAGGTTAGTTGGGATTGTAACAGAAAAGGATATAGCTAAGGCACTTGGGTTATTTAGGAAGCTAGCTGAAGGTAGACATTGGGATGAAAAGATGAAAAAAGTTCTTGTTGAGCAAATAATGAGCAGGGACATAATAACAGTTGATCCAGAACAAAGCTTGGGTGGAGTTGTTGAAATCATGTTTAGCAAGAAGGTTAGTGGGTTGCCTGTAGTAGAAAATGATAGGTTAGTTGGAATAGTTACAAAAACTGATTTAGTTAGAGTTGTGGCAGAAAGTAAATTTTAGCTGAGAAATGTGAAGATGCAACGAATTATTTTTCACATAGATATGGATGCTTTCTTTCCTTCAATAGAGCAGAGAGAACATCCAGAATATAGAAATATGCCAGTAATTGTTGGTGCGGACCCAAAGAAAGGAAGAGGAGTTGTATCAAGTCCCTCTTACGAAGCTAGGAAATTTGGTATAAAGTCTGGAATGCCAATTTCTAAAGCATGGAAACTTTGTCCTCAGGCTATGTATTTGCCAGTTAATTTTAGGCTCTATGAAAAGGTATCATCGAGGATCATAAACATTCTAAGAAAATACGCTGAAAAATTTGAACAGGTAAGTATAGACGAATGTTATTTAGATGTTAGTAAAAAAGTAAAAGGTTTTGAGGAAGCAAAGGAGCTGGCATTTTCGATAAAAAAAGAAATTCTAGAAAAGGAGGTATTAACTTGTTCGATAGGAATAGCGCCGAATAAACTTGTTGCAAAGATTGCTTCAGACTTTCAAAAGCCAGATGGCCTAACTCTTGTTAAGCCTGAAGAAGTTAAAAATTTTATTTCTCCATTACCAGTGGATAAAATTCCCGGAATAGGTAGAAAAACAAAAAGAGCTTTAGAGGAAATGAAAATTAAAACTATTGGTGAACTTGCTAAAACCAATGTTTCTCTGTTAACAGAAAATTTCGGGAAAATTGGAATTTATTTCCATCTCGCGGCTAATGGAATTGATGAAAGTGAAGTTGAGGAAGAATATGAGGTAAAATCTATTGGAAGGGAGCATACATTTGAAAAAGATACCGAGGATGTTAACTTGATTCATAGAACTTTAGAGGAATTAGCAGGGGAGGTTTATGAAGAGGTTAAGGCTAGTAATTACATGTTTAAAACGGTTACGATAAAAGTGAGGTATGAAGATTTTGAAACACATACACATGCAAAAACACTAAATTTTTTTACTGACATGTTAGGGGAGATGGTAAAAATTGGGAAAGAATTACTAGAGCCATTTCTTTACTCTGAAAGGAGGATTAGGTTAATTGGAATAAGAGTTTCTAAGCTAAGTGAGATGAAAGTAACAAAGCTAAGGGTTTAAAATTCTTACTTTTAACTCTTCTGCCTTTTTAATTATTTCAGTTCTCTTTTTCTTCCCGACCTTAGAGGCTATCCTTGCTACTTCCCCTTTAGGATTAACCCTGAGCAACTCATCGACATTATGGATTAAAACTTCCCTTAGTCCAGAAGGATGAAGGTAACGCAATCTCTTAGGCACACCATAGCTTGGAGTAGGCATTCTTAGCTTGGCTTTCTCCTTTATCCTTATTTTACTCTGTCTTCCTCTCGGCCTACGCCAGCTTGGCTTTACTCTTTTATAAGCTCTGGACATCCAACGTTCAAATTTTGGTTTTTTCTTAACTTTCATAATCTATAAGTAACTTCTCGAATTTATAAAAGTCTAAAAATCTTCTTTAATCGTTGTTAATAGGTATGTATTTGTTCTTTCAACAGATAACAAGCAACTTAATAAATGCTGTTAAATAAAAATAATATTGTGAAGGTTTATCTGGATACCTCTGTAATTGGTGCATATTTTGATGAAGAAATGCCTGAGAGACAAGGACTAACGAAAGAATTCTGGCTAGGGTTGAAAGAGTTTGATGTTTTTATTTCAGAGTTAACAATAGAAGAACTTAGTAAAATTAAGGATG
>JASEGN010000078.1 GCA_030018055.1 Candidatus Aenigmatarchaeota archaeon | reverse complement strand
TTTATATTTCTACGATTATTTGATAATGTGTCTAAAATAATAGACTTGTATGTATCACCAAACAGAGAATATATTGAAATAGTTAGGTCAGATAAAAAAAGGGAAAGAGTTAAAGCTAAAGATGAGAAAATTGGAGATTCTCTAGCTGTTCTACGTTATCTACTTGAGCTTTTGTGGTTTAGAGTAGAAGAAAAAGATGATAAGGTAGTTCCTTATTTGCTCGGAAGTATTGTTGATAATGTTAATGATCCTAGTCTTGCTTTACCAACAAAATCTTTGTTTGCACATTCTTCAAAGCTCTTTCCATCCTTAAAAATTCTTTTCAAATACTTGGGTAACACAGTTTTTTGTTATGAATGCAGCTGTTGTAATGCATACGATGAAATAGCAAAGGATTTAATGAACGATGTGAGTAGCCTTTACCAAAAAGCCTTTAAGGTATATACAAAATCAAAAAACCTTGAATCTGTGAAAGATCTGTTTAAAGAGTTTTACAAACCAAAAGAAATTAAAGTCATGCCAAAAATTTCAGAAGAAAAAATTGAGACTAAAATAGCAGAGGAAGAGCCAAAGCCTCCAGCTCAGCTAAGTGCACAGCAAGTATTTTCATCTCAAGTAGAAGTCCCAAGAAAGATGAAAAGGGTTGAGAAGCCAAAACCACCTGAGGAAGAACCTACAATCGATGAAATGAAAAAAGTAATTGAGAGTCACGATTTTGACCCTTCGAAAAGCTATCCTCTATGGTGGGCTCATCAAAAATACTTAAAGATGCTTGAGATAGTAGAAAGTGAAGAAGAGAAAAATGAAATTATAAAACTTTTATATGAAGCGGTGAAAGAGTATATAACCATAGAAGACTATCACAGAGAGCTATCAAAATTCGCAAAAGAAACAAAGCCAGAAGCTCCGACTATTGTTCCTACTCTGCCTCCGGCCTCAAAATACCAAATTCTACTCCCAAATTTTAACTATAAGAGCGAGGAAGCTAATGGAGGTGAGATGAAAAGAAAAAAGAATGGTCGACGAAAGCTGCAAGCTTAAGTTTATCTTAAAGTTAATTAAATACCTGCCAGAAAATGTTTACCTAAATTTTCTTAATGAAATAAAAAAGATTGACTTAAATAAAGATAATGTAAGCGTGGTGATAAGCGCTTACTATATTTTTTTAGATCAACTGCATAATTTGCCTAAAAATGCACTTCAGAAAATGAAAGAAGAAGATGAAGAGCTGTTCTTTGAAGCAGTAAAAACAGCCATAAGTACCTTAAACTTAGAAGTAATAGATTTTTGGAGAGAAATAAGAGATAGAGGTGCGTCAATTAAGTATTTGCTTAAAGAGTTAGGGGTTAGCGATCCTGCATGGTTTGAAGCGCTGAAAACTTTTACTGAGTTTGTACCCTACGCTACTGGCACTAAGTCAAAAATAGGATACATATCTAAACTCGAGTTTGGAAAATTAAAAACACAATAGCTAACATCTTATGAGTGCTGGTATTATCATCGAAATGCTGGTCTTTCTGTTGCGCAGCAGAAAGACTGGGCTTAAATTATTTTTAACTGCTGAAAACGAATTTTAGCTCAGAATACCATGGATTTAGATGTTAAAAAGGAAATTGTAGAGAAACTAAGAAGTGGGTGTGGATTATTGTCGCTTGCTGAAATCTATAATCTACCACCGAAAAACATATTGGAGCTTCCGCTCTTGATTAAAAGAGCAGAGGTAAAGGAAAATCTAGCTCTCGAACAGAAAAAAGAACTGCTAGACGGACAGATAGAGCATTATGTGTTTCTCCTGAAGGAAGCTCTCCAGAAAGATGCTCATAGTGATTTTGCCAAATTCTGTAGGTCTTACTTACGTGCACTCAAAAAATTAAAAGAAAAAGCTAGCAAGTGTGCTACAGCTTGCGAGCTTGAAGAAATCGAAGCCTTAGCCCACGTCTATTTTGACGGAGTAGAAGTAAGGGGTGGTGAAGTCAGGTCACTCAAAGACCCTAAGTTGCTGCTGGAGGGCTGGTCTTTTCTTCGATAAATTTTGAGATTTTTTCGATAGCCACGCCTAGCTCCTGCTCAATTTCTTCTAATGGCTTAATTACTCTCTGATCATAAATGCTCACTAGCTTCGAAAATTCCGAGCGAGCAGCCAAAACAAAAAGCATGCCGCGCTCAGAACCTAACGAATACTCCCTGATAACGTTGTTATTTATTACTGCTCTGATATCATCCCTTACTTGCGACAAGAGTTCAACTGCTGTTTCAGGATCAAGCATAAGTCTGCCTTCGCTTGCCCTAACCTTTTCCTCCAACTGTTTGATCTCTCGTTCCAATAGTTCAAGCTCCCTCCTTTTTGCTTCCAGCTGGGACTCAACTAACTTTTTCTTTCTGAATAATTTTTCTTCCTCCTGAGCTTTTATCCTTTCCCATTCCTCTTTTCCTTCTTGAATTATTTTTTGTAGCATCTCCAGCTTTTTAATTCCCAGTTCCTGAATTTCTTTTTTGATAGCGGCAAGCTTTTGTTCTTCAGCCTGTAGAATCTTGCTTACCTCTTCAGTCCTGCTGTTTGTTAGCTCTAGGGCCTTTGATTTTTCAATGAAAATTTTATCCAGGTCTCTGAATTTTCCTCCAAACTTAGTTAACTTGCTGAGAGCGTATTTTAAATCGCCTTCACAGCCTGTATCTCTTAAAATCTTAAAAATTTCAGCACCCCTTTTAGCCTCAAAAATAGAAAGCTTGTTCAGCTTGCAATCATACACATGCTGAGCTAGGTCTAGAATGGTGATTTTATGCTGTTTACAATAGCTCAATAATTCATGGATGGTTGCTAGCTCATAGCCTTGTAAACCGGCTCCCTCTTTCTTCAGCTCAGCTAGATCGAGCTCTTTCTTCCTCTGCTTGTAAAGCTTGCTTGCAGTAACCCTGCAGACCCCCACCCTCCTACCTGCCTCTTCAAAGCTCAGCCCCTCTTCGTCCACAAGTTTAACTAGTTTTTCTATTTGTTTTCGAGTAAATTTCTTTGGCATGCTATCACCCTAAAAATAATAATTCACTATCTGCTATAAGTGACACACTTTTTTTAGCTTGTAGTTGCGCAGCATGATGGATTAGAATTTATCGCACTAAAATGAACAGAAAAATTGCTCTATATTAACGTTTTGTAATCTTAATTTTAGCATTACCTAACTTATTTTTTACTTTATAAGCTTTCTTTATACAACTTGTATGCAAAATAAAAATAACAGGGATTAGTTAAAAATTATTGAGAGCGGTTATTAGAGAAAGAGAGAAAACCACCTGATGAATTAACAGCCTTATGTGAGCATGAAAGAGTCACTTGAGCCTTGCCCTCACCATTTGTTGGGATGTTAGGTAAGACTGAATGGTCACTTTTCGCGGCTTTAGGAAAGAAGCCCTATACCAATTGAGGAAACACAACTTGAACACTCTCTTCTAATTGACGATATTTTTAAACTTGAGAATGAAGAAGGAAGGGTTTTGGAGATGTTATATGATTAGAATATCTCTGTACCTTTTCATTCGACCGAATTTAAAGAAAAAGCAGAAGATATCGATAAGCTGATTTATCGAGTACAAAAGAAAGCAGAGAATACGAGATGAACTTCTTCGAGAATATAACAAGTTTATTGCTTGTATGAGCATTAAAAATCCTCCAACTGAGCAAAAAGTGAGAAAT
>JASEGN010000077.1 GCA_030018055.1 Candidatus Aenigmatarchaeota archaeon | reverse complement strand
GTTGAAACATTTCTGAGAGAGGTTGGCTTCGTGCAAACACAACATGCAATTCATAAAAAATCATGGCCACATACGAAGTCAAGCATTATACACTTTGATAGGAATGAGTTGAAAAAACATTTAAAAAAATGCCCGAGAAAATATAGACATTTGTTTAGATTTGAAAGATGCAGCAAAAATTATTTAGAAAAAGTGGTGAATGATAAAGAGTGTATGGTATCTCAACAACTAAAAATTTTAGCAACAGGTGATTTCTTTTTAGATGAAATAAAAAAAATTGAAGAAGTTTTCCTTAAAGAAGCGGAACATGTATACGATCTTTCAGTAAATCCCACTCAAAATTTTGTTGGAGGGTTTGGCGGTATTTTGTTACATAATACCGAAGCTTTGGCTCTCTTTGAGGCCATGAGAATTGGAGCTTTAGCCAATGTTGTTGCTGGCACCGTGCATGCTGAATCTCCATACGGAGTTTATGATAGGATAGTTCATGACCTAGGAGTACCACCAACAAGCTTCAAAGCATGTGATTTAATAGCAATTTGCTCCATGTTAAGGTCTCCAGATGGATTGCACAGATTTAAAAGGGTTATTGAACTTACAGAAGTTAGAAAAGCTTGGAAAGAAGATCCAGAAGCTGAAGGTGGTTTTGTTCCTTTGATGCAATACTCAGCTAAAGAAGATAGGCTTAAGCCAACTGATGTGCTACTAGACGGAGAGTCATGGGTTCTAAATGAAATTGCTAAGAGAGTTAGAGAGTGGCATGGAGCATGGGATTTAGTTTGGGAAAATATTTTACTAAGAAGTAGAGTTAAGGAAACTATGCTCGATTTTGCTTTAAAGCTAAATAGACCAGAAATTCTTGAGGCTGATTGGAGTGTTGGAGCAAATGAAATGTTTCATGTAATCTCAGAAAGAGTTAGACTTGAGGTTGGAGCTTTAGATTCTGAGATGATATATCAAAGGTGGTTGGAATGGTTCAAGGAGAGGCTGAAGTAATTCCAGGATTTGAATTTTTCTTTCAGCAGCTTGGAATAGTCATAAAAATTTTGATTATATTAATTGTTTTGACGATACTTTATTGGCTTGTTAAGATTGTCTCAAGATTTAGAAAAAAATTTTGCACTTGTGGTAATGAGTTAAAGCCTGGAGAGAAATTCTGTCCAAAATGTGGAAAAAAGGTTGAATAAAATGAAGTTCTATGAGCCAGCATGTAAGTTAGCTGAAACAATTTTTTCAATTTCTCCACCTAAAGGAATCAAAAAAAGGTATGAAGAGGCAATAAAATTTTCCCATTTAAACGTTACTCCAGTTGGTGCATTCTCACTAGCCCTTCAAGCAGCTCTTTTAGTAATAACAATTCCTATAATTTTAGCAATAGCCTTTGACCTACTTTATCCAGCACTTTTTCTACTAATTCTTATTTTTGGTGCAGTTGTTTTTTATCTTTTGTATGATTATCCATTTCATTATGCGTCTGTTTTTAGGATAAATGCAAGTGCTGAGATGACTCTATGTATTCTTTACATGGCAACATCAATGAAGATATCCCCAAATTTGGAAAGGGCAATAGACTATGCTGCAAGAAACTTGAGAGGACCACTAGCATATGATTTGAAGCTTCTGCTATGGAGTGTGTTAACTGGAAAAGAAAGTATGGAAAAAGCTCTAGATACATTCATCGACAAGTGGAAAAGAGATAATGAAGAATTTACCGAAGCCATATACCTTGTAAAGGAATCATCCTATCGAACAGCAGCGAAAAGGGATGAAATTTTAAGTGAAGCTATTAGAGTAATTCTGGATGGAACGAAAGAAAGGATGAGAGCATTTGCAAGAGAACTTACAACACCGGTTACAGCCATAAATGCATTGGTTATATTATTACCTCTAATTGGAATTGTGTTTTTTCCTTTAATGTCGATATTCCTCCCAGAGCTTATACAACCTCTAACTCTAGCTGTAGGATATACGATTCTTTTACCCTTGGTGGCTTATTTTTTGATGAAATCCTACCTAGAAAAAAGACCTTATACATTTCATCAACCAGACATAACAAGACATCCAAAGTTTAGAGAAAAAAAATTCATTTTTAAGGAGCTTTATCTCACGCTATTAATTTTTGGTATAACTGCTTATTTAGGTGTATCACTGCTACTCCCAATTGAAGCGAGATTCACTTCAGAACAACTTTATCTTTCCTTTATAATAACATGTGGAATTGCACTGGGAGTTGTGTATTATTCTTTCTCGATAATTACTGGAAAACTAAAATTGAGGGATGAGATAGCAAGAATAGAGTCTGAGCTTCCCGAAGCACTAGTTCAGGTTGGGACAAAACTTTCACTAGGACTACCCCTTGAAAAAGTATTGGAAGAAACAGCACCAAAAATTAAGCATTTATCAATTTCAAAATTTTTACATGAAATTACTCATAACATTAGGTCTTTACACATGACTTTTGAGCAAGCGGTATTTGATAAAACACGTGGGGCAATAAATTTTTATCCATCTACAATGTTAGCGGCAATAATGAAAGCTATAACAGAGATCTATAGGAAGGGTACTGAAATAGTTTCCAAGAGCATGATGGCAGTATCCATGTTTTTGAAAAATATCCATAGTGTAGAAGAAGATCTAAAAACCATGTTAAGCGAGGTAACTTCAAGCATGCACCTTCAAACAATCCTACTTGCACCTTTATCTGCTGGCGTTGTTGTTGCTCTAGCAGCATTAATTACTGAGATGATTCTTGTATTAGGAGGAGCAGCAAAGTTGTATGAAGGAATTGGTGGATATGGTGCTCTTTCAACTGCAGGAAGCGGAATATTAACAGGTTTCATAAATACGGAAAAAATAATTCCAGTCCACTTCTTTCAGATAATCGTTGGCATTTATTTAATAGAGATTGTTATACTTATGTCAATTTTTATAAGTAGAATAGAAAATGGAGAGGAAAATATTTTAAAATTTAGGTTGATAGCAAGGAGGGTTCTTTTTGCTATGGTAGTTTATGTAATCATAACAGTTGGTATCTATTCTGCACTTTCGGGCATGATGAAGGTAATGTGGTTGAAGTGAAAATTACTCATTATATCCTTCTTTTCATAGCCTTGCTAATTATAGCGCTTATGATAATCTTTTTCTTCGGAGAAGCTTTACACAGGTTCATCGAGCCTGTTCTTTTAAAGATAACTAAAATAATATAAAATCATGAAAGGGATTAGTTCTACAATACTAGTAATTATCATAGGTTTAATTATCTTAACATTGGCACTTGTTTTTTTCCCAATGTTTCTGAGTAAAATTATCAGTACAGTAGCTGAAGGTTCAAGGACCTTATTTTGTGGGTTAGTGAGTAGCTTTTGTAGGAGTGTTCCCGGAACAGGGTGGATATGTGGTGCACTAGGATGTCCTGTGTAAGAAGTTGCTTTTTCTGTAATTAAATTAAAGAATTGTAAAACAAACTTAAAGTATGAAGAGTAGAAAATTAAAGGGTACAGTAATCGGGTTACCACAAGTACTTGCTATCATACTTTTTATCGTGGTAATAGTGATAGCTTTGGACCTTATAACTCCTTATATTGGGTTAAGGGGTCCGGGAATAACAGAGAGAATAATTTATAAACTAAAAGAACTCTTCATGATGCCAATTCCTGATATGGTTATTATGTATCATTTTGAAGGTGGGGCAGCTGCAAGGGTAGTAATAGAAGATTCTAGCTGGCACGGAAATGAAGCTGAATTAAAAG
>JASEGN010000076.1 GCA_030018055.1 Candidatus Aenigmatarchaeota archaeon | reverse complement strand
TCTGGCAATTTACTCAAAAATTCAATCTCATCTTTATGAAGCTTTGTAGAGGTCCAAACAACTGCTCTAGCTGCTACTGGATTAAAAAATGAAGTATCACCTGTTACACTTGCAAGATCATGATTTCCCAAAATAGTCGGAATTTTTCTTTCTTTTATGAGTTTTATACACTCACATGGATTAGCTCCATACCCACATATATCACCTAAACAAAAAATTTTCTCTATTCCTCTTTTTTCAATTTCTTTCAAAACCGCTTGCAATGCTTCTAAATTAGAATGAATATCAGCAATAAAAGCTATTAGCATGAATAAAATTAGTCGTAGAAATAAAAAAACTCGGATTATTAAATTTTCGAAGTAAATATATTTTATGCCCTCGTAGCTCAGCTTGGACAGAGCGGCACCCTTCTAGCTCTTGCGGAGAAGGTTTGAAAAAAGGATGATAGGTGAAATCAGTTCAATTGACATTAAGGTCGCGGGTTCAAAAGAGTTTGAAACTCTGAAATTCCCGTCGGGGGCACTTTCAATTACGAAACAATGTAGGCAGGTGGTCACATGAGAAATTTTTTAACTTTAGAGGATGTAACTCGAGAAGAGATTTTCCAAATTTTTAAATTAGCCAAGAGGTTGAAACGAAAACCATGGGGAAATCAACTTAAGGATAAGATATTTGCTTTACTCTTCTTCAAACCTTCCACTAGAACAAGGGTATCTTTCGAAGCAGGTATAAAACAACTTGGCGGTGAAGCCATCTACCTGGATTACGCAACTACGCAATTAGCTCGTGGGGAAAGTGTAGAGGATGCAGCACGTACGCTTGAAAGATATGTTAATTGTATTATAGCACGTGTATATGAGCATAAAGTTTTAGAAAGAATGGCAAAAGTTGCGAACATACCAATAATTAATGCTCTCAGCAATCTCGAGCATCCATGCCAAATATTGAGCGATCTTTTTACTATTCAAGAGCATTTTGGCAAATTTGATGGATTAAAACTCACTTACGTTGGGGATGGTGGTAATAACATAGCCCATTCCCTATTACTAGGTTGCAGTAAGATTGGACTTAATCTTACAATATCCTGTCCAAAGCAATATGCCCCTAACCCTACAATCCTGCAAAAATCATTACAACACTCTCTCATAACTGGTACAAAAATAGATGTACTTTCCGATCCTCATAAGGCTGTGAAAGACAGCGATATAATTTATACTGATGTGTGGGTTTCTATGGGGATGGAGAAAGAAGTTAAAAAACGATTAGAGACACTTCAACCCTATCAGGTAAATGAATCTTTAGTAAAGCACGCTAACCCTTCATTTATCTTCATGCACTGTCTTCCTTATGAGGGACGTGAAGTTATACCTGACATAATTTATGGTCCACATTCGATAGTATGGCAACAAGCTGAGAATCGTCTCCATGTAGGCAAGGCTCTACTCGTTTTTCTCATGAAGTTTTAATCTTAGATAAAATTTATAAAGTAAGAAAATAAGAAAGTAAGTATGAAAAGGGTTGAATTTACAAAGCTATCGAGCAGAGGACAGGTTGTGATACCTAAAAACCTGAGATCTGGGCTAGAGGAAGGTACACTCTTTATAGTTACCAGAAAAAACGACCTGATAATTTTTAAAGAAGTAAAAACATCTTTGGAGGAATTTGAAGCCCTAACAAAAAGATTAAGAAAAGCCGTGAAAAAAACAGGACTAAAGCCTAGTGATGTACCTAAAATTATTCATAGAATTAGAGGTGTTAAGGAATAGTCATTCAACCATTTCTACAATTTCTCTTGGGGTAACTATTTTAACTCCCTTGTATTCCTTTATCTGTAGCAAATGTTTATCTCCAGTAACGATGTAATCCACTTTACCTGCTATACCACATTCCAAAATTTTATTATCTTTTTTATCTTTAGTTATCAGCCGAAGTCTATGCTGAGGTGTTACCACCTTCGCACTGGTCAAAAGTATTTTAATTATCGCTGAAATATCATGGCTAGTAACATTAAACTTTTCTTCCCTTCTCAGAATCTCTTTCAACTCTTCTATAATTTCCTCTGAAAGTATTAGCTCAACCTCTCTACTGATGCATTTCACTAATATTGCTCTTGGGAAGCCACTCCAGAACATCGCTGAGATGATTATATTCGTATCTAATGTAATCTTCGGCTTTCCCTGCATTTCATCACTCTAAGATGCTAGCAATCCAAGGGTGGCTGCAACTAGGAAAGTAATCTGACGCACCTCTAAGCGTGGTCTCCATTTGAATAGTCCGTTTGAGGATGAAAATCTAATTGTGCCTCTGTCGCCATTTATAGTCACCTGATACTTATTGTAGCTGTTAAGGAATTTTATTTTTGGCCTAAAGCTAATTACCCTTAGAGCCTCTGGAAACTTGTTTAGATACTCTTTAAATTTGTTGTTGCTTTCTAGGAACTTCCCCCTCAATATCTCATAGAAAAGTCCATGAATGTTCTTGAACATAGCTTGTTTAAGCTCGACTCCATGTTCTGTATATATTTTTTGAAGGACTTGAGAATCTAATGTTATTTGAGTGAATTTTGTATTTAAGAGTTGTTCTAGAGTTGAAACAATTCTATCAGTTCTGCTATCTTGCCCTCTATACACTTCTAATGTTTTTGTTAAAATATTGATGAAGCAATACGCCTTTCTAAGAACTTTTGTCTTACCATTTTGCCTAAGGAAGCTAACTACCTCATCTGAATCACTTTCAGGAAGAACTCTTTTAAGAGCGTCCTCTACACTCTCGTAGTAGAAGTATTGAATCACAACCTCCTGTCTGTTATACCTGCTGAGCTTTGCTATTATTAGATCGCTGTTAACTTTTTTTCCATTTAGCTCTTTTACTACTTCCAGTCTATCTGGTAAGCTCTCATACTTGTAAATGCTTATTACACCCATTTTACCACCTCCTTTTTTATATTTTACATAGGCTACTAACCTATGTTTATTTTTTTATATCTATATAATTATTAGTAGCAGATTATATATAAGCCTTTCGAAACACCTCCTTTCCAGTAAAAATAGAAAAGGAAAAAAATTAGAGCTTCTTTTTAAATTAAAAGAAAAAATAAATTTCCTAACAAAAAAATAACAAATAAAAATCTCGAAAATATAGAATAGAAAGCTTTATATATCCAAAATATTATATAAAATTGATAATTATGGTAATAAAAACTGGAAGAGAAGTTGATTATGATACCGCTAATACTATGCGGATATTGAAAGCGCTGGAAAGTTATCCAAGAGGAGCTACTATAAATGATCTAGCGGAAGAACTCAATCTAAACAGACATACCGTAACAAAAATCCTAGATAGACTTTTAATAGAAAAAAGAGTTAACTATGAGGAAAGAGGACCTGCTAAAGTATTTTGGTCTGTTGGATCGAGTAGGTTTGTTGGTAGAATAGACCAGGGTAAATGGGATACTTTGTGGCTAAATGTTTTCAAACCACTGTACCCTGGGGAAGAGGAATTTCTTAGAATTAACCAAACAAAGCATGATTTTCTCATTAGAGCTAGTAGTAAGTTTAGATCTGTTGGTGCGGTAGCGATAAAAAGGAGTAATTTAATCAACTTGATAAGAATTTTAAGGGATGTTGCGAGGAAAGAATTTAACCTACAGATTTAACTTCTTCGGCGGGAAGTCCCCTTGCGTAAGCTAGGGGATGAAAGTCGATTTATAAATAAATATAAAAATATAAATTTATGTTATGCCTACAGCCAGAAAAGTTATAAGGTGTAGGATTTTCAGACCTACTAAGAAAAAGTTTGATTTGTTGCAGAG
>JASEGN010000075.1 GCA_030018055.1 Candidatus Aenigmatarchaeota archaeon | reverse complement strand
TGTTGTTAGAGAAGTTTTACTTGAATGGTTAGCAAAAACGCTTCCAGAAGCTGTACTAAGGAAAAAGTCGATAATAAGATAGTAAATTTCATACCCCTATGGGAATGGTTAATGAAAGCTTAGCAAGAGTTCTTTCAAAACTACCTAAAATTGGTTGTATGGAATTTTGTAACTCATTTGGTGTGCTTATTAAAAATATATATACAAAGTTATCAAAAATGATAACTTTAAATATACAAAAAATAAGAAAAAATATAATCATGAAAACACAAGAATTTCTTCAAATTTTGGAATTTTCAAAAAAACCAATCTTTAGTTTCTCTGATTTTGTAAGGATCTTAGGTAAGAGCGAGAACTACGTTAAAGTTTTTGTCAACAGGTTAGCAAAAAAGCAACTCGTAAGAATAGAAAAAAATAAATATGCTTTAAAGAGAACAAACCCACTTTTAGTCGCTTCCAACCTTCTTTTCCCCTCTTATATTTCTTTCATTTCAGCCTATGGCTATTATGACTTAACAACTCAACTTCCAAGAACAGTTTATGTAGTTGCCCTTAAACAAAAGAAAATCCTGCATTACAATTCTAACTTAATTCAATTCGTAAAATTTAAAGATTTTAGATTTTTTGGTTTCAGTAGGGAACTTCTTGAAAATAAGTTTCTTTTTGTAGCTGAACCAGAAAAAGCAATTCTAGATAGCTTGTATCTTCCGAAATATTGTCCTGTACCTGAAACATTTTTTGCTCTGAAAAATGCAAAATTGAACATAGAAAAATTAATAACTTTTGCTCAACAAATGAAATCTTCAGCTCTCATTGCAAGACTTGGTTATTTGCTAGAACTGGTTGGTATAGATATATCGGAAAGATTAAGGCCGGTTTCAAAAAATTACACTGTGCTTAATCCAGCTTCACCAAAAAAAGGGCAAAAAGAGAAAAAATGGAGATTGATAATTAACGAGGTGTTGAATAATGTTGAATAAAGAAGAGTTAAGAGGTTATGAAAAGGTTGTAGGCCTCAATTTATGGCAAGTTGAAAAAGACTATTTACAACATCTTCTTTTGCTCTTTCTCTACCAAAGAATTAAAACAGAACTAATTTTTAAAGGGGGGACAGCCTTGCAGAAAGTTTTTGGGTTAAATAGGTTTAGTATAGATCTAGATTTTACCTCTACCGATAACAAAGCAGAAAAAGTTTTAGAGGATGTTACTAAAGATATGACAACTTTTGGTTTTCCGTCGAATGTGAGTAAGGTTGAAAAAATGGAAGTCGGGAAAATAATAGTGGTGAAAATTAAAGGCCCACTTTATGAAGGTACTGAAAGAACAATAACAACTTTAAGAATGGAAATAAGTTCAAGAAAAGATTTAGTCCTTGGACCAGTAGAAAAAGAGATTGTGCCAGTATATCCAGACCTAAGAGCATATAGGGTTGTTGTAATGAGTTTAGAGGAAATTCTAGCGGAAAAAGTAAGGGCGATTTTATGGAGAGCGAGAGCAAGAGATTTATATGACTTGTGGTTTTTATTGAAAAAAAATGTTAAGCTAAATCTAGAGCTGATAAATAAGAAACTTACCTACTATGACTTGAAATTTGATAAAAATCAGCTTTTTAAACAAATCGAATCTTTAAAGGGTAAGTGGGAATTGGAATTACCACCTACAGTAAAGGTGTTACCATCTTTTGAAACTACGAGGGAAGATTGTGAAAATTTTCTGAAAGAAATTTAGTGACGGTAAATCGAAAAAAACTTGAGGCTCTTAATAAATTTATTAAAAATTACGAAGATTTATAGAATGCCCAAAAATGGAATTAGAGAAAACACGACAACTATTAAAATCATTATTCTTGTAACTTGATACTCATAAAATTTTCCTAAGTTCATGATAACATGAGTTAAACTATAGATTTTCCTTCCATAGGGTGGGTCTAACTTTCCGTCTTTCCTTAACTTTCCTAAGCAAGTAGCTTTAAATCGAGATCTAGCTTTCAAGAAAAACTCAATTATGAACGGGAGTAGAACTATAACACCAGCTCTTTCCATATTTCCAATTATTACTCCAGCTGCAACCAAAGAGCCAAGCAAGTAGGTCAAGCTATCCCCAGGCAATATTCTAGCTGGAAACCAGTTAAAGCGAATAAATCCGAGCAAGGATGCAAATGAAACTAGGAAAATCACTGTAGCCATATTTTGATGTAGAAAAGCATAAGTTCCGAGAGCTAACATGTAAACAACTCCCATTCCAGCCTCCATTCCATTAAATCCACCCAAAAGATTAACAACATTGCTAGCACCAACTATTCCAAGCGGAATTAAAATTAAAGGATAGAATATTCCAAAATCAACATTACCAACAAAAGGAATTGCCATGGTGCTATGACCTACCATTATTACCATCAAAGGAATTGCTGCTGGTAGTGTAAGTAGAGGTTTAGCCCATTGAGCAAGACCAGTTCTTATGTCCATCCCATTTTTCGTTTTTATTTTTCTCTTGCTGATGTTCAAGTCATCCAACAAACCAACAAACATAACTATTAAAACAGACGAAATCACAGCAAGAAAATAGATTGCTTGAGCTTGCAAGCCATAGACAAAAGTCTTTATTCCAACATAGCTTAAAAGACCAGCTAGAATACCAAAACCAACTGGTATTCCACCAGCAGTAGGTAACCTTGGCTTATTCCTTTTATGTAAGTCCAAACCAACAATTCCAGCGGCATACAAGAATTTTATTCCAAGTTTAGTTGCGAAAAAAGTAGTAAAAAATGCTATTACTACTGAAATAAGTTCTGACATCATTTAATCATCAATAAGTGTAGTTTAGTTCATAAATTACATTACCGTCGCATATCGAGCCAATCCTTTGGTAGCAATAGTTTGCCCATTGCCAAACACTTCTATTTGTTAAATCAAAATTGAGGCCATTCTCATAAACTCTAACAAAAGCCTGTGGATTATCCTCCAAAAACTGAACCCAATCTAAATCGTAATTTTCAGCATAATGATTGTTTTGTGGATCAATGCTAAACTTTTGAATAAACAAATGGGTAATTCCAAGCTCCTTTGCAAGAGCTAGAGTGTAGTTAACATCCTTGCTTAAAGCTATGTCTGAAGCTGTTGTTGTGCCTATGGCATTTCTCTGGCAGTTATAGATAGCACGATGAGACCACACAGTGTATAGGGAAACATCTTTTGGCAAGTTATTTTTTACCCAATCACAAGCTTCAAAAAATGCAGGCGAAAATTGCTTCACTCTAAACATTATATCAAGCTTTCCTTGAAGGTTTAGATAGCTTAATGCTATTACCATAACGAAAATAACAATCGCAAATTGCTTTAGGTATTTTTTCAAAAACTCATATAGCTCATCAAAAAACCTTCCAGCAAATAGAGCGATTAAAAAAACCCAACCTAGAGTGTATCTGGCAGTATCTTCAGCTCTACCAGTTATTAGTGGAAACAGGGCTAAAAACAGGATGAAATAAAGCAGCAAAAAATCTGTAATTTTATCTCTTCTGAAAACTAAGATTAGCATACCAGTTAGAAAGGCAAAGGTTACAAAAAAAACATTTCCATATGCAAAGTCTAAGTAGCTTGTTATACCTATAGAATAAACACTTTGCTCAGTTCCAGTTGGAGCTACCCTTCCACCAAATTGATACTTTGGTTGAAATAGGTTAATAGAACAACCACTGGTATCAAATACAGCTAAAGACTTTATTGGGATAACATAGCAGGTTGGAGTTCCAAAGTAGTGGTAATTTCTTATAAAGAAGCCGACTGAAACCAAAACTAAAATTAAAACAAAAAAACCATATTT
>JASEGN010000074.1 GCA_030018055.1 Candidatus Aenigmatarchaeota archaeon | reverse complement strand
AAAAATAACGCCTTAATCGTAACCAATAATGAAAGAGATTTATATAAAAAAGAACTGATAGCAGAAAAAGTGAATTGGATTTCTGGTAAGGAACCAAAATTACCTTTAAAAATCAAAGCCAAAATTAGATATTTACAGCCAGCTAACTCAGCTAAGATAATTTCTAAAATTGGAAAAGGAAATTATTTGATCGAATTTTCTAGACCCCAACGAGCCATCACCCCTGGCCAATCAGTAGTTTTTTACCAAGGCCAAGAACTTTTAGGCGGCGGAATAATTACCTCATCATTACTAATTTAGGAGATAAAAAAAGAATTGAAAAATTGAAAAAAATTCCCTATTCAGAAAAAATAGTTAAGGCTTATTGTATTATACAAGGTCGAATCAAATTAATTTAAAATAAAAATGTGAAAGGAGGTAAAATATGGGTTGGTTTGCTGAAAAATTTGAAAAATTTAGAAAACAAAGCCTGCGAGTGATCTTTACCCTAATCTTTGCTAAATTTTTATTTGGTGTAGGTTTAGGGGTATTGTTGGCAAGCTATTTTCAAGCATACGATTGGATATTGTGTGGTTGGTTATTGATTGTAATATCACTGCTACTACATATACCAGTAATATACATAACATTGATTAAAAAGTAGCACCTTCGTCTGCGAAACGTTAGTACAGCCTTAATCATTTGAAGTGATGGAATTGGTTAATACATTGTCATTTGGAAAAAGAAACAAAAACATCGTGAGGGAGATAAAAAAGACATTTCTTGCCAAACAGGATGAAATATACTTAAAGTTAGAAGATTTTAAGCGTGTTTGGCATAAAGAAGATGGTGAGATTTTTACTGAATTGGTCTTTTGCCTATTAACACCACAGTCTAAAGCAAGAACTTGTTGGGATGTAGTGGTAACTCTTAAGAAAAAAGGTTTGATATGGAATGGAGATAGAAACAACATTGCCAACGAATTAGTGGGTGTTAGATTTAAAAATAAAAAGGCATCGTATATTGTTAAGGCAAGGAAACTTTTTTCAAAGAATGGCAAAATCACTATTAAATCAAAACTTAAGCTATTCGACGATGCTTATAAGCTCAGAGACTGGTTGGTTCACAACGTAAAAGGAATTGGTTATAAAGAAGCAAGTCATTTTCTAAGAAACATTGGATTAGGCGAGAATATGGCAATCCTCGATAGACACATATTAAAGAACTTAAATTTACTTGGAGTAACAGATGATGTTCCAAGTTCATTATCCAAGAAAAGATATTTTGAAATAGAGAATAGGATGATGAAATTCTCAAGTAAAATAAATATACCAATGAGCTATCTTGATTTGGTGTTATGGTATAAGGAAACGGGAGAGACATTTAAATAAAAAAATAGCTGAAACAAATTAACAAAACAAATTTTGGAATTAGTAGCAAAATAACTTTTTTCTATTTAGTTTGTCAAGTTCATTCATCTTCACGCCAATAATTACTTGCGAGAACTCAAAGTTGTTTAATACACTATTTCATAAACCAGCTGTCCATCCCCCATCCACAACTAGAACATGTCCGGTCACATAACTCGATGCCTCAGAGGCCAAAAACACAACAACCCCAACTAACTCTTCTGGTTGTCCAACTCTACCCATAGGAACGTTCTTTTTTACCATTTCCATAAATTCTTTGCTTTTAAGCATGTCCTCAGTCATTGCTGTAGCAAAAACACCAGGGGCAATTGCATTCACTCTAATATTGTACTTTGCCCATTCTGCTGCCAGAGCTTTTGTTAATAATATAACTCCACCCTTACTACAATCATAAGCAGCTGCCTGGGGGAATCCAAACTGTCCAGCCACACTTGCTATATTGATTATCCTTCCAGATTTTTGTTTTATCATCTGCTTACCAACTGCTTGAGCACAAAGAAATTCTCCTTTTAGGTTGACAGCAATGACTTTATCCCAATCTTCTTCTTTCATCTCTTCTGCTGGAGACATTCTTAAAATACCTGCATTGTTTACTAGAATATCAATTTTACCAAATTTATCTACTGTTTGTTGAACCATTGCATCTACATCTTTTTTTTGAGTTACATCTACTTTTATTCCAATGCACTCTCTTCCTAATTTTTCTATTTCTTTAACAGTATCATTTACATCTAGCACATCCGTAACAACAATATTTGCTCCTGCTTGAGCTAAGCCTATGGCCATTGATTTTCCTAAACCCCTCGAAGCACCAGTTACTATTGCAACTTTGTCAGTTAAATCAAACAACTCTTTCATCTTAACCACCTCATAATATAAATTGAATTTATTTTTATTATTTTGATATCCACTAAATTTGCAACCTGACCGCGAAACTTTATAAGTTTAATTAACAATTGTTAAAATATAATAAAAACCCCATGTGAAATTGTTTTATGGAATTTTTTACCATCTTTAAGAAGAGAATTAGTTAAAACTATGATTAAAAACGGTATGGAAAGAAAAGAGGTTGCAAAAATTTTTAGTGCAACAGAAGCTACAATTTGCTACTAGAGGATTAAATGAGAAGGAAGCTACAGATCTAATTGTTGGTAGTTTTTTAAAATGAAGTATATATTTGTTTATGTAACAACTACAGATGAAAAAGAAGCGAAAGAAATATCTGAAGCCTTGGTTGAGGAAAAATTAGCAGCATGTACAAACATATTTCCAATAAAATCAATCTACCGATGGAAAGGAAAAATTCAGAAAGAAAATGAAGTACCCATACTCATCAAAACAAAAGCAGAATTAGTTGATAAGGTTATTAAAAGAGTAAAAGAACTACATTCATACGAGGTTCCTTGTACAGTTTCGATACCAATAGAAAAGGGTTATGCTGATTTCTTTAAATGGATTAGTGAAACAACCAAATGATAAAACAAAAATCATGGAATTTGTTCTGTCTAAGGTCATATGTCATATCAAGAATCAAAAAATAAGTATAATTTACACCTTTGCTATCTTTAGAAATATTTATATTACTAATCCAGCCCACACCAAGAAAAAGCTAAAAAGAAGAAGAACGTTAGTTTTTATTTTTTCTTAATATTTTCAATTTTCTCCTTCATCCTTAGAAATCTAATTATACCCTCAGCATTAACACCTTGTTTTAACCTTATCATTATGGGAAGATTTGGTAGCTCTAAGCTACCTACACCATCAGCTACAGATTTTGTTATGAGGAATTCGCTAATTTCTTTTAAACATCTATGGACTGTCGAAGAGGATATGTTAAGAGATCGCGATATTTCCCTTAAGTAAGTATTCGGATTTTCCTCTAAAAATTTCACAATTTTCAGAATTTGTGAGTATTTCTTTGGCCTTCCCATGATATTATTTTGGAACAGGAGTTTTTATATTTGAAAATGGAGAAATGATAGACGTTTTACATTACACTAAGAATTTTACAATTATTAAGTAAAAGTGTGAAAATTTATTGTTAAACGTTTTACATTGAGAATAATGGCTTTTCTTTTTATCTAAATTTTAAAATTCTTTCTCTTTAAAAATTTTAGAATATTTTTTCTTTTTATAAATCATTAAAAAAAGATAATTTCCTTGTTTACGGCAACATTAAAGCGATGAAAGAGTTAATAGCAACACGCGTTCCAAAATTATTTCTACTATGCGAATTTAAACATTTTACATTATTTTAGTAGGAAATTGGAGATAATTTCAACTCATTTGAGTATCTATAACAGTAATCATTCTTCTTCAATTCTGCCTCGTTATTTTTCTTGGCTGCTTTATCTTTGAGATCAGCAGTAGCAGATGATTTTTCGCTTTCTTCATCAAGGGTAAGTTTTTGTTGAATCTCCTCAGAGGTTAATATTCCATCAGGATTATCTATCCATTTAAGTCTGTCTCTTCTTCTATCC
>JASEGN010000073.1 GCA_030018055.1 Candidatus Aenigmatarchaeota archaeon | reverse complement strand
GCTGGTTCTAAAGGAATAAGAAACCATGCAATCTTTAAGTGTCCAGAATGCGGATATGAGGCTAACTCTGATAGAAACTCCTCTGTTAACATCGCTCTCAGGGCAGGAATAAACTATCCTAAGATCAATAGCTTTTTCCAGATTCCTGAGAGAAACCTTGTAGTCAACCAAGGGGTTCTTGTTCATGACGGGATTTGTTTGAGATGTTTGCAATATTTTCAATCATCTCCGAGACAAGCCCGCCAATCCATTGGTGGGTAGTTGACTATAAGTATTTTGGCGATATTATGTTTGAATTATTACTATTAGCTCTTGGGGTAGCATTTTATGTAGCCTGGTCTATGGGTTCAAATTCTGAAATGATGGCAACAACAGTAGGTAGTGGCATATTTTCTATTCGAAGAGCTGTGATGGTATCAGCTATTTTTACTTTTATAGGCGCTTTAACTTTGGGAAGAGGTGTGATGGAAACTATTGGGAAAGGTATAATACACGAAGAAACGCTAATTCAATTTTACATCGCACCGGTTATAATAGGAGCAGTTGTTGGCCTGTGGCTAATGATTTCAACTTGGAGAAGAATTCCAATTTCTACCACACATTCAATCGTTGGTGCTATATTAGGTTTTGGCTTAGCACAATCTCTCCAGATGAATTGGACAACTGTTTCGAAAGTAATTTTGTCTGCAATTTTTTCCCCTATTGTTGCCATTGTTCTCGCGATTTTATTTTATCATTTTTTAGTGAAAAAATATCTTCAGAAATTAACTGGAGTTTGGGAAAGGGAAAGACGTGAAGTATTTTTTGGGTTTATGCAGGTGATAGGTGCATCGTTAGTAGCCCTCTCTTTCGGAGCAAATGATGTAAGCAAAGCTGTTGGAATTTTAGTACCATATTTTGAGAACAGTAATTTAATTTTACTTCAGCTACTTGGAGCAGCTGGAATGTCATTGGGTGTCTTAATGTGGAGTTATCGCGTTCTTAGGACTGTTGGAAAGGATTTGGTGGAGCTTATACCAAGTAGGGGATTTATCATAGAAATTTCAACTGCCATCTCGGTCCTATTTTTTACATTCATGAGCATGCCTGTATCAACATCACATACCCTCGTTGGAGCAACCGTAGGAACTGGTATAGCATATGGTGTTAGAAAGGTTAGGATGGAGGTTGTAAAATCAATATTATTTAATTGGGTTGTAACAATTCCATTTACAATGTTGCTAGCGGCAATCCTTACAAAAATTTTAATATAATTTACTTCGGTGATAAAAAATTATTTTTTACTTATAAATTTCTCAATGATGTTTTTTATTTCGGCATGAACTTCATGTATGCTCTTTGTCCCATCAACAACAAAGGTATTTGGAAACTCATTCTTTAGCTTATGGTAATTTCTTCTCACCTTCTTTAATTTTTTAATTTCTTCAAACAATTCAAGACTGAACCTTGATTTTTCCACCCTTTCTAAAGAAACCTGAGGAGGAACATCCAAAATTATGGTTATCTCAGGTTTTAGGAACTTAGAATTTATGGAACGAAGCCAATTCAAATCTACTCTATCTATGACCCCGAAACAATAGGTACTAAGTATATAACGATCGCATATAACAACATACCCCCTTTCCAAAGCAGGAATTATCTCTTTCTGTAGGTGATGTGCTCTATCAGCTGAAAAAAGGAGTTGTAAAGCTTTTTGGTCAGTTTTCCATTCACGTTTTAATACACTCTTTATCAACCCTCCAATCATACCAAAGGTTGGTTCTTTTGTTAAAAGAACTTTCTTACCCTTTTTTCTTAACCATTTTTCAAGGAGTCGAGCTTGGGTTGAAAGGCCAGCTCCATCAAGCCCATCTAGAACTATAAAGATACCTTTCATGAAGTTCACTCATATTTTTTTATCTGAGTTGTAATAGATGGGCCCACGGGGAATTTCAGGTTTTAGCCCTTTTGAACCCCGGACCAGTCCCAGTGAGTTTGTCACTACTGGTTAAGAGCCAGCTGTTATAGGTTTTAACTCTCTACCATGCTGAGCTTTACCCATGTTAACTATGGGCCCTTGGGCCCTTTAACTAAATCAAATATAGTATATTTAATTTATCTAACTTTTCTTTTTTTAGAATTAGAAATTAAGGTTCAAGATAATATTTAAATATTATCTTTAAGATACAAAAATCCTAAATTTATTTAAGATAGCATGACAGAAAAACTAATCTCTTGTTTGAAAAAAATAGAGAAAGAAAGAAACTTGGTGAAAGGTGCTGCAGCTTTGCTAATTGCAGCAATCCTACTAGCATTATCAGTAGCAATAGGCATGCCACAGGTTGCTGCATTACTCCCAGGAATAGTTGTAATCAGACCAGAGCTAGCAGTCACTTTAATCTTTCCTGCAACATTCATCGGAGGACTTATTCTAGGGGCAGTTCTAACAGCAGTAATGAAAATGCTGGGGTTAAAGGGAAAATATTTTGATGGATTAGCTACAATTACTTACCCAACTTTAATTCTATCTGTAGGAATGATAATAACAGCATTAGTTACTTACATTCCATACGTAGGTGGAGTTATAGCATTCTTTGTAGTACTAGTATTCGCTACACTAGGATTTACAGCATATTTCAGATTACTGATGGACCTCTTCAAGGCAGACCTGATAACAGCATTAGTAGCTATACTTATAGTAACTGGTGTTGTAAGTATGGCACTCTCAGCTGCAGGTATGATTTCACTTCAACAGCTTTTGCCTAAGTTTCCACTTCCGATTTAATTTTTTTCTTTTCTTTTTTCATTTTTATTAGAGTAACTTATAGCTAGTTATATTGGATTAATGAAGAAAGTTAGTGGAATGAAATTTGATATGGGCCTGGAGGGATTTGAACCCTCGACCAACGGGTTTCTCTCATCTGAAATCAAAGCTTTTAGCTTCGGCTAAAAGCCCGCTGCTCTACCATGCTGAGCATCCTGGGTCTGTGAGGACCTTACAGGCCCATTATTTTTCTAAATTCTTCAAGATTTCTTACATAGTTAATATGAAGACATTTTCTTAGTACTTTATTCTTTTCGACACCTCCCAACCTTTTACTTTTTTTGATATCTTTACTTTATTTATAAAACCACCTAATTTATAAAACTTTTTAATTTCTTCTCTCCTTTCAGTTGATATACCTCTAAAACCTCCCCATGTAAGTTTATTTTTCTGAATTTTCATCTTTATTCCTGCTAAATTGAATAACCTCTTCCATTCTTTCACTAAGTGTGAATGTGCACAATTTAAAGTTAACTCAAGAGGCTCTACCATGCTGAGCTAAGGCCCTTAATTTGTTGAGTAATTTTCTAGCCCTTTCCTTTGTTTTTTCATTCAACTCCAGCACAACAATTCCTTTTTTCCTAAAACCATATACTATAATATTTTTTTCCTCACTTTCTAAAATAAAAGGAAGTACAGCTAAATCCTCTTCACCATCAACAAATATTCCTACTCTAGATACTTCCCTTAAGGATCTTTTTACCGTTTTTAAAAGTTCAGCAGTTATCATTCCTCTAGGATTTTTAACCCTATACATTCTTTTACAATATTTTTTAAGAGTCTCAACTATTTTTTTACTTGTCTTTTTTCTCTCAATTTTTCCATCAAAAACTATTATTCTTGGCTTAATTCCAATTTTTATCAAACTATAGCTAATGAAGTCACCAACAGCAATAATTTTTTTACCAGAAGGGAATTTTATTTTTTCAGGGGAAGTAAAAACCTTTCCCCAAATTTTTCTAAATTCTTTTTTTAGTTTTTGTGGAACTATTAAATCCTTTAACTTTATCGGCTGGAAGTCCCCTTGCTTAGCTGGGGAATGAAAGCCGAAACTCTTATATATTTCTTTTTTCATATTATCACTTAGGTAGGTATAGCAGAGTTGAAAAATACTTTGTTAGGCATTTCGCCGAAGGTTGTCATACAATAGTCCCTGTATGGCGTAAAACCGAATGGGCATTAGTTGGCATAAGCCGTAGGGATGGG
>JASEGN010000072.1 GCA_030018055.1 Candidatus Aenigmatarchaeota archaeon | reverse complement strand
ATTTTCCACTAACTAAATTTGAATTAAAGTGAAAATATTGGGAATAATTAAAAATATAAGAACACATACACAAATCGAAATGATTAAACTTTTTAAAGGACTAAATCTACATAAAATCCAAATAAACAAAAAATAAACTAAAATAGGCAAGACAATGAAAGAATATGGAAAGTAGGGAATAAACGCAGCAACAAAAGGTATGACAATTTTTGACAAAGCTCCAGCTACGAATCCTTTTACAAAGCTTACACGAAAAACTTTAGCTACAACACCAACGATAATCCCACTCAACAAAATCCCAGGAAGATCTCTAAGCAAAATTGGAATTAATTCTACCACAATAAAAATTTGTTTTAAAAACTATTAATTTTTCCGACATAAAACTTAATTATGAAAGGTCAAGCAGCAATACTAATCTTAATTATAGCAATAGGCATAGCAATTTACTTTATTCTATCAACAATAACCTTTCCTCCTGCGGAAGGTCCACAAATTCCACCACCAACCTATAGCAACGATGTGATAACAATTGAAAATCTAGAGATTTCTGAATTAACACCATACAACGCTACTCCAGTGATATTAAGTTTTTACATTCGAAACAATGGGGATGAAGATATAGGAAAGGTTGAGGTGAATTTTTTCAGTCCCAGGTTTGGAGAGGGAAAGACCAATCTTAAATTGGAAAAATTGGAATGTGAAGATGGAGAAAGAATAACTAGAAAAGAAGATAATTTAATAACGGGTGGCAAATGCGAATTTTCTAATCTTTCACCAGGTGATATGAGGCTTGTTAGTTTAACATTTAAGACGCCTGCTAAAGCTTTTAAAGCCCCAACACCATTTACCATAAGATATTCTGTAACTTATGACCATTCTGGCTATAGGATAGCAAACATTCCAATAATAGATGGAATTACGGTAAAAAGACCCACAATTGAATTTTCCCAATCTGAGCCAACCTGGGGTCCTGTACAACTAGAATTTATACCTCCTGTAGGTGGCGAGGAGAAAGTTGATGAAGAAATTATCGAAAGATATTGGGGTGTAAGGGATAGGGTATTTAAAGTTGAGATAGTTTTAACTCATGTTGGAATTCTAGAAAAAGTGTACCCAATTCCTATCCACTCAGTAAAATTAGAATTATCTCAAATTGAAAAGGCTCTAGAAGGATATTGTGATTTTAAGAATTTAGAAATTAAAGATAAGCTTCTCGACCCAACAAAAGAGTTAAAGTTGATTTGTCAATTTATTTCCAAAGGAGAGGATCCTCAGTTTATGGGACAAATTAAGGCAAATTTTACCTATATTTATAAATTTGAAGGAGAACAGACAATTGTTGTAACTCCACCAACCAGGTAAATATTTTTAAACCTTTAATACAAATAAATATAAAAATATAAAAACATAAACAGGAGGTGAAGTGATGACAGAAGAAGCTAAGGTTGAGAAAAAACCAGCTGATAACGTAGTCTTCATAGGCAAAAAACCAAGTATGGCCTATGTACTTGGAGTAATAACTCAATTCACAAACGGTCAGCCAGAGGTCCATATTAAAGCAAGAGGAAGGTCTATATCTAGAGCAGTTGATGTCGCTGAGATAGTTAAACGAAGATTCATGCCAGATGTTAAAGTCAAGAGCATAGATATTGGAACAGAGGAAAGGGAGCTGGAAGATAAAACGAAGATTAATGTCTCAACCATTAACTTAGTGCTTGCAAAAGAGTAGATAAAAATTCAGGGAGGAAGTAGAATTTTTAGTTCTACTTAGTATAAATAAGAGGACATCATAGAAAAACAAGAAAATGATAAAAATTTATGGAATACTTCAACGCAAAGGATTAATGAAGAAATTTTAAAAATACTTAAAGCTAAAGAATTTAAACATCCACAATTTTATATAGAATACTTTGGTGGAAAAGAAAAAGTGAGAAGGTGGTTATAATGAGAGTAGCAGTACTCTTTAGTGGGGGTAAGGATAGTACACAAGCAGTCAAATGGTGTTTTGATAAAGGATATAATGTTACAGCATTGATAGCAATTAAACCAAAAAATACTGAAGCGTATTTATGGCATTATGCTACGGTAGAGTGGTCTCTGCTTTCTGCAGAAGCCATGGGATTACCTTTAATCCTTGCAAAATGTTATAGAAAAAATCCCAAAGATGAAGCTAAGGAACTAGAAAAAATTTTAAAAAGAATTAAAATAGATGCGCTAGTGCTTGGTGGAGTAGGCTTACAAAAAACACAAATCAAGGAAATAGAAAAGGTTGCAAAAAAATATAAAATAAAAGTTTTGGTTCCTTACAAAGGATATAGCTCGGAAGAACTTGTGAAGGAGGAAATTGATTCTGGATTTGATATAATAATTACGCAGGTTGCTAGCGATGGGCTTGGACCAGAGTGGCTTGGAAAAAGATTGGACAAAAGCTCTTTTGAAGAGCTGAAGGAATTGAGCCAGAAATTTGGTTTTGATTTAGATTTTGAGGGAGGGTACGCGGACACATTCGTTTGTGATGGGCCAATCTTCAAAAAAAGAATAGAATTTTTAAATGTTCAGAAGGTATGGGATAATAAAACATCAAGCGGCTACTTGGAAGTTTCCGATGCACAACTAGTTCTAAAATAAATACTTCTACTTTTAATTTTTCTAATCGAATAATATTATTGCTAGGGTTGCCAGGGTGGCAGAATCAGGTAATGCGCCAGCCTCGAGTTTATCGAGATTAGAATGTAAATGATAGGATAGCTGGTTTCCCTTTGGGAAGTCTGGGTTCAAATCCCAGCCCTGGCGTACCACCCTACCAGTTCACCAATCGCTAATCGAAAAATTTAAGTATTTTAAATTTTAGTATAGATGTGATGGTTGAACAGAAAATTAAAGATGTTCTTATACACATATTGAGAGAAATTGGAGCATATCAATTAGAAAATTTTGGAAAGGTAACAGATTTGATACAAAAAGGTAGACATGATTATGCAACTGATGTGGATATAAAATGTCAAGAAATTGGAATTCGAAGATTTAAAGAATATAATTTACCATATGTGATAATGGCAGAAGAAAAAACTGAAGATGTAAAGTTCCCTCTTCGTTTAGGTAATGATGACATTCTATATTTCGATCCTTTAGAAGGGACTCACAATTTCTACAGGGGAAGAAAAGAATCTGGATTCGGTAGTACAATAGGAATTGTAGAAGAAAATCAGCTCAGGTGGGTTATTTTCTACAATTCGTTAACTAAAGAGTTATACGAAAGTGAGAAAGGCAAAGGCTCTTATTTGTATTTAAATGATAATAAAATACCTTTGCATGTAAGTGAAAGAACAACTACTCTAGATATAGGGTTCAATCATTGGCCTGATATAAAATACGCAGGAAAGTACCTAGATAAACTTCGTGGGGTTACTGACTATACTCCAACTTCAGTTTCAGATGCCATTGATCTAATTTGGGTAGCAAGAGGAAGTTTAGATGGTTTAGTTTTTATCTATAAACAAGCTGACCCCTGGGATATGGTACCTGCATTAGTTATAGAAGAAGCTGGTGGAAAAGTAACAAATATAAAGGGTGACCATTGGTATATAATTGACAGGCATGGTTTTATGATAGTAAGAAGCTCTATGATTGCTGGAAACCCATACGTACATCAAATGCTTTTAAATTTATATAAACAATAAATTTAAGTAGTTCTGAAATATAAATGAACAACTAAGATGGTACCATGTTCAGAGAAAATATTTTAGAAATGGAGGAATATAAACCCCCTTTAGAAGGTAGATCAGAAGGATACCTGTTATTAGATTTTAATGAAAGGATAGTCCCACCCCCCAGAAGGATAAGAAGGCTACTTGAAAGATACTCAAAAACAGGAAATATACATATTTATCCTGAATACAGTGACATTGATAAAATTATCTCTGATTATGCTGGTGTTAAAGGAGAGCAGATTATATTTACAAATGGCTCTGACCAGGGAATTGACATTATTTTTAGAGCAACTGTTGATAAGGGTGATAAAGTAAT
>JASEGN010000071.1 GCA_030018055.1 Candidatus Aenigmatarchaeota archaeon | reverse complement strand
ATATTTTCCTGCTTTTTCATTTTCACTGGAAAAGAGGTGTTCCGAAAGTTCTATAAATATTTAGTCTAAATATATTAAAAAGGGGCTGTTGAAGTAGTAGGTATGGGATAGGCCGAATTTACGCCTGTGGAGACAGAACCTCTACTGGTAGAGATACCAGCAAGTTCAGTCATTGAATCAGGAAGCTCCTTTAGAGGGTAGTTCACACGACAGGAGCGGCGTAAACTATAGTATCTCCTCTCACTAACACTGAGCCAAGTTTAATCTTTCTATCGCTTTTTTCAATCTCAGCATCATCTATCCAAAGGTTTAAATGTAAATCTAAAGCTTTAAGAATACCTCTTATTTCCTCACCATTTTTAAGCTTTATGAGTATTTGCTTTCCTTTAGCCTTATCCAAAACATCGATGGGTCTCTCTGCCATTATACCAGTTATTAAATATTATTTTATAATGTTTTATTAAAAAATAGAAATTATAAAAAGTTCAATATGATAGATGGAAATGAAGAAAATAGCGCTCTTCATAGGAAGATTCCAGCCCTTCCATAAGGGTCATTTGTATGTAATAAAAAAGGTTATGAAAGAATTTGATGAAGTTGTGATTGGAATTGGAAGTGTAAATAAAAAGGATGTTTATAATCCATTCTCCTACGAAGAAAGGAAAGAAATGATAAGAAGAGTAGGGATAAAAAGTAAAATTTTTGGAGTTGAAGATGTAGGTGATGATGAAAAATGGGCCCAACTTGTTTTAAAAAAGGCAAAGTTTGATGTTGTAATTACTGGTAGCGGATGGGTGAAAAGATGCTTTAAAAGTATAAAGAAAATAATTAATGCAGATCTTTTAAATCCAGAAAAATATAATGGAACAAAAATTAGAGAAAAAATTTTGAAAAGCAAGAACTGGGAAGATTTAGTACCAACTGAAATTGTTAAATACATGAAGGAGATAGATGGAGAAGAAAGGATAAAGAGGTTGATGCATGAGCATTTGGCATCGAGATAGGGGAAGAAAAGTGACTGGTGGTATGATTAAGCTTGCGAGGAAAAAGAAAAAGTATGAGCTTGGAAGATTACCAACGTACACAAAATTTGGCAAAGAAGTAGTGAAATTTGTTAGAACTAAAGGTGGTAAAAAGAAAATAAGAGCTCTCAGCGTAGAATTTGCAAATGTTCTAGATCCCAAGGCAAAAACCATAAAAAAAGTTAAAATTTTAAGCGTGGTTGAAAATCCAGATAACCCACAGCTTACTCGTAGAGGTATAATTACAAAGGGTACAACTATTCGAACAGAATTAGGATTGGTAAAGGTAACAAGTCGTCCTTCACAATGTGGTGTGGTTTCTGGTATACTTATAGAAAAATAATTTTTTATATATATTGAAGTATAGAAAAATTTATATATTACTAAATAATATAATATTCATATGAAAAATGGTATAGTATCCTTATCGAAATTACCAGGCGAACTAATCTACGTAGAAATAAGTAAAGACCTTAGATATAAAATTCTATCTCATCTAAAACAACTTACACAATACCAAGAATTAAGAAAGCTTGCAAGAGAGCTTAACATACATCATTTCACTCTTTATAACTTGTTTAATAATAAAGTTTTTAGATTGTCCGTTCTCTTTAAACCATGCAAGTATCTTGGTTACCCAGTTAAGTTAATAGAAAAAGAAATCTTAACTATTAAGTCTGGTCGAAGAGGAGTGAAAATAAAAAATCCTAAATTTCCATTAAATTTTAGAAATAGAGAAGAGCAGTATCCAAAAAATAAAAGCTTTGATATTTACTTGAAATGTCTTGAAGAATTGATTAAAGAAGGCAAAGAAATAAATAGAGCTACATTAGCAAACATTATGGTCTAATCTCAATTCTACCCTAGTTTCTCCTATGTTTGGTATGTCTAAATACAATTGAGTTTGCTTTGAATTTTCATACATTTTTTCACATTATAAATTTTGAGAAATGATTAAAATCAAAAACTTTATTGTAAAATTATCTATTAAAAAATTTTCTTTGTCATAAAATCTCGTAGAGCTTTTTCATAGTCTTGAGGTGAACCAACATCAACCCAATATCCGCTGTGAATAAACCCGAACAACTTTTCGCTATCTATTAGCTCTGGGAAGACATCATCTTCTAGTGTCACGTATTTTCTTCTCTTTTCTATGTAGTCAAAAATTGCAGGTTCCAGAATAAACAACCCAGCGCTTACAAGCCCCCTTCTCGGAAATCTAGGTTTTTCTATGAAATTTGTTATTCTGTGTTTGTCGTCAATTTCAACATAACCAAATCTTCTAACATCATCCACCCTTGAAAGAAGCATGGTTGCTATGCCACCCCTCTCCCTATGGTATTGAATCATTTCTTTAAGATCCAGTCCACTTATTACAATATCACCAAACGAACAAACAAAAGTTGAGTTTAAAATATCTCTAGCGTTCCTCAGTGCACCTGCCGTGCCAAGTCTTTCCTTCTCACCCACATAATCTATCTTTACTCCTAGAGAGGACCCATCACCAAAATATTTTATGATCTGTTCACCAAGGTACCCTACCAGAAGTATAAAATTGTAGAACCCTTGTTGCTTATAAAAAGTTAGCATATGTTCAAGAAGTGGTTTATATCCAAGGGGTAACATAGATTTTGGAGAAGAAAATGTAAGAGGTCTCATCTGCATCCCCACACCTCCACATAAAATTACGACTTTCATAGCTTCTTTTACAAGTTTCTCTTTTATTGCTTCTAGCATGAATGCTGACCTTCTCCTTTTCGATACATGCGTGGAAATTTTTCTCCATAGTTCTTCTGGAATTTCAAGGGAAGTTCTATGCTTAAACATATATATTCATAGTTTTTATGTACATATAAATTTTATGACTATATCTCTTCTAATTAAATATTATAATGACCCACAAATACTACAATATCGACTGCGATGGTGTTCTGAAGCCCTACACTCCAGCAAGTGAAAAGAGACCATTTGATTCTGAAGCTGTCAGAGGGATAGGTCTGCTTACAGAAATGGGGTATAAGAGTGCTATTGTTTCCGGCAAGAACGCTCAATATTTGCTAGATGTTGCTCATATGTCAGGTTTGCATGATGATTTTTATTTAATTGGTGAAAATGGAGCAGTTGTCACTGATTCAAAAGGAAAGAGACTTTATGTTGCTTCACGAGATGGCTACCATGAGTTGAAGGAAATTCTTTTAAATAAATTTATCAGAGAAAATGTGGATGGATGGAAAAGATTTGAATGGAACGAGGGAGTAGGTTATGTAATGGAAGAAGAAAAAGAGGCTACATTTACCTTACTGGTAAAAAGTGAGGACGGATTATTACCCAAGTTTATAAGATACGTAGCAAATGCTACTCAGCAGGTTATAAAAGATAAAGGGTTACCGTTTCAACTAGCTTACAATATTACATCCCCTTGCAGTGGTTATGTTGACATTACTCCAAAGAATGTTAACAAAGCTACAGGATTAATGGTTGTGTCAGAGTATCTTGGTATTAAGCCCGAAGAGATGAGAGCTATAGGAGATTCTAAGAATGATCTACCAATGCTAAAATTTGTAGGATATCCGAGAGCAGTTGGAAATGCTGATAAGGATGTTAAGAAAGTTGTAGAAAAGAAAGGTGGATATATTGCTCGAAATCCTTATGGTAAAGGTGTTCTAGAAATTGCCATGTATGAAAAAGCTCTCTTTTCTTCGTAATGTAAATTTTTCCATTTCAACCATCAAAGACTCTTTCCGTAAGCTGGGAGTAGTTAGCTTTTCTACTTAGTTTTAAGGAATAAATTTAGTGGGCATATATTTTTTAACTTCACCGCCGAGAAGTCCCCTTCCGAGAGGTAGGGGATGAGAGGCGATAGATTTATATATATAGTCTCTACTAAATTACCAAATAGGTAGGTGTAGCAGAGCTGGAAGCGCTCTGCTAGGCAAGTCGCCGAGGGTTGCCATGCACCAGACCCCGCATGGCGTAAAACCGAAGGGGCATTAGCTGGCGCAAGCCGTAGGGCTGGGACAGCCCGACCTGAA
>JASEGN010000070.1 GCA_030018055.1 Candidatus Aenigmatarchaeota archaeon | reverse complement strand
GCAATGAACTAATGCTTTTATTATCAATTTCAACATCTTGGTCTAGGCTCAGGGCACCAGTTTCCTTTCAATCCCTCAATTCCACATCTTTCCCATTTAATAAGTTTATGAGCGCAAGAATCATACCAGCCCTCTGATCTTGTGCCAACAGCCTTGCACTCTGGAACACATTCCTCTTTCTTCTTGATAACTGTGCATATGTTATCTACACAGCCACAATCCTCTAAACAACCAATCACTGCTGGGCAAACAATATGAGGAGAACAATTTTTAAGTGTTTCATATTCTGTGATAAACTTCCTGTTGATACAATCAGTAATTCCTCCCATTGAACATGAACAACAGGTTTTACTCACTTTCATGCAATCTTCATTTTTTAAGCATGATTTAAAATGTAGAATTGAAGGTTCTCCCTTCTCAACGAAAATACTAGGAAAGATTTTTACTAAAAGACCTACAGAAAACAAAATAACAAGTCCACCTAAGATTAAAATCAATGGTTTAAAATTCATACTACATATTAATTATTTATTTTTTTCTAAAAACCATTGTGATGAACTGATGTTGTCAAAAATATTTTAAGATAAAATTTTTAATCCTTGGATATTTTTTAAGAATTTTCATTATTTCAATAACAACTCTATCTATACCTCCTTCAAAAACTCTTGAAATTGCAAGTGAGATAATAAATACCACCATACCAAAAAGTATTACTCTAAAAGGGTCGATATACCCAAATATTATCGTAAGGATTAGGAATTGTAATGCTGCTATACAAGATAGCAAAATGCTTCTTACTATAAAATAAAGTCTTTCCTCTTCTCTCTTGTCCATATCATTATTTAAGCTACTGAAAATAAAATGCAATTATGCAGAGGTACAAACAAGTTCTTACAAAAGTTTTGAAAAAAGTAACCCCAAGTCAAAGCGACGAGAGAAGTATAAAAGAGTTAGCAAATAAAGCTCTAAAAACTGTTGCTGAATTAGCAAAAGCTTATGGAGCAGAACCTATGCTTGTTGGTAGCTTAACAAGGAATACTTGGTTGCCTGAGAAAAGAGAGTTTGATATCTTTGTCTTATTCCCAGAAAAAATTAAAGAAGAAGAACTAGAAAAAATTGGTCTTGAGATTGGAAAAAAATCTATTAAAAAACTTAAGGGTAGCTATGTTGTTGAATACGCTCAACATCCCTATACCTCTGGCAAAGTTGAAGGGGTTAGTATAGATATAGTTCCTTGCTACAGGGTTACTTCAGCTGAGAAGATTAGAGCGGCTGTTGATAGAACTCCATTCCACGTTAGATATGTGGAAAAAAATCTTTCTCCAAAATTAGCCAATGAAGTTAGATTGTTGAAAAAATTTTTGAATGTAAATCACGCTTATGGTGCTGATGCAAAGACTTTGGGTTTCTCTGGTTATGTTTGTGAGCTGCTTATAATAAAATATAAGAGTTTTATCCAGGTTCTAAAAGCTGCTAAAAAATGGCAACCCGGTGAAATAATTGATCTGGAGAATTATCATATGAAGGAAGATTATCCTAAGCTTAGAAGAAAATTCAGGAATCAACCATTAATTCTCATCGACCCTACAGATAGAAATAGAAATGCCACTGCAGCACTTTCTTCGCCAAACTTTTTCAGATTTAAAAAGTTAGCTTGTGAATTTTTGAAAAAACCAAAAACTGAATTCTTCGAAGAGAAAAAATTCGAGTCCATAACTGAGAGGGAGTTAATTGAGTTTCAGCTAAAAAGAAGGACAGAGCTAATATTAATTCGATTCACACCACCAGAGGTTGTTCCAGATATTCTATGGCCTCAGCTAAGAAGGTTTGCTGAAAGGCTACAAAGTATTTTGGAAGAGGTAAAATATGAATTTAAAGTTCTAGGAAAGGATGTTTATACAAATGAAAAAGATTTAGCTGTAGTTCTGCTGGAGATGGAAGTATCCAAGCTACCTATGGTTCAGAAAAGAATTGGACCTAGTATTTTTGATCTAGATGCGAGTAAAAAATTCCTACAAAAATATAAAAAGCCTTTAACAGGACCATTTATAGAAAACAATTTTTGGTGTGTTGAGGTTGTTAGGAAGTTTGTTACAGCAAGGCAAAAGCTGCTAGATAGTTTGAGCAAAGATGTTGATGTTTTGAAGGCAAAGGGAATCCCAAATTTTATAGCGAAACAGATTAAAAAAAGGTTTGAAATAATTCTGGAGAATGCAAAAATTATGGAATTGGTTAAAACTAACGAAGATTTTGGAGTATTTTTAAGAAAATATTTTGAAAAATATAGCTTATGGTAGGAAACAAAACTTATCTAAACGCATCCAAATCTTCTATTTTTTTACCAAACTCTTTATTAAAATTGAGTATAGCATCTTCTAGTCTAGCTCCTTTCTCAGAAATTTTACTCTCTCTTTCCCTTACTTTAACCAGCAACGGATAATTAACAACTTCACCAGTGATTATTGCTTCACCAACTTTTAGCCCAGGAATTGACTTCAACACATCTTTAGTGATACCTTCACAACTTTTCGCTATGTGATCCAGATCGTATGGATTGCTAACATGCATTATTATGTGAGAATCACATTGGCTTAAAGCGGTTGTTGAAAGTTGGATTGGCCTTTGGCTTATCAGAACTAAGCAAGCATTGAATTTTCTACCTTCCCTAGCAATAGTTTCAATTATACCTTTAGATATAGCTTGTGATCTTTCAACTTGTTCGGGACAAAACTGATGGCTTTCTTCAACGAATAGGATAAAGGGTGGTATTTCATTTGCTCTCCTCGAATTAAATAGTTTTCTTGCCAGGTGAGTGAGAAGTATTTGTCTATCTCTAAGATGAATAAAGTCTGAAAGATCTAGAATGCTCAGTTGACCTGGCTTAGCAAGCTCCTGTACTGATGGTCTATCAATTTTACCAAATAGCAAGCTCCTAGCAAGCTCAGAAATCCAGGCTAGAAGAGGACCTTTTGTTTTTGGGGTTATGTCACTAGCTTCTACCGCTTGAATTAACTCATCCATTCCATAAGCTCTCTTCTCATTTTTTAATTGGCTAATTACCTTAGCAAGTTCCCTTTTTCCAACATAGGTTATATGTGGTTGAAATTCCGCTATTTGATAGGAGGATAGGTTGTTTGCAGATATTTCCAGGTCACCAATTCTAAAAATTTTTGTTTTGGTTGAGAATGTTCTATCTTGAGTGAATCCAAGATATTCTCCATGAGGATCTACAACTATTAGTGCCGGCTTGCCAAGCTCATCGCTCCTCTTTAAAATTTCCTCTATCAGCACTGCTACAAGGTAACTTTTACCAAAGCCAGTCTGAGCTAGAACGCTACAGTGTTTTTGGAAGAGTTTTGTTAAGTTTAACCTAGCCTCTAACTCATGAAATTCTACACTTCCTATAGCTAGCCCCCTCTCAGCATCAAGACCAAGAAAATCGAAGAGAATTTTCTCATCAGCTCTATAGACTTTTGTTCCTGGTGAGGGAGGAAAACTTGCTCTTCTTTGTATGCCATTATCCCAAATTCCAAGAGGGGTAGCATTAGCAACCAAATATTCCCATCTATCTACAGGAAAAAATTCATCCATAGCTTTGCCCTCTCTACCATACTCACTCACAGCTTCAGCTTGCATAAAGTAGCGATTTGTTTTAATTATTTCAGCAACTCTTGCTATCAATAAACCATCCTCTGTGTTCAATTGAACGTACTGGCCTTTTCTTATTGGAATTTCCTTGGTCTCAGCTATTACAAAGGAAAATTCGCTTGTTGAGGGTCCTTCTAAGGTTGAGATAACAGTTCCTATTTCTTGCATATAAAAAGTTACTGTTCATATTTCTTTAAATATATTTAACGTTGAGTTAACTTAACATAAGCTATTTCTCGTTTATAAAATACAACCTTTAAATTTTTATTTATTTTTATAAGAAATATGAGGTAGGACAGGAAGAAACTCTATGATTAAAAAATATAACAAGTTGATTAGGGATAGAATTTTGGAAATTATTAAAGAAGTTGGAGAAAAGCCACATTTCCGGGTTTTAAATAAAAGGGAATATTTAAGAGAGATAAAGAGGAAAATATTAG
>JASEGN010000006.1 GCA_030018055.1 Candidatus Aenigmatarchaeota archaeon | reverse complement strand
TGATTGTAAATGTAGAAGTCATCTTAGCTATTTTAAAAGTTTTAAGAATGTAAGGTTTGTGTTTGCTATTTGATAAAGAAATTTTCTTCTTTTAAAGTATAATTTTTCTATATTATACATTATTAACTAGTTGGTTAATGAAAGATTAATATGACTCTTACGAGGAAAGCTATAAAAATTGAAAAATTAACATATACCTACCCTGGACAAGTTTCTCCAGCATTGAGAGAGATTAACTTAGAAATAGAATACGGTGAAATTGCAGTAATTGTGGGTTCTACTGGCTGTGGTAAGAGTACATTGTGCCTTTTATTGAATGGCTATATTCCAAATTCAATTGGAGGTGAAATGAAGGGTAGGGTTTTGGTTGCTGGCTTAGACACTCGTAAACATGCTATATCTACCCTAGCCCAGAAAGTTGGAATAGTTTTTCAAATCCCGGAAACCCAATTATTTTGTGCTACTGTTTTATCTGAGTTGACATTTGGCCCTGAAAATCTATCGTTTCCTGCTGATGAGATATTGAAGAGGGTTGAATGGGCCAAGAAAGCTGTAGGGCTTGAAGGTTTTGAGAAAAGAAATCCCGTGAGGCTTTCAGAGGGAGAGAAACAAAAAGTTGCACTAGCGGCTACACTATCGGTGAAGCCAGAAATACTTGTGTTGGATGAGCCAACATCAGAATTAGATCCGAAAGAAACAGATGAAATTTTTTCACTTATAGGAAAGTTAAATGAAGAATATAATGTAACAATCATCTTAACAGAACATAAAGAACAGGCAATTGAATTGGCAGACAAACTTATACTGATGAAAAATGGTGAAATAATTTGCCAAGGTGAACCACATAAAGTCCTTTCGAATAGACGGAAGGTAAAGGAAGCCTGTATAAGGATACCCCAACCTACCCAGCTGTATTATAGGCTTCATGATTATGGAATAAATCTTGGTAGAGTTCCAATTAAAATCGATGAGAGCTATGAATTGCTCAAAAATTTTCTCTTGTACAAACGTGAATAAGGTAGCTATTCGCTTCTCAAACGTATGGTTCAGCTACGCTGGTGAGTCATTCTCCCTTAAAAATATTAACTTAAAAATAAATGAAGGGGAGTGTATTGGAATAATAGGCCCTAATGGCTCTGGCAAGACCACGCTAGCTAAGCATATGATTGGTTTACTCAGACCAAGTAGGGGTGATGTGTTTATCTATGAAATGAACACGAAAAAAACAGCTATTTCTGATTTAGCAAGAGCGGTAGGATACGTCTTTCAAAATCCAGATAATCAGTTGCTTATGTCAAGTGTTAAAGAAGAGATTTCATTTGGTCCTAAGAACTTAGGATTAAATAACGAAAACATTAAGCAAAGGATCAAAGAAGTAATTAGGGAATTTGGTTTAGAGCAATTGGAAGATAGGCATCCACTTTCACTTAGTGTAGGCCAAAGACAACTTGTAGCTATAGCTTCTGTACTTGCCATGGACCCTAAGATTGTTATATTCGATGAACCAACTTCAGCTCAGGACTTCGTCACTTATAGCTGGATAATGAAAGTAGTAAATAAACTAAGAGAACAAGGACGAACCGTAATTCTAATAACCCATCATATGCCTACAGTTGCTCAATATGCAAGTAGAGTACTTGTAATGCATCAAGGTAAAATTGTATTAGACGAATCTCCAAGGAAAGTTTTTACAAAGTCTAAGCTCGGTAAATACAACATAAAACCCCCACCAATTACAATCCTTGCCAACTTACTTTCAAGTTATGGAATTCCTAGGAATATATTAACTGTAGAAGAAATGTGTAAAGTAATTCTTCCTAAAGTGCGTGTTCATGAGACTTAATCCGATAACCAAGCTCGTTTGGATGTTTGGAGTTTTTATACTCTCATTTATTCTTTCGAATATAATTTCTTTACTTCTACTTTTGATATCAATAATTTTCATGTGGTTTCTAGTAAAAGTATCGGTAAGGGAACTAGTGGTTTATTTAAAGAGCCTTACAGTGCTGGCTATTTTCATCTTCCTCATGCATGTATTGTTCCCTCGCGGCTATTCACTCTTTACTTTTCAGTGGGAGGGTCTTCAGCTTGGAATTCTGATGGTTTTGAGACTGCTTGTAATAATATTGAGCTTTGCCTTGGTTGCCACAACAACATCTATAAATGATATTGCCACATGTCTAGCTAAAGTTAAACTACCCTATGAAATTGTTTTTGCATTTACGCTCGCCTTTAACTTGATACCCAGCTTTAAAAATGATTTAGACAACTTAATTTGTGCACAAAAAGCCCGTGGGGGTAGAATTGATAGAGGAAAGTTTAGGGATAGGTTAAGGGCGTATGCCTCATTAATTACACCATTGATAATTAATGGGCTCAGGAAAGCTCAACAAATTAGGGTTGCAATGGAATCGAGAGCTTTTGGTGCATTCAATACACGTACTTATATTTCCACATCTGAATTTACAAGAAGAGATTATGTTATTTCCATTATGATTATGACAATTGTTATTACCATTATGATTTTTAAATCAATTTTAATCTAACATAAAAATAAATATTGAAAAACCTAATTAAATAATATGGTAAAGAGAGTAGTAACGAAGCGGGGTTTTATAGCTGGATTCCCTGTAGCGTATGTTGCAGTGTTAGCTGCTATATCAGTATTGGCAAGTTTCATACCTGCATTTCCAATTGTTGGATTAGGAGGATTTATTAGCGCCAGCCTCATTATGGTAGCCCTGATGGGAATATTTTTGGGGCCAGTAGCTGGAGTTGTAGGGATAGCAATTGCAGGTGTTATCACTCCATTAGTCGCTCCATATGCTGCCCCTTTTGGTTTCTTAACAGCTCTCTGTGGTATAACGGGTGCACTTATCGCTGGATTATACGCATTTAAGCGATGGGAACTTGGTGTTATAATTCAACTTATACTCTTAGGAATTTGGTTTGGAGTTGCAAGCATTTACTGGGCGAGCTTGGAGTTAGCTTACGTTGGTTGGTACTTTCCCTATCTACTCATTGTTTCGCTTATCATTTGCTTAATCCTTAGAGGAAGGATACATGATTGGATAGTAAGTCTAGATCAGAAGAAGATGATTTTCGGAATGTTCTTTGCTGCTTTAGCAGGAGTACTTGGAGATCATATAATTGGATGCTTGCTTTTTGTAATCATGTTTGCTGGTCCTCCTGCAGCTTTTGCCGCAGTAGCCACTTTCTATTGGGCTGAGAGAATTATAGTTGCTATTATCGCTGCTTTAATAGGTGCCTCTGTTCTCGTTGGTACTAGAAAGATTGGAATTAAACTTGGACCAAAGCCATAGTAGCTACAATTTAACAACTAGAAAATCTGATGGCAGGTTACCTATTAACAACCTATGATAAATCTCACCATTTCTTAAAAAAACTTTTTCCAATTTACCACTAGCAATAACGACTTCATCTTCTTTTGCTTGTTCACAGAACCTACCCCTATAGGACGTTATTTCTATTAAGTTATTTACTTTTGGTCCTTCGATGAAATGCACGTTGCTAATTCCATACTTACATGGTGTGAATATAGACTCTTTATCTTCGGTTATAGTTGCTCTTATCTTTGCGTGCCCAATATTTCTATAGATTTTGTCACCATATTTTTCCTTAATCTCAAAGTGATGTTTAATGAATCTCATAAAATACTCCCTATTTTTAAATGAACCTTGGATTACTTTTCGCTGCTCATGTTTAACAAATTCTTTAAATTTGATTCCAGTATCTACAACTCTCCTAGAAGTGTATAGTTTCCTTAACTCCTGCTTGTTAAGTCTTCTAACACTTTTACCATTTTTTAATAAGTCTAGTAAAACATCTCGCACTACTAAACAGTTTTTTGAACCATAAACGACAATATCTGTATCTGAGTTTTGAGTATGAAGTCCAACTAGTATAGAGCCTGAAATGCCAATATCTTTCGGTCTTACTTTACAATTTTCTCTAAGAAGTTTAATGAATTCAACTGCATTTGCTTCTACTAGATCAACTTTTTCACTTCGCTGAAGTTCTCTCAACTTATAACAAGGGTTGTAAATAAATTTAATATTTTCATTAGGTACGCCTTGGAGAAGACTATCGAAAACTTGGTCAAAAAATAGGTATTGAGGGTATTTTTCCTTCAGAAGTTTGTATTGTTCTTCAAAATTATAAACTCTTTTATATCTAACACCTTCTCTTTTTCTTTTACCAAGAGTGTGAGGAACGTACCTTACAAAGGCTATTATCCGCTCAGGTGGATGAATTAAACCTTTTGTAGCAAAAATTAAACCATCTGACGACTCAATATAATATCCTTCTATAGGATGTGGGAAGTTACTTTTAAGTTTCATTTCACCACTAGCTAAATTCAAAATTTTAGGGGTTTTATGTAATCCTTTCCTCTAGCTTCTTGCGATCCTATAAGAATTTGGTGATAACTTTCTAAAGTTTTCTTCTCAACCACTTCCTCTAATTTACCCATTACAAGAATTTGCTCTCCAGCTTTTGCAATTTCTCCATAAAACCCTTCATAACTCACTACCTCTTTGATGTTAGGTGTAACTTTTCCCTTGATTATTTTAACTTCATCAACAGTGTAGATAGCTGGCATGAACATAGAGTCAGAAGCGTCCACAACTCTTGCTTTAGCTTTAACTAACCCAATCGGGTAGTAAACCTTATCTCCATATTTCTCCTTAACTTCCTTTTCAGTTTTCACTGGTTGAATCGAGAATTTTGTGTCTTTAAATTCGCCTACATTCCACTTCTTTTGAAAAATGGCTCTTGCCTCCTTTTTAGTTACTGGAAAAAGCTTAGACCTATCTTCAATCCATGTGCTAAAGTTCTTGCCACTAAGTCTTCTTAACACCTCTTTTTCATTTAAAGCTGCTCGAAGAAAATCCTTAACTATTATGCTATTTTCTTTTCCATATACAATTAAATCTATGTCCGAAAATTCGATTCTGTGAATATCTATCAATATTGAGCCTGTAATTCCAAAATTTTTAAGTGAAATACCACTCTTGTCGGAGAGAAACCCTACTAACTCCATAGCCTTACGCTGAAGCTCATCCAACTCAGAGCTTGCTAACAATTGATTTAATTTTTCTTCAGGCTTGTAGTGTTTTTCGATGTAATTTAAAGGTACGACTGAGAGAGTTATGTTGAAAATATCTGAATGAAATATATAATGTGGAAAGTTTCTAGTTAGAAAATTAAATGTTTTTACTAAATTTGGAATATTATAACCTGTTAATGCCCTTTTATATTTCATATCTTTTCCCCACTTTCCAGAATCACTTTGAATGTATTTTAAGTACGCTAATACTCTATCCGATGGATGTACATTGCCAATAACTGTAAAGAAGAAACCCTCTTTCGTTTCTAAATAATCTCTATCTCTAAACTTTCTTGTTCCCATTTGCTCACAAAAAATATTACGGTCTCAATCCTTGTAAAATAGCGATAAACAAAGAGGCTGCAGTTAAATCAGCAGTGGTTCCCGGATTTAGTCCTTCTGCTCTTAACTTTTTGTCAAGTTGAAAGAGGGCTTTTTTACCCTCATTAGTTGTAAGCCCGCCAAGTTTTAGCACTTTTTTAGCCTCAATAGCAACATTTTTAGCTTCTTTCATACCAATTTTAACAGCTTCTGGAATCTCCGATACAAATTTTAAACCAACATTCCTAGCTACAAATGTATCTGGAAATCTTGAAAGCAGCGTAAGGTATGTGTGCACAGTTGCCAAATTAACATCATTAGTTCGATTATAGATATCGCAATAAGTTGGGTACCCAAAACTAAAAGTTATGTACAAACCAGTTGTTAGTTCCTTAGCTAATGTGTCCCAGGCTGACGAAACGAGCATGACATCGTATAAAGATAAACGACTCTTAACGAGTTTTTGTTTGAATTTTTTGTCTGTTAAATCTGGTGCTGATTTATCCTTCAATGTGCCTATTCCTCCTGGATTTGCTCTGATGATAGCATCGTATACTTCAACGGCATCTTCATAGGTTGTGGCACGCATAATCTTTTTGAAATTTTTACGTAAGTGAACTAAATCTATTTTTTTATGAGTTATGAACGTCATTCCGGCAGTTGCAGCCAGTGGTATGAAAAGTAACATGGTGCCTAAATGCGTATTTCCACCTTTGTGCCAAGATTTTACATCCGAAATAGCATGATTTATGAGCTTTCCTAGGTGTATTTCACTTAATTTAATTTTGTTGAGTCCAGCAGCTATACCCTTGAGTGTGCTACTCCTAACTACTGGTCCGATCGATATAGAGCCAGCCACAAAGTGCTCAAACTTCGTATCGTGAAAATAAGCAGTTCTATGAACGTTTCCAGGCTTAGGCCAACCACAAATCTCTAAAGCAGAAGCTAGCTGTGCTGCTCGCATAATATCATCTGCTATTTTTCGCTTGTATAAACTATCCATTAAATCTATAATGGTTAGAAGTATCTAAAAAGATTATTTTTATCTAATAAGATTTAAATAAAATTTTCTAATAACCTTTAGTTAGTTTTTAGGTAATTTATCTGAAGGGGTGTTTAGCCTTTTCTTTTTTAGCTAAAACTTCTTCAATTTTTGGTTCGCCAGCCATAGCTCTTTTTATTGCCAATTTTGTTGCCTCATAATTGTACTCGTAGATTTTGTCCTTGTCTTTTGCCTTTGGGTGTATGAATACACCACAGATTATGACAACATCTTCTACAGTCTTTTTTGGTATCGTCCCTTCTTCTACAGCATCTGCTACAGCCTTAGCAACAGATGCTTGTGCTGGGCCAAAGATTAGCGAAGCCTGCTCCAAATTTTTTATCGTAACTTTTGGTATTATTAAAGTACATGGTTTTGGCTGAAGATTTGGCTCCAAGACAGCTAGCAAAGGTACGTGTCCTTGGCTTGGTGTTGCCAAAGAATTGGCAAATGCTGTCCCAACTGGTCCTTCCTTATCTCCTATGATCAAATCTATATGTGCAACTTCATTCCCTTCTCCAACTAATGCTTCACCTATTGCGTACATTTTTAAATCACCTCTTTAAAATTTTAACTTTTTCATAACATATTCCAGTTTTTTTATCGAAGGAATGATATCTAACCTCAACTTCCCTATGTAAAATTCTGTTTAGAGTTCTCTCCAAAAAATAGAAAGAATAGAGACACAAAGGACAATTCCCAAATTCCAAATTGAAACTTAGTACAGTTTTGATACAGTTTGAATTCTTAAATCCCCAGATTATTTCTGTTCTATCCTCAAATTCCTCTATACTTTTAAGTTTTACCTCGCCAACAGTCTTTATTTTTTTCCAAATATCTTGAAGAATTTTAACAGCTTCTTCTACACTGTTAGTTTTTGGTAGTTTTTTAAGGCCAAAATCAGAAAGAGCGTAGCCAGCCTCTCTTAAAAATACTGGAGCACCCCTGCCAGCGATTCTCTTACCTGCTTCATCTATAGATTTTAATAGAGAGAGAATGACACCTCGATAACTTTTTTCTAGTTCCTCTAACTCTTCTTTCTTAACTACAGCTTTCATAAAAACATTACTCAATTAATCTAGTGATTTTTTTAGCCTGTCTTTCCATCTCAAGCAGAACTAAACCTAGGTTAGCACCCTTTCTTGCTAATGAGATCAGAATTCCTTCTTCACCAGCTTTTATACAAACATATTGACCATCAGAGGCATTTACGATAACCTGGTTAAATTTACCTATCTCCAATTCTTTGACAGAAGTTTCACTTGTACCAACTATTGCTGCTGCCATTGCAGCAACTGCCTTAGAATTTACTTCAGTAGGTAAACCAGTAGCTATTAATAGGCCATCGGTTCTTACTATTGCCGAGCCAAGAATATCTCCAATCTTTTCAAGTTCTTTTAAAATATTTTCCAGTTCCTTTCTTTTCTCAACCATTCAGCAGCCTAACTATATTTTATTATTTTACCTTAAATATTTTATCGAATAAAAGCTTTAAACCCTCGTCTAATCCTTGTTTTGTTTTTGCTGAGGTTCCGATAACATCTATTACCCCTAATTTTTTCTTTACTTTGGTTGGCTTAAGAGCTTTTGGTAAATCTTGTTTGTTTGCAAAAACAATGAAGGGGATTCCATAACCCTTTACTTCTTCTAACATCTCTAGTGCTCTTCCAAAAGTTCCAGGTTGTGTTGAATCTACAACAAGAATTATTCCCCATATATCCTTAGCTAAAATTTTTAATATCCAATCGAACCTTTCCTGCCCAGGAGTACCAAAGATGTCACAAACCATACCTTTCTTTTCTATATAGCCGTGATCTAAAGCAACGGTGGTTCCTAATCTATCAATAGATATAGCCCTTTCGGATAGGGCCTTAACTATGCTTGATTTACCTGCATGAAATGGTCCTGTAATTAATATTTTTGGTACATAGATTCCAACTCCAGTAGGAGTCGTTGAAAAGAAAATTTTTGGTTTATCTCCAATTGTGAAATAGTTCATCCAGAGCAATTTTTTTTCAACAGTCCCCAAATTAACAACAACATCAACAGAGCCACAGATTTTTTTAATATCCTCCTCCTTATACCCCCAATTTGTAAGAAGATATATGCAAGTTGTGTTAGTATCTTTTGCTAACTTTTTCCATTCAACTATTTTTTTAGCTATTTCACCTGATCCAACTCCCATGAAAGTTTCCAAACAATCAAATACAACAAACTTAAAACCTTTAGTTTTGGTTAAGGCGTCTCGGAACAATTCAGCAGCATTTTTCCATGCAGCGTTTGTGTTTGTTATAGCCTCTCTCATAAGATACTTTGCATCACTTTCCCTACTCAAAGTGTAAGAAATACAATCAACAAAAACCATTCCTTTACTTTCCCAGCCATGGTCATACATGTTTTTGAGAATTTGTTGAGGAGTTTTTGTTGTTGTTAAGTAAATCCCAACATCACCATCGATAATTCTCGCCGAAAGCATATGTTGGGAAAAGCTTGCCTTATCAACCATTGTATCTGTTAATAGCAATACAGATGACTTTGAATCTATACCTCCGCTTAACATTTCTTCCAACTTTTCTATTCCAATCGTTAACTTCATATCAATCTATAACTTCTTCTTTTGGGAATATAGCAATACCCTTATTAGTTATTTTAAAGGGATGTACTTTATATGAATGTTCACTGCCTCTATACTTCCATACAATAACTGACCTCTCGAAAGCACCACGTTTTCGCAAATAATTTAAAATTATTACACAATCTGAAAGAAATTCCTCAACACCAAACCTTGAAATGCCACTACTACCTGAAGGTATCTCGGTGGTTAATAGAGTCGTACACTCTGTTGCTCTAATTCTACTTAAAAATTCTAGTATACGTCTTCTTATAAGCCCTAGTTCACCTACATATAGTCCCCAAGTGGCTATAGAATCTATGCAAACTCTCTTTGCCTTTACTTTGTTTATTGCTGAATAAACTTCATCAAATACATCTGGCATTCTTATATCATAAAGCAAGAAGCTAACTTTTTTCTCATCTATCAGTTTTTGGAAGTCGCAACCAAATCTTTTCATATTTGTTATAATACTCTCTGGTGTTTCTTCGAAAGTTAAATAAACCCCTGGTTCATTGTACTTCTTTGCACCATTATAAATAAATTGACTACAGAATAAAGTCTTGCCAGCACCAGCTGTTCCAGAAATTAAAACCGTTGATGTTGGTAAGAAACCACCTTCAATCAATTCATCCAACCCTGGAATTCCAGATTTTACTCTTTTCATCACTCCATCACAATTCCTTTATTGGAAATCTGAAAACCAAACCATTCTAAACTATGTTTAGTATTTACCATCCTTCTTATCCTCATTATTCTTTTTTGCAACATCTCACTGTATGCTAACTCTACACAACCATCTGACATAGCATCCAAAGCATTTAATGTGGCTTGGTCATGTACACCACCTTCAATAACTATAGTTTGAGTTATGTCATTCAATTTAAACTTTCCTAAAAGAACCGAAGTAAATTTAAGAGCAAGGTCGGTTGGTACATACAGAAAAAGTGTTGACAAGGAATCGATGGTGCAACGTTTTAGATTCTTATTTTTCAACTCTTTTATAGCCTCGGATACCTTTATGTTAAATTCATTCAAATCACTAGGCTCTCTGATAGTATACTTATCTACACGGATACCACCAGCCTTCCAAGAGTAGACATCTATGAAAATTATTATTTTTCCCTCTATATTCCAACCAAATTTTTTCATCCTATCTTTTATAACTCTTGGTGGAGCGTAGAAGGTTATATAGAGTGCTGCCTCCCCTTTCTTCAATCCATTATAGATAAATTGATTACAAAAGGTTGTTTTTCCCGAGCCTGGAGAACCAAAAATTAATATGGAAGAATTTTGAGGAAAGCCTCCTTCTAATTTTTCATCAAATCCTTTAATATAAGTTTTTACCCTCATAAAAAATATTTATTTTCCTTTGTTTTAAAAGTTTTTAATTTGTTAAAAATTTAAAAAGAAGTATGAAAAAGTTTAAATTTATAGATATAACTACTGCCGATGTCGCATTCGTTGCTTATGGTAAAAATTTAAATGAAATTTTTGCAAATGCTGCTCTAGCTATGTTTGAGGTTATGGTAAATACTAAGCAAATTATACCAAAGATTAAAAGAGAAATTGAAGTGCGAGGAAATGATTTACTTTCCTTAATGTTCAATTGGTTAAATGAGTTATTAATCTATGTGGATAGTGATAATCTTGCTTTTTCTAAGTTTGATGTTAAAATTGATGAAAAGAATTTCAGTTTGAAAGGTATTTGTGAAGGTGAGGAAATTAACCCTGAGAAGCATGAGACTAAAACACATGTGAAGGCTGCAACATACCATAGGATGAAAATTAAGAAAAATAAACAATGGGAAGCACAGGTCATTTTAGATATTTAGTTGAGCTATATGAAGTGCCCGAATTGTGGTGCTAACTTAAAGTTTGTTCTTGGAGAATGGGTTTGTTTAGAGTGCGAGTATCATTCTAAAAAAGTAGAGAAGAGGATTGAAAAATCTTTCAGATAATATCTTCAACATTGAGCAATGGTATAGTAAATCTTTCTAAATCATCGACACCGATTCTAGGGCAAGCATAAGCTATTAGGAAATCTAATTTTAACCCCTCCAATTTTTCCGGTGTGATCTCATCCATGGCAAGTAAGTACACTTCCTTTCCAGCATTTTCTAATCTTTTCTTTAAATCATATGGTAGTTTAACTTGACCTTTTTTCCAGCTAATTAGTAAACCAATTCTTTTTGCCTCATTAAATTGTGCTCTATTCCAAGCTTTAATTTTTTGAATTTTTTTCTTTAGCTCAGCTAAATCATAAATCTCTTTTCTCTCCAAATCTAAGCATAGAACTGGCTTCTCAACCTCAAAAATAACTCCAAGAGCATAGAATTTTCCAGCTGAAATGCAGAGAAAACAATCAACTTTTTTCTCTATAGCTTTAGCAGCCCTTAAATCACAGCCAAGCACCTGGCCAGGGTACTGTAAAGCTTTGTAAACAAAAACTTTTTTACCTTTAGTTTCAAGATAGTTTTTAATCAAAGGAATTGTTTTAACAAATTGAATGCTTGTAATTAACCCAATATTTTCATAATTTTTGAGTTTATCAAATTCTTTGTCTAATATTGGACATGGGTTTGCTTTTAAAAAATATTCCCAGTAAACAACTGGCAATTTAGTTTTTTCCAAAAATTTTTCATGGCCTACATGAAGAATAGCATCGCATCCTAAAGCTTCTGCTTCAGCCTCACGTATGTCGCATGCACCAAAGCACACTTCGCAACATAGAACAACATCAAATCCTTCTCTCTCTAACTGCCTAGTAATATCTTGAATCCTTAGTTTTAACCCTTCTCCAAACTGAACGAAAATTTTTCTTGCTTTAAGTTTCTTCAGCTCTTGGATGGCCTTTTCCATACTTTAGTTTATTCCAACTTAAAAATAAGAATTTGTAGAATAAAAATTGATTAGATGAGAATTTCAGAAATTGTAAAACAAAAGAGTAAAAACTTCGTAAAGAATGGTAAAATCTTAAAAGAAATTGAAACCCCACAAAGAATACATTTTACAGTTCTTAGCAAGGACTTACATTCAGTGATATTTGATAAGAAAGAAAAAAGTTGGAGTTGTGATTGTCAATTTTTCTCTTTAAAACAAAAACCATGTAGCCACATACTTGCGTGTAAATTATATCTTAACCTAAGTCGTAAAAATATTTATGGTAAGTGAAGAAATTATAAAGGGTAAGGAGGAATTAAGAGGATTTCTTAAAAAATTTCCACCAAACAAAGTTGTGCTATTTATTGTTGAAGCTAAGGATTATCAAAAGGCAGGCATGGAAATAGTCAAAACTATAATCATGTTAAACAAATTTTCAGGGATATATATAACCACCGGTAGGCCTCATGCTGTGATTGCTGAACTTATGGAAAAAGCAGGTATTGATACTACTCGAGTTTTTTTTATAGATTGTGTGACTAGAATGTACTTGGCACCAAAAGGGATTGTTCTAGGAAAACCAGGTATGGAAATGACTGAAAGTTGCTTATACCTCACCTCACCATCGAATTTGACTGAACTTGGCGTAGCACTCTCTCAGGCTCTAGCTGAAATAAAAAGTCCTCAAAACAAATTCATATTTGTGGATTCCTTGTCTATGCTTTTATTGTACAATGATGAATCTACTGTCATAAAGTTTATACATTTTTTAACAACAAGAGTAAAGCTATTTGGCTTAATAGGTATAATAATGGTTATGGAGAAGATTGTAAGGGAAGACTTATTTACAGCATTACATGAGCTATGTGATGCCATAGTTGAGGTGAAAATATAATGGTATCCATACTTTTCATCACAAATTTTTTGATTTTAACTGGAGTGATTGGAGGTTTCATTACAGTGATTATACTTACAATTGCGAGTAGGAAATTTTTAAAGGGTGACGTAAGAAGTTTTGCAGAATTGTTGCTTTGTGGATGTATGTTTCTATATTCATTTTTGGTCACACAATCTCTTATCGATATTTTTATGTTAAGTGAAGGTTTTTTCCAAATTTTGAAGGGAATCTTTCTTTACATAGCTACATTGTACTTCATCTTTGCCGGAATTAGAATTTACACCATATCAAAAGTTTTGGGATTTGCTTCAGAAAAAATCTCAAAAAAATTAAAAAGGATTTTAGAAATTTAGAGAACTCTTACTCATATCTCTTGAAAGCATCATTACAAGATTTGAATTAAGGTAACATTCTTTCAGGTGTTCTTGGGAATAAGACAGCTTCTCTAATATTTGATACATCTAGAAGTTGCATTGTAAATCTTTCAATACCAAGATTAAATCCACCCATAGAAATAGTACCATACTTAAAATGTTCAGTGAACCATCTCATTGATTCAACATTCATTTGCTTTTCTTTTAATTGTTGGATTATTTTTTCGTAACGATGTTCTCTCTGTCCACCAGATGATTGCTCTACGCCCTTAAAAATCAAATCTACACTTCTTGCCCACCTTGGATCTTCATCTACTCGCATGACATAGAAAGGTTTTGCTTTGAAAGGAAATCTATTAACAAAGAAAAAGTCACTTTTATATTTTCTTTTTACATATTCTCCTAACAATTTCTCTGACTCTCTATCATAATCTTCTCCGTAGGGTATTTTTTTGTCAAATTCTTTTTCAAGCACTTCGTAAATTTTCGGAAACCTTAATTCTGGAAATGGTGTTCTGGGAATTTTAATTTCTTTACCAAGTAACTTAAGTTCTTCCTCACATTCTTTCTTAACTTTTTTTAATGCATAAATTATAAGCTCTTCTTCTACTCGCATGGTATCGGTTTCATCTTTTATAAAAGCTAGTTCTACAGCACACCCTCTATGTTCACATAAATGCCTGGGAGTATGGCTTAGTTCTGCTCTCCAACTTGGCCCTAAATCAAATATTTTATCGAATCCAGCCAGGATTAAAAGCTCTCTATGCAATTGAGGGTCTTGCCTTAAAAATGCTTGCTTTTCAAAATAGACTACAGGAAATACATCTGCTCCTCCCTCTGAAATACCGCCTATCAAACAAGGGGTGAAAACTTGGAGATAACCTTCTTTTCTTAAATATTCTTCGAACCATTCTGCGATTTTTGCTTGGATTTTAAATATTGCCAAATTTTCTGGAACTCTTAAATCTAATACACGCCATTCCAAACGAGTGTCTAGATTAGCTTTTGTTACTCCTCGTGGATCTAAAGGTAATGGTACATGAGCTTGGCTGATGACTTCTATTTTAGATGGAATTATCTCTATCCCAGTTTTTGCAATCTTGCTTTTAACAACTTTTCCTTTAACGGCTATAACATCTTCTTGATGTAGTTTTTGACAAATTTTTAGAACATCGCTAGAGACCTTTGCTTTTGGTGCCGTTATTTGAACTATTCCCTTGTTATCCCTCAGTAAAAGGAAGTTTATTCCACCAAGTACTCTAGAATCATGAACCCAACCTACTATTTTAATATCTTTACCAATAGCTTTTTTTAGTTCATTTGTGTAATGGGTTCTTTTTATCAAGTTATCACTAAAGGCTGTTTAACGTGATCCATACTAAAATCCAAATTAAAATAAAAGTTACATAGCTTTCATTTACCAATTTTTTGTTCTTTTCAATTCTTTTAAAGGCAAGGGTTAAAAATATTATATATATAATAATTGAAATTGCTATCGCTAGAAAAAAGTTTAGATAATTTGAAATTATACCAGCGATAATTCCACCGATTAAAAATATGAGTGCAATAGTTTGTTCAGCTTTCATTTTTTCACTTTTCCAAAGATGAAATCCTTTAGCTTTTTTTGCCAAGCCTCCTCTTTAAGCAATTCAACTGTAATCCAAGATCTTCTAACATAAGGTGGAAGCTTGCCCTTAGTCTCTTTTATCAATTTTTTTACAAATTCTATGGTTCTAAAGTCATGGCTGTAGCCCACTCCAAAATTATAATTAACTTTCTTTTTTATCTCCTCTATTATTGCATCTCTTTCTGTTTTAGCTATAATTGAAGCTGCACCTACTACAGGAATTTTTTCATCCAAATAATTTTCAACAACCAGCTTAACATTATCTTGCTTTAAAAAACTCCTAATAAGCCCCTCAAATTTTTTAGGATTTTGTTCAAGGGAATCCACATAAACTACTTCAGCTCCACACATATCGATTACCTGTGCCATCTTCATAGCCTCAATTTTATCAAGATTTATTCCTTTTGCTCTGTAGCTATCTATTTTGCAAGGTTGAACTCTTAAGATAACTATGTTTTTCGCTAACCCTTCTATAAGTTGAGCTAATTCTTCTCTTTTACGAGAAGATAGCTCCTTCGAATCTTTTACTCCAATTAACTTTAGTTTTTTCTCTTTATTTTTTTCTATGGTTACTCCGGCTATGACCATCGGACCTATTAGAGCTCCGCGACCTGCTCAACGCCTAATAGAGGTTTCGTCTATGCCGCAGATTAGTATGTTCTCCTTCATATAATCTAATTTGGTGATACTATTATTTGATTTTTACGAATAATTAATGGTATGGACATAATTTCCCACATAATTTTTGCATGCATCCTAAATTTTGGAAGTTTAAATGGTTGGTTAATTTTAGGCTCAGTTTTGCCAGATTTTGATAAATTTATAACTTATAGAAAAAAACAATTTAAAGGCTATAGGTCTAGAACACTATTTGCTGAGCTACCTTTCACATCTATTTTGATATTTCTTTCAGTTTTCATAAATCCAAGTTTCACATTGGGATTAATTTCTCATTACATCTTAGACTTCATCTCTGGCGAGACCAGACCATTTTATCCATTTTTAAAAAATGTTGTAGATTTTAACCTTAAGCTTAAACAAAAGATTTTAGTTGGGGTGATAATATGGCTGATTGGAGGGATATTGGTCATAAGACAATTGATGCTCTCCTAGCCCCGCTTGAAAATTTAAAACTTTCACCAAATAGGGTATCATGGCTATCGGTAGTTATTTCAATTTTTGTATATTTTTCTCTACAAAAAAGTCTTCTCTTAATTGGCATACTTTTATTATTATTTGTTTTGTTTCTCGACGCGCTGGATGGTTTTTTGGCTAGGAAGAAAAAGGTTGAAAGTTTCAAAGGATTAGTTGTCGATACATCCTGCGATAGGTTATCAGAATTTATCATATTTTTTCCTTCAAAGCTATGGATAATGTTAGCAATAATAAATGTTTATGTTACTTTAGGTAGATTGAAAAATAAGAATATTTTTATAATTCCATTGCGCCATATTTTTTTAATATTGCTTGTGATTGGATTTGTGATTGGATTTGAAAAAATAAGTTTTTTGATGTGGTAAATTAACAGAAAGTTTATATATAAGTTTTTATAATTAAAGTAATATGGTTCGATTCCATACAAGGATAGAAAATATAGTTGCCTCTACCACATTTGAAACTGAAATTCCTTTGGAAAAGATTGTATCTAAATATGAAGATGTAGAGTATGAGCCAGAGCAGTTTCCTGGTGCGGTGTATAGGATCAGAAAGCCAAGAGCCGCAGCATTGATATTTGGTTCTGGCAAAATTGTCTGCACTGGAGCAAGGAGTATAAGGGATGTGAAAACTGTTCTTAAAAAGGTAGCAAGGATGGTAAAATCTGTCAGGGTGAAAGTTCCAAAGAAATATGAAGTTCAGATAGAAAATATAGTTGCCTCTGCTAAATTTGATGCAAGGTTAAATTTAGATAAAATTGCCTATGGGTTTGAGAGTGCAGAGTATGAGCCAGAGCAGTTTCCTGGTCTAGTGTATAGGATGACAACTCCTAAGGTAGCATTTCTGCTTTTTACTTCTGGGAAAATAATTTGCACTGGAGTTAGTAATGTGAAAGATGTTAAAAGAAGCATTGAAAAGCTTTCTAATGAGCTAGAAAGGATTAGCGCATTTGTAAAAGAATAAATTATAATTTATTTTTTCATTAAAACCTATTTTATTCTTCCTTTTAAATAAAAATAAATTCTTTTTCTTTTCTAAAGGATTTCACTGGAAAGGAGGTGTTCCGAAACTCTAATTAATACTTAACCATAACTTCTACTTGATGAGAAAGGTTGGTATTTACTTAGAGCAAAGTTTCGAATTTTTTTCCAAAAATTTAAAAAATTTAGGAAACAATAAAAGTTTCAAATTAAAAGGAGTAGTATGCAACCTCAAGATATAGTCGAAATACTTTCAGAATTTTTAAGGGAACATTACTATGACGAGATAATTAGCGCTTCTCAACAAGGGAAAAAATCTCTTGAGGTTGATTTTTCTTTATTAGAAAAATTTAATGTTGAGTTAGCAGATTATTTGCTGGATAATCCTGCTGAAGTTTTAGAGCTTGCAGATGAAAGTCTAAGAAAAATTGATGCAGAAACTAAGCTTAAGGTTAGGATATTTAATCTTCCTGAAAATAGATGTATAAGAATAAGAAATCTTAGAGCTGAGCATCTTGAAAAATTGATAGCTGTTGATGGTATCGTAAAGAGAGCAAGTGAAGTTAGACCTGAAGTTCAGGAGGCTGTATTTTCTTGTTTGAAATGTGGGAATAGAATTTCTGTTACCCAGACTGAAAGAATTATTCGTCCACCCATAGAGTGTGATTGTGGAAATAGGAAGGGATTTAGACTTGTTGACCAAAAACTTTTTGATGCACGTTGGGTTGTTGTCGAAGAACCTTATGAGATCGTCAGCGGTGAAAGACCATCTGAGCTCACAATTTATTTGAAAGAAGATTTAACCAGTCCAAGAATGCAGAATAAAACTGATCCTGGTAATAGAATAATGGTTGTTGGAGTTTTGAAGAACTTACCAAGGAGAATAAAAGGTACGCGCTCTAGACAATTGGAAATCTATCTCGATGCAAATTTTGTTGAAAGTATTGAGGTGGAGTGGGAAGAGCTAGAGATAACGTCAGAAGATGAGAAGAAGATTTTAGAGCTTGCAAAAGATCCAGTAATATATGAGAAATTAGTAGGATCTATTGCACCAGCATTGTATGGTTTGGATGATATAAAACTTGGTATAGCTCTTCAGATGTTTGGTGGGGAAACACATATACAAAAAGATAGGTCAAGGGTAAGAGGTGATATCCATATCCTTTTAGTTGGTGATCCATCAACAGCTAAGAGTGCTCTGATGAAAGTTGTTGCTGGATTAATTCCCCGTGGAAGATATGTGAGTGGTAAGGGGGTTACTGGTGCGGGTTTGTGTACAACTTATGATACACTAATTCAGTTGGAAGATGGGACTTTAATAGAAATTGGTAAATTTGTTGAAGAACAGTTTAAAGAAGGGTTTAAGGAGATTGTAGATGGTATATTCTTATCAGAGTGTAACAATCGTAAAATTTTAGCATTAGATTCGAAAGAATTAAAAATTTGTCCAATAAAAGTAGAAAAATGTTGGAAAATTAGAGCACCAGAAAAATTAATAAAAATAACTACCTACACTGGCAAAGAAATAATAGTTACTCAAGATAATCCACTTTTGACAATAATCGATGGGAAAGTTACTTGGAAAAAAGTATCACAATTTAAAGAGGGGGAGTTTATTGCAACTGCACGTAGATTGCAGAAATGTAATTCAAAAGAGTCATCCAAAAATGCTATGTATCTGGTTGGGCTCTTGGCAGGAGATGGAAGTATCTCTGCTAATAAGGGAACATTTGACATTAAATTCCATAATAGCAACCCCCAATTACTTTCTACCTATAGTAATCTTTGTAACAAAGTTTTTAAGATGTTTCCATCACACGAAATATATGAAAGACAGTATATGAGATTTAACTCGAAACAAATTGGAAATTTATTGAAGGAATATGGAATACCACATGGGAAGAAAGCACATAACATTTTTATTAGCGAAAAGCTTTCAAGACTCAACAATAACTCTTTGTCATGTTTTCTTAGGGGTTTATTTGATACTGATGGTAGTGCTATCATAGAAAAATCTTCTAGTGGAAAATATATAGAAGTAACATCAGTGAGCAAAAAATTTATCAGAGGTATTCAGTTGCTTCTTCTGCGTTTTGGTATAGTAACTTCATTAAAAGAAGTTGGAAAACGAGAAATATTTTATCGAAATAGAAAAATTAAATCATCAAAAAAATGGGTATTAAGAATAAGTGGACTAGAAAATATAAAATTATTTCAAAAGAAAATTGGCTTTAATAACCCTTTAAAACGAAGTATTTTGAACGAGATATTAAATGATGGTAGAAAAAGTCATACAAATGTTGATGTGATACCAAATATAGGAAGTTTAATTAGGAGGGCTAGGAAATTAGCCCACGTATCTGGTGAAAAAATAAAAACTTACGATTATGAATTGGGATTAAGTAACATTTCTCTTAAAAAATTAAAGAAAATAATGAATTCATTCAAATCTTTAAAGGAAGAGGAAGTTAAATTACTGAATTTGTTGGCAAATTCGGATTTATTTTGGGATAGAATTAAAAAGGCAGAAATAGTAGAAAACCATGGCCATGAGTATGTTTACGATGTAACCATAGAAAATGTACATAGTTTTGTTGCAAATGGTTTAATAATTCATAACACTGCAACTGTTGTTAGGGATGAGGAATTTTTAGGTGGTTGGATACTGGAAGCTGGAGCTCTCGTTATGTGCAATCGTAGCTTAATTGCGATAGATGAATTTGAAAAAATAGAAAAAACCGATCAGATTGCATTACATGAAGCGATGGAACAAAACACAATTTCGATAGCTAAGGCTAGCATTGTAGCTACTCTTCCTGCTCAGACAGCTATTCTTGCTGGTGGAAATCCTAAGCTTGGAAGGTTTGACCCTTATTTGCCAATAAAGGAGCAGATTGATGTCCCTGAAACCTTACTTACAAGATTTGACCTGAAATTTGCTCTGCGTGATGTACCAAATCCTGAAATGGATAAAAAAATTTCAGACCATATTTTTAAAGCTAGACATTTTGAAGAGGAGGAAGTTAAGCCTGCCATAGAACCAGAATTGTTTAGGAAATATGTAGCTTACGCTAGAAAAAATTGCCATCCTATACTTTCAAGAGAAGTTGCAGAGACTCTTCAAACATTTTATCTTGATTTAAGAAAGCGATCTGAAGAAGGGCCAGTAGCAATTACTCCAAGACAACTTGAGTCAATGATAAGATTTGCAGAAGCCAGTGCAAAGGTTAAATTAAGCCATGAAGTTACGATGGAAGATGCTGTTAGAGCTATCAATCTAATGAAGGCATCTTTAAGACAATTTGGTTTTGAACCAGAGACTGGTCAACTTGATATAGATCGTGCAGAGGGTCAGAGAGTTACAGCCTTACAAAGAGGAAAAATAGTAATTATGCGCGATGTTATAGAAGAATTGATAGCAACCATGGGAAAGCAAATTCCAGCTGATGAGATAATTAGACTGGCTAGGGAAAGGGGTGTTGATAATGCAGAAGACATTCTTAAAAAAATGTTAAATGAAGGGATTTGTTTCTCTCCAAAGCCAGGGATAATAGAAAAAATTGGATAGATTACAATTTTATTAAATTTTTGAAAACTTAATTAGAGAATTTATTCCTCGACTCTTGGAGCAACTACAAAAGAAAGCGAGCCTTTATCCCCAGCCTTAAACTCAAGTCTTATAGGAAAATCCTTTCCCCATTCCAGCTTAACCTTATCAGAAATTTTACTAGCTTTAATCATCTTTTTTAAGTAGTCCAAAGGATATCTTGCTCTCATTTCCTCCTTAGCATTTATATTAATTAAAGCCTCAACCCCCTTCTCAAGCTCAAACTCGGTTCTGCTTATATCTCCCTCTGCTAGCATGCGAAATTTGCCAGGAGAAGCTATAATTACAACCGAGTCAGCAACAACCTCCGCATCCTCCAAGCCAGCCTGAAGAGCATCTGATTTAAGCTCAGCTCCACATGAAAACTCCAGCTGCTCTATCTGTGGAAGTTCTTCCTCCTTTAATTCAATCAAAGGAAGTGTGAATTTTCTTCTAGATGAATTCTGAATGACAATTTCCAATCTCGCATCCTTTAGTTCAACTGCTAACTTATCTCCAGACCTAATCCTTTTAAGAATTGATATTAGATTTGTTACGCTTAATCCCATATCCACTTTTTCCTCAACTTCAAAACTATCAAAAGCATTAGCTAGGATTTTAAAGTCTATTGCTGCTACCATGGCTCTGTCAGTAGCCTTAAGACGAATTCCATCCTTACTGATTTTAAAAATTCCTTCATCTATCAATTCTCCTATGGTTAAAATTGAATCTACGAAAAGTTTTGGCTCTGTTAACGTTGCTTTAAACATTTAATTACCTATTTATTTGCAGGGCTTACAGGGCGCTTTCTTCTTTTTCATCATTAAGCCACCTCCTACTTAAATATTTGCCTCCTTATATAATTTATTAATTTCTTCCCAAAGGTCTAAATCAAATTCTTTCAAATCTTGAAAAAAATCTACTAGTAATCTTCCATCGACAACCGAGCAAAAAATTCTTATCAACCTATTCTCTTTTATCCCATCAACAAACCCAATTTCCACTTCTCCCGAATTATCCTGAAAAATTATGCTATTTTCCTTAATTTCTTTCACTCTACCGATGATAGCTACTTTCTCGTCCATTCCAAAATCTATTTCAGAAATTTTCCTTGGCTTGTAACGAGTAAGTTCAAAAGGCATAATAAGAATTACTTTTCATTTAAATAATTTTTACAAAATCTTCTTCTTTTTAAGATAATTAACTATTTCTGGTATTTTATGCATTTCATCTACAAATTCCTTTCCCAATTTTTCTGTTGCTGCGACAACCACATGAAATGTTTTCTTTTCATGAAGTCCTATTCTTTCCCTTCCCAAATCATTTCCATTCCAATCTAGCATTACCCCACCAGCTTCCTTTACTAAAAGATACCCCGGACCAATTTCTTCACCGGTCTCTTTTTTTGTCGGAATGTAACAATTATCCCCAGCTACAAAAATGTCTACAGAACCACAAGCAACTAAAGCTAGATGAACTGCAGTAGAACGAAAATCTCCTAACCATGCTCTATTAGCATATTGAGTAAAATGTTGACTTAGGCTACCGAGCGTATATAAATCTGGTACAACCCTGAGGAAAGTTTCTCCACTTATACTTTTTCTCCCACTCGTATGTATTTGTATTTCCTCTCTATTTCCTTTTGTCCATCCTTCTACCAGATATACCCCTTGGTTTTTAACAGTATAAAATAAATTCCCAGTGTTAAAATCTAAATATCCTGAAGCAAGACATTCATTAAATTTTGGGTCTGTGGATTCAAATATTCCTAATATGCTACCATGAGGAAGCATTCCAAACCCATCTCTATAATTTAGGGTACCATCTATTTCATCAAATACAACCGAATATTGAGCCTGAGGTTTAATTTCTACCCTTTCAAATTCCTCACTGTATGCTACCAGAGATAAATTAGATTTTCTTAAAGAGTTTATGATGGCCTGCCCAGCATCTATGTCTCCTTTAGTTCTAATATCCTTTTGTTTTCCGTATAAGACTTTAGCTCTTTCTCGCTCACTTAAAACCTTTTTATAACTCGCTAAAAGAGCATCCTTAACCACTTCTATATAGTTAGTTTTAACAGACATGAAAAAATATTTAAAAAGAAGATTTAAATACATCTTTAATACTGAAAAATATGAAAGCTAAAGTATTTACTGAAGAAAAATTTTGAATGTACATGAGCCAGAAGAATAGGTAAGAGGTTAACATGAAAAAACAAGGGTTTGATACAAAAAGGTATTTGGAAGTGCAAACTCAAGCAATTTTAGACAGAGTGAAAAAATTCGACGGGAAATTGTATTTAGAATTTGGAGGAAAATTATGCTACGACTACCATGCCGCAAGAGTTTTACCAGGTTATGAGCCAGATACCAAAGTAAAAATGTTCCAGCAGTTAAAAAAGGATTTAGAAATAATCTATTGTGTAAGCGCAAAAGACCTTCAAAAAGGGAAAATAACATCGGTATCAGTTGGATTAACTTATGATCAACAAACCTTAAAAGACATTCATGAATTACATGAAAAAGGTACCGATATTTTTGGTGTTGTAATTACTCGATTTGAAAGGGAAGAAGCTGCAGAACGTTTTAAAAGAGAGCTAGAAAATTTAGGTATTAAAGTTTATGTACAGAATGAAATAAGGAACTACCCTCAAGATATAGATTTTGTTGTAAGTGATCAAGGCTTCGGTACACAATCTTATGTGGAGACAGAAAAACCTTTGATTATTGTTACTGGCGTTGGTGGTGGTTCTGGAAAGATGTGTTTCTGCTTATCACAACTCTATCATGATAGTAAGAGAGGTATAAATTCTGGTTACGCGAAATTTGAAACTTTTCCAATCTGGAACCTACCATTAAATCATCCAGTAAATGTTGCCTATGAAGCATCAACAGCAGACCTAGGAGATGAGGTAATGATTGATCATTTTCATCTAAAGGCCTATAATTTATCAGCAGTCAGTTATAATCGTGATATTGAAAACTTCGATATAATGAAAAAAATTTTTGAAAAAATTGTTAGCAAAGAAAATTTTGTAGCAGAATATCGTTCTCCAACTGACATGGGAGTTAATAGAGTAAAAGATGGAATCATTGACGATACAATTGTTCAAGAGGCAGCAAGGCAGGAAATTATTAGACGTTATTTTCAGTATAAAAAAGATTTTTTGAAAGGTATTGTGACTAGGGAAACTGTTGAAAGGGTTAAGCAGTTGATGAAAAAAATTGATCTGAAAATTGAAGATAGAAAGGTTGTATTACCAGCGAGAGAAGCTGCACAAGCAGCAGAAAAAAGAGGAAAGGGCCATAAAGGAATATTTTGTGGGGCAGCAATCCAGCTACCAGATGGTAAAATTGTCACTGGAAAAAATTCACCGCTTTTACATGCAGAATCTGCAGCCATTCTAAATGCTATAAAGGTCTTGGCAAATATTCCCGATGAGATCAATCTTTTATCCCAAAATATTCTTGAAAACATAGCTAGTCTTAAGAAAAAAGTTCTGGGTTCTAGATCAGAAAGTTTAAATGTAGAGGAAACTCTGACAGCTTTAGCCATTAGTGCAGCTACCAATCCAATGGCGGCAACTGGGATAGAAATGCTTAAACAGCTTAAAGAGTGTGAAATGCATGTAACTCATGTACTGAGTAATGGTGATGAAGCAGGGTTAAGAAAGTTGGGATTGAATGTAACGACAGATGCTATACCAACGGTGAAATATATTCGTTAATTATCCAAGCTCTAAGTCTAATCTGACACAAGTATAAATAATAAACTTAAAACGTTTTGAGTATTTCATCTAAATATGGATGATGTCGTTAAAAATGCAAGGTACAATGTTTTTTTAATTGAACAAGAAATAGAAAAACTTAGTGAACTCCATTCGCAGCATCAGTATAGGGAATTCTGGACTCATACTAGGCAGATAGTAGAAATGTTTAAGACACTCGACCCTCTTCCAAGGGAGGATAGAGAAAGGTTGTGGTCAAGTTATAGTGGCCTTTGTGAAGTTGTTAGAGGAGAAATGAAATTATGGCAAGAGGAAGCAAAATCTAATGCCTCTAAAATTGAGCATGAAATAGAAAATCTTCGTTACAATCATCTTGATCAGAATGCTCCAAACATCTCTCCAATTATTCCATTTTCTACAACAAGATATCACTATCGTGAATTCTGGTCACATGCCAAAGAAATATCTGAGATGTTTAAATCTCGTAAGCTTTTGATGGAAGACCGTGAACGATTGTGGTCGAGATATAAAAGCATTTGTGACGATGTTAGAAGGAAGCAAGATGAAGAACGTCAGGAATCAAGTAGAAATCGTGAAATTATAGAGTCACTTATTACCAGTGCTTACCACCAAGCTGATGGATCAAGAGATAAAGAGAATCTCGATCGAGCAAAATCTATGCAAACTGAAACTTTAAGGAAGATGAAAGAAAGTAGACTCTTTAAGGAGGATAGAGAACATTGTTGGAAATATTGGAAAGAAACAAATGAAAAAATATTTTGGAAGCGACATGAGTTACAGGAATCCAACTTTCTTCATGCAAAAGAAGATGCAAGCAGATG
>JASEGN010000069.1 GCA_030018055.1 Candidatus Aenigmatarchaeota archaeon | reverse complement strand
CTTTTCCACAAAAGACAAGAACTTTTTACTAAGATATAAAGTAAGAATTACTACTATACCAGCTGTAAATAAAATTGTTGCTACGAGTAACAATAAATCGTTAAAAACAAAGCTACCAAGAATTCTCTCCACAGCCACAGCAGCTCCTGACCTTAGTCTACCGATAGTGTACAAGGCTAATAAAGCGAATAAACTGTTAGAGGTATTTATTCCCCCAAGACCAACTAAAAACTCCCTTGTATCCTCTTTCCTTGTTATTATTTGAACTAAAGTACCAGCCTGTGCTGCTCCAACTGCAGGTAAAATTCCAACGATTAAACCAGCGAAAAAGCCTTTCACTATCCCAGAAATAGCTAGAGCTCTCTTCACAATTCCAAAATCTTTAGCTTGCTTTGGAAACTTTGCCTTTTGACCTAAGCTTATTAGCAACGTGCTTATACCAAACAATCCTGTAAACAAGGGAAAAAACAAAAATGTGGGCTCTAGTAGAGTGCTGTTTAAAACTATCATACCAAGCAAACCAGCTAAAAGAAAAACTACTAAACCCCATAGCTTCTTTATTTTTTCTTCATCCAAAACCATTACACTAGCTATACAAATTAAAATCCAAGGTATGTAGTATCTTATGTAAGAATAAAAAATTGGCAGCACTATTAGGAGCAGAGGCATCAACAAAACAAAAAGGATTACAACACCAACACCACCTATTATAGTTAAATAAATTGCCTCCAAACCTTTACCTTCTAGCAATAGTCTATGTCCTGGTAAAACTGATAAAGCCGTAGAATCTTCTGGAGCACCTAAAAATATGGAGGGAATGAAGCTTGTTATGGCATTTGCAACAACCATAGAAACTATAAGAGCTACTATAGCTTGTAGAGTAAATCCAAGGGTTAATAGTAAAGGAAGAATTCCAAGTAAGATCCAAATCAAGTTGTTTGGATGAATACCTGGCATTAACCCTGCAAACACTCCAGCAGCTATGCCAACGAAGATGAATAAAAGTATTTCTAGAAACAAACTTATTTTACACCTCTATTTTCTTCACGATAATCTCCAATTTATTCTCATACTCATCAACACTTCCAATAACACATATTTTGCTCTGGTTAAGTTCGTAAGCATTTAATTTTTCTGCCGTATTGTTGAAAATTATAACATCAATTTTGCCAGTATCATCTTTCAATTGAAGAAATACATGGTTAGTTTTTGATACAAATCTTGATGTTATTTCACCACAAATTTTAATATTCTTGCCGATGTCATCGATTGTTAACAGATTAATAGCAGTTGGGGGTAATTCAAGGGTTTGTGAAATAAAGAAAAGTAACACAAGTCCAGCTAAAGAGCAAACAATTGATATTCTTAGTAAAAACTTTTCACTCATTTAATATAGATAAAGCATTTGAGCATAAAAATAACTCATAAGTGTAGCTATTTCTCCATTGTTTTTACTAACAAGATCATTGTAAAGAAATTTTAATTTAAAGCTACGAAACTTACATTATTTTGATTCTATGTCAGAGGAATGGCCTTTATTACCTGGAAGGTACCTTATCGGAAATAGAGAATCACCAGTAGCAGTTTGCACCCTTTTCAGCCTTGATTTAATTGAAAATTTGTACAGCAGAGGAAAAGGAGAAATTTCTATTATAGGGAAAAGTGCTACTGAGAATGTAGGCATAGAAAGAATAGTAAAAAACATAATTTCGAACCCAAATACAAGATTTTTAATTATTTGCGGGGAAGAACCAAAAGGCCATTTTGTCGGGCAAGCTTTGAAATGTCTAGTTGAGAATGGAATTGACAGCGAAGGAAAGATAATTGGAGCAATTGGAGCAATGCCTTATTTAAAAAACATTTCTAAGGAAGAAGTTGAAACTTTTCGTAAGCAAGTAAAAATTGTCGATTTAATAGGATGTGAAGATGTTGATAAGATTTTAAATCAGGTAAAAGAATGTATGGAAAACAATCCAGGACGATTTAAACCCAAAATAGAAGTTGAAATTATGGAACCAATAATTGCTTGGCATGATGAAAAAAAGGATGTTGTTTTAGATCCAAAGGGTTTTTTCACAATTTTCATTAAGCCCGAAAGCAAGAAGATTGTTGTCGAGCACTATACAACAGAGTGGGATGAAGAAGCTTTAAAAAATTATGATGGAAATTGGAAAAAGTGCATGAAGTCGCACAAACTAAATAAAGTGATTGAAGGAGGAAATGCTGAGGAAATTTGCCATACCGTTATAAGATTGGGCTTAGTATCTCGCTTGGAGCATGCTGCATATCTAGGAAGAGAAATACAAAAGGCTGAAATTGCTTTAAAAAACAATTTACAATATGAACAAGAAGGTTAATTTAAATATTTATGTAATAAAAAATAAGAGGAGATATCTTGGCTTATGAACCAATTCTGATTCAAGCGCAAACTTTAGCTGAAGCTTGGGAAAAAGCCGTAATAGCTGTTATGGAAAAAGCTCCAGAGAGGTTTATCCAAGCTCCTGACTATCTTTGTAACCAAAAGGATGCACCTGTTTTCATCACAGTGAAGTTTCCTTTAAAGGAGCCGAGAATACATCCAAAGGCTCCAGTTCAATCAGGACAGGCAGAGGAATATGCTAAGAACGTGATCTTTGGGATGAACGATCCAAAAAAGGAAAATGAGTTTGATTATACGTATTTTGGTCGCTTTCGTTGCTATCCTGATTGTGAGGTTAGGGCAAATTGGCCAAATGTAGTTAAAGACGAGGAAATTGGAGGGTTAGTTGAAAAATTATCAGGCAACAAATGCATAGTTAAAAACCTGGACCAAGTTCAATTGGCAATAGACACCCTTAAGAAGGATCCAACAAGGAGAAGCGTTGTTTTAGTAAGTTGGGTTCCATCGAGGGATTCAATAAAATTTGGCCCAAAGAGGGAGAAGACGAGCTCACCTTGTATAGTTTACATCCAACCACAAATTGTTGAGAACAAGCTACACCTCTTTGTTGTAATGAAGACTAATGATCTGTTCAATGCTTGGCTACTCAATGCCTACGCCTTAACTGAGCTGCAAAAGTATATGGCTGAGCAAATAGGGGTGGAAGTTGGAAGCTATAACCACTTCTCTGTTTCGATGAATATTTATGAGGATGTATACGAGCAGGCTGAGGAGCTGAGGAGATGATTCTTTCAGACAAAGAAATTAAAAGGTATTTGCAGGAAGGGAAATTAAAACTAGAACCTCAGGTTGAGGAAAAAAACATACAAGCAGCGTGGATTGATTTAAAATTAGGAAATGAATTCAGAATTTTTAAGGTTATATCAACACCTTATATCGATTTAAAGGTTCCAGTTGATGGCTATACCGAAGTTATTAAAATTTCAGATGATGAACCATTTATTCTTCATCCAGGTGAATTTGTCCTTTGTTGTACCAGGGAATATATTAAAATACCAGAGGATTTGATGGGTGTTATAGATGGAAGAAGTAGTTTAGGAAGACTTGGAATAGTAGTTCATGCAACAGCAGGTGGGATTGACCCTGGTTGGGAAGGGGTTTTCACTCTAGAGGTAACTAATGTTGGAAAGATGCCAGTTAGCTTGTACCCAGGAATGAAGATATGTAAATTAGTCTTACATAAATTGAGCTCCCCTGCCGAAAAGCCCTATTACAAAAGAGAGGATGCAAAGTACTATCAACAAACTAAAATAGAGGAAAGTAAAATTTTTAAAGAATTTTAACTAGTTTTCTTGCTTTTGATATTTCTATTAGGAGAGTCTACTTCATAAGGTTAAGAATTACTTGAAAAAGAATAAATTATTTCATAGTCTCAATAAAATTCGCTACCTCTGGACCACTTGTCAAAAGTCCAGCTAGAGCACCATTAGAATTTGCGATTGTAGAGCTACCAACAAAAGGTGAGCCAAAATTCATAGTCCCAATGTTAATTCTAACTTTTAATAATTCTTTCGCTACCTCAATTTCCTCCTCTGTCGCATCTCTATGCACAAGACAACCTTTATTCGTAGCTATTCCACATGACCCAGGGATATCGAGTTTTGCCAGTGTACAATACTCACTCTCAACACCCAAACAATTCTCAATTTTTACCTTTTCACTTTTTGCAAAAATTTTGCT
>JASEGN010000068.1 GCA_030018055.1 Candidatus Aenigmatarchaeota archaeon | reverse complement strand
AGAAAAATGTTAAAAGAGCTAAAAACTTCTGGACAAATCGACAGCTTAACTTATAGAAAACTTTATAGGCTTGTTAAGAGTGGTATGTTTAGAAGCCGAGCACATTTAAAAATTTACATGGAACAAAGAGGTTTGTTAAAGAAGTGATCAAATGAAAGAGGTTTATAAGGTTGGTGCGATAATAATTAAAGATAAAAAACTTCTTGTAGTGAAGGAAAGAGGAGTAGATGTTTTTATTTCAGTTGGCGGAAGGCCTAAAAAGAGTGAAACTCCTGTAGAAACCTTAACAAGAGAATTAAAAGAAGAACTAAATGTTGAGCTTACTTATGCAAAGCCATTTGGAAAATTTAGCGCTGAAGCTATTGGGAATTACGACTGGATAAACATGGACGCTTATTTTGTTGAAGTAGCTGGAGAAATAAAACCTTCAAGTGAGATAGAAGATTTTTATTGGGTTGGAAAGGATTATAAACAAAAAAACATCAGACTTGCACCTTTGCTGGAGAAAGTTATAGTACCAAAATTAATCCAGATGAGATTAATAGAGTGATAGAACGAAGTTAAAACCAACTTATAGAATGCAATTTAAAAGAAGAAGATTGGGTAAAACAGATTATAAAAAAAGGCTAAGGTTACTTAAATCCAAGAAGCCTCGTTTAGTTGTGAGAAAAAGTTTAAAGTACCTGAGAGCACAGATAGTTGAATTTAGCCCACAAGGAGATAAAACTCTAGCTTCAGCCCTGTCTCAAGAATTAAAAAAATTTGGTTGGAAGTTTGCTTTTGATAATATCTCCGCAAGTTATTTAACCGGTCTGTTAATTGGAAAAAGAGCTCTGGAAAAAGGAATAAAAGAAGCTGTTCTTGATCTAGGAGCTTATACCTCTACTAAAGGTTCAAGATTGTACGCTCTAGCTAAAGGTGCTCTAGATGCTGGGTTAAAAATTAATATTGCAAAAGAAATTTTACCAGATGAAGAAAGGATAAGAGGTTTACATGTGGCTAATTATTTGGAAAGGTTTAAAAACCTTCCAGAGGAATTTGAAAGGATAAGAAAAATATTACTAGGAGGATAAAAAAATGGTGGAGAAAGAGGAAAAGGAGGAAGTTGAAGAAAAGGAAGAAGAAGTTGCTAAAGAGATTGAGAAGGAAGAAGAAGTAGCTAAAATACCAATCGAGGAAGAGGTACCAGCGATTCCAACTTTAGCAGAAGAGTGGGCTCCAAAAACTAGTTTAGGTATTCAGGTAATGGAAGGTAAAATCACCGACATAGAACAAATTTTTTCTCAAGGACTAAAAATTTCTGAACCTCAAATTGTAGACAGATTGTTACCAAATTTAAAAAGCGAAATTATTTTTATTGGTGGAAGGACCGGCAAAGGTGGTGGAATTCAAAGAATCCCTATAAAAATAACTGCAAAGGTGACTAAGTCTGGCCGTAGATTTAGTATGGGAGCTTTTGTTGTAGTTGGTAATGAGGATGGAATTGTTGGAGTAGGTGGTGGGAAGGCACCTGATGCCAGAAGTGCAATTTTAAAAGCCACTCAAAAAGCAAAGCTTAATTTAATTAAAGTTAAACGAGGATGTGGAAGCTGGGAATGTAGCTGTGGTAAAGAGCATAGCATTCCTTTTAAGGTAGAAGGAAAATCTGGTTCAGTAAAAACTCTATTGCTACCAGCTCCTAAGGGTGTAGGTTTGGTTGCCGATGATACATTAAAAAAGATATTAAGGCTGGCTGGAATAAAAGACCTGTGGGTTAAAACTTTTGGAAATACAAGGATGAGGAGAAATTTAATCGTAGCAGCTTACAACGCCTTGAAAAATCTTTATGTTTATGAAAGATAATCAAAAAGTTTTACATGCTTTTGTTTGTTGCTCTCTAACGTTATACAAAAATAAAGCTAGAAGTTAACCGGATGTATAGTATTATTACCAATATTCTCCTGATCTTCTAATTTTAAAACCTAGATAGAAACCAACTACCAATCCAGCTAAATGTGCTTGATGTGCGATATTTGTAGGAGTAAACATTCCTAATACCGATATCAGAACCCAAAATCCAGCTGCAACTATCATCGGCATAGGAAATCCAGGAAAAAACCAAACTATTAACGTTGGATGAAGAATCGCTACAGTACCTAAGATACCATAGATTGCTCCGCTTGCCCCAACCGCTGGCATTTCTCCTAATGGGGAAGTTAACCAGTAGGCTAAGTTGCCTAAAATTCCAGCCAAAAAATAGAGAAGGAGAAAGTTTCCTTGGCTAATTCTCGGTTCTAAAAAAATACCAAATATAAACAATGCAAACATGTTAAAAAATAAATGCCCAAACCCAGCATGTAAAAACATTGAAGTAACGAATGTCCATGGCTTTGAGAAAGCTTCTACTGGTTTAAACCAAAGTTCCTCCAATGGTAGTATCGGTTGAAGAAGAAATATCAAGGATGTTAGGATAAGAAAGGTAATTGTCCACTTTGGTTTTCTTACTATATATCGATAATACCTATGTACCATAGAATGAATTAGGTTTACTACTTATTTAAAAATAAAAAAGATGATGGATGATAATTCTTACAATCAGTAATCTTTAAATATATATGTAAGAATATTTTTTATATGAAAGAAAAATTTGAATTAGTAATAACTTCAAAAGGACAAACTACAATTCCAAAAAAAGTAAGAGAAACTTTTAAGATTAAACCAGGTAGCAAATTGCTTCTTAAAATAGAAGACAAGAAAATGATTTTAAAACCTAAACCAGAAGATCCTCTAAAAACTTTACTGAAAATGAGGGAGAGGATAAAGTTTTCGGAAAAGGAAATAAGAAAGATGATAAAAGAAAGTAAAAGGGAATGGAGTAAACTATGATTTTTATCGACACTTGGCTATGGCTTGAGTTTTTCTTGGAAGGAAAAAAATTTAAGAAAGTTAGGAAATTATTGGAAAAAATAAAAAATGGAAAGGAGAAAGGGATGATTACCCCTCTGGTACTAGCTGAAATTAAATTCAATATTGAAAAGAAGGTAGGAATAGAAGATGCTGAAGAGGTCATTTTTTCTATAGAGAATTTTCCAAATTTAAGGATAGCTTCGGTTACACCCGAGACGGCAAAACTCGGGGCAAATTTGAGAAGCAAATACTATGAAAAACCTAGAAAAGCCCTATCTTATGCCGATACCATAAACTTAGCTACAGCAATCATTGAGAGATGTGAAACCCTTTACACGGGTGATGAAGAGTTTGAAGGGATAGAAGAAATAAAAATAAAGATAATTTAAGATAGAGGGTTTCTCACAAACATGCTAAAACTTCTTTTAAAAATCTTAAGACTGCCATAGGCTTAGGCTGTTTATCAAGGCTAGCAACCTCAGGCGATTGGGAGTGGCTGACTCGTAACTCGGTCGAAACCTTGCTACTTACATCACCACCCCATTAACCTTATCGTCTATAAGAGCCTTCGTTGCTCTTCCGATAGTTGCCTATCAGTTAAGCAATTGACTGTCTATTTTTCCGGATGGCTTCGTTCTTAGATGCCTTCAGAACTTATCCACCATGGCTTGGCTGCCCGGCTATACCTTTCGGTAACCGGTACACTAGAGGCCACGGAAGCACGTTCCTTTCGTACTCATGCTTCCTTCCAGTCAGACAATCAACACTTCTGGTAGGACTAGCTTCTTATAACAACAATTTCATAAAATTGATAACCTCTTCCTTAGTTTTGAATTGTTGCAAATCCTTTTTCTTGAAGTTTATAGTGTTGATTAGCTAGTCCTATCTCCAGTAGATAGCGACCGAACTTTAGAGTAGACTGAGAATTAACTCTAGCCTATGTCTCACGACGTTCTGATTCTGGAGAGTTAACCACAATTACCAGCACGATTATCTAACTCATCTCAAGCCAAAAGGCAATATTGTTAGATAGTGCAATTAACTCCTACCCAGCTAACGTCCCCCTTTGGCCGGAATTTAATTCCATTAACCAGTGGACACCTGTGCCCTTGGCCGCTTGTAGTCTGAGACACTTATGCTGGAACCAACACAGATTTTAGGAAATTAACAATTTCTTCTTTACTTTTAAATTTTTCCAAATCCTTTTTTCTTAACTTAAGAGTTTTAATTGCCAAATCTAGAATTTGATTCTTTT
>JASEGN010000067.1 GCA_030018055.1 Candidatus Aenigmatarchaeota archaeon | reverse complement strand
GCTAGAAAAGCTGAAGTTAAAATAATCTACACTCAAGATTGGCATAATCAGGATGACCCTGAATTCAAAATTTGGCCAAGACATTGCGTTGCCTATACTGAAGGTGCTGAGATAGTGAAAGAATTATCGCCACAAGAAGGAGATTTAATAATAAAAAAATCAACTTATTCGACATTTTACAAAACAGATTTAGAAGAAAGGCTAAAAGAACTCGAAATTGGTACTTTAATTTTAATGGGTTGTGTTACCAACGTCTGTGTTTTTTTTACGGCTTTCGATGCTTATAAAAGAGGTTATGAGATTATAGCTAAAAAAGATTGTCTAGGTTATGTTGATGAGAGATATCATGAATTTGCACTAACGACCATGGAAAAGGTTTTAGGAGTAAAAATTGAGTAGCTCAAATTTCGAGGAGAAATTTCTATATTTTATATTTTGTTGCGTATTTAATTTAAATTTAAAAAGTTAAAATTTAATACTTAGAAAGAAGTTTATCTCTTAGGGAACAATAGGGAAACGTGGATGAAATCCCTATGGCGCACCTTCGCTTCGGCGAGTTTAGTCGCTCCACAGTGAGAAGCTTCCTGAAAAGTGGTGGGATGAAAATTGAAAAAGAAGATGTTGATATAGATGAGGCAGTATATTTTTTAGACCTTGTATTTAGGCTTGCTGAAATTGGAATAAAAAATAAGATGAGTCCTGAGGACGTTGTTAATTATTTTGTTAAATTAACTGAGCAACTATCTAAACAAATGGAAAAAATAAGTCCTAAATTGAAATAGATTTAAAATCAATCGTTTTTAATTGAAAGAAATTTTATTTTTCCTTCTTTTTAATTTTCACTGGAAAAAAGGTGTTTCGAAAGATATATAAATAAGTAATGGTATATGTATATCATGAAGAAAATTTTGATATTAGTTTTTGATATACCGAGGGAAAATGCCTACCTTAGAGTGAAGACGTGGAGAAAGTTAAAGGAATTGGGTGCTGAGCTAAAATATGGTTCGCATTGGGTGTTATTTTATACAAAGGAAAATTTGATCAGATTGGAAAAAATTTGTGAGGAGATAAGGAAATTTGGAGGTAAGGCTGAAGTTATAAAAGGTGAAAAAATTGGGTAAAGGATTAGAAATTATGAACTTAAAGAAAGAAAATTTTTCAGTAAGTTTGGTGGAAGGAGAATTAAAAAAATTAATAGAATCTGCTATCTCTATACTTTCGAAGAAAAATAAAGATAAGTTTAATAATAAGAAACTTGGCTTTTATCTGAAGGAAAAATGTAGAAGTTTACAGAATTTAAAGCTTGAATCACTCAGTGATAATTATCTTACATCTTGGAAATATCGTGAAAGTTTCATTCCTCTAGATTGTTTGGAGGAACTTTGTAAATTAATTGGTAAAAATCTCAACGAATTTACAGAAAAAATAGAAAAGATTAAATTAACCTCGTCAAAAAATACAAGTGGTATCCCAATAAAATATTTGGCTGATTATAACTCAGTTAATGGAGATCGAATCGAAAAAGAGCAAAAGGTTGTATCCTTACCTGGATATTTCAGAGTGATAATAAATACCTATAGAAAACCGAATCATCAATTTGAGCTTGTTATTTATAACTCACAGCTTGCCAAAAAGATTGAAGAAATAGGTAAAAATGACAGAAATCTAACAAGAGCTGTTGTGAAGTTTATAGACGAAAGAACTGTAATGATAAAAAAAGATTTTTTTGGTAATTTGTTAAATCCCTACCCTGCTTCACAAACTCTTAGAATTTCTGTAGGTAATTTTCTTCCAAGGGATAGAAAAAATAAAATAACTAAGGAATTTACTGATAAAAAATTTGGCTTGAGAATGAATGTTTTAATTAACCCTGAAGATTGGAATTTTTCAACTTTAGATAGATTTTTGGAATCGAAAAAGAATACAGAATTGGCAAAAGAACTTCTCTCCTTAAATTACAATGTCTTTCCAATTACAGCTAATGATCCTAACAAGTTGAAATACGGCATTCCAGATTTAGTTCTAGGATTTAAAAAATTCAAAATTCCCATCGAAATAACGAGTATTCAACCTACAAAACTCAAGGTTAATTCTAAAAGACCGAATGCTCCACATGGTTCAACATGGACAAGAATATCAGGAAGAATCTTACCTATATTCTTATATGGACTTGAAAATAATACTCCAACTTTTATCATTGTCAATAAGAAATGGAAAAAGTACAAACATTGTATCAAGCTTGTTAAAAAATTAAAAAAATTCAACTGCTTTATCTTTTTCTCTAATTTTCAAGGAGACTGGTCCAAAGAAGTGGTAATGAAGATCGATGAAACCCTTAAGAGTGCCCAGTATGATTTGCCTTGGTATTGAAGGGACAGCTCACACATTTGGTGTTGGAATTATAAATGATGAAGGGATAATTTTAGCGGATAAAAGATCTATATATAAACCATCAAGGGGTAAAGGTATTGTTCCTAATGAAGCTGCTGAGCATCATAAAAAAAATTCAAAAATAGTTATAGAAGCTGCTCTTTCAAAAGCAGATTTAGAACTTAAGGATGTGGATATTTTAGCTTACTCTTGTGGACCAGGTATTCCTCTTCCACTTATTTTTACTGCGAATTTTGCAATTAAACTTTCAAAAAAATATAGGAAACCTCTCACTAAAGTTCATCATGGCATTGGTCACATTGAAATTGGTAGGTTAACTACTGGTGCAAAAGACCCTCTTGTTGTTTACCTTTCCGGAGGCCATAATAGTTTATTAGCTCTTGTTGAAAATTCTTACAAAATATTTGGAGAGACAATGGATATAACTTGCGCAAACCTTCTGGATGTGGTTGCAAGGGAGATGGGTTTGTCTTCCCCAGGAGGACCAGAAATCGAGAAGTTAGCTAAAGCTGGAAAGTACGTAGAACTACCTCTAGTAATAAAAGGTATGGACGTTTCATTTTCTGGCATACTTACTGCGGCAATAAAAAAATATAAAGAGGGTATACCCAAAGAAGATATTTGTTATTCGATACAAGAAACTTGTTTTGCTATGCTAACAGAAGTAACTGAGCGTGCAGTTGCGCATGTTGGAAAAAAAGAAGTTTTATTAGTTGGAGGTGTTGCTGTCAATAAACGTTTGCAAGAAATGATGAGAATAATGTGTAAGGATAGAGATGGAAAAATGTATGTTGTTCCTCAAGAATATGCAGTTGATAATGGCGTAAATATAGCATGGGTAGGAATTTTGGCTCATAAATCTGGGTGGAAAGCTGATTTTAAAGATAAAATTTTGCCTCGATGGAGGATTGATGAAGTTCCTTGGTTTCAAACATGACTACCGAATTAAGATAGTTTCTCCAAATTAGATATCAATCTATGTGCTTCATTGTCATCAATTGGTTGCCATGGAATCTCAAAAATATAAAAAGTTTTGAGAAACAGTGCTAATACTTTACTACATGTATAAGGACGTCCAAAATGGTCTTTTTTAATTTTAAGACCAAAAAACTTTTTAATCTTCTTAATAACATGTCTTTTGGGATTATAATTAGATGTAGAAACATGAATTATACCGTCTTCAAAATTAGGTCTTAGATATTTAATAACTGGTAAGATATTGTCTTTGTATCTAAGTGGTAGCTTACATGGTATTTTTCCTTTACCGCCTGTGTATGGATAGAATTTTATTTGCGGTTCTTCTAACCATTTATAAACTCGTAATTTGTCGTATTCGCATAATTCTGCTAATCTAATAAGAGTTCTAAGTGGTATCCTCCTTTCTCCTCTTTGGTAACGACTAATGGAGTTCCAAAATTTATATCCTAACATTTTTGCAAGTATAGTTTTATTATGCTTGCTTGATAATTGTTCTGTAAGTTTCCTAACTAAATTTTCCGCACTAGCTACTCTTACATAATCCTGTATCAAACTAAAATTATAATATTCACAATAAAGGCTTTCTTTCCTAATGCCCTTAAAGGTTCTATTTATGGGTCCCTTTTGGAGATTAAAAATTAAGTTTCTTATCTTTCTCCGATTAGAAAGCCCTATTTTTGTAGCAAAATCGTAATAGCTGTCTCTAAGAACATTAATATAATAGTTATTTTTAGTGGAGGCATCATGGTTAAATGATAGACGTTTAACATATAAAATGTTT
>JASEGN010000066.1 GCA_030018055.1 Candidatus Aenigmatarchaeota archaeon | reverse complement strand
CAGGGTCTCTACATATCGTAACAGTTCTTATCATAAGAGGTGCGATACTAGGTATGCTACCACTTATTTCAGCTCCGGTAGCATTTGTTACTATTACTGTAACTATGCTTGACGTATCAGTTCCCTCATTTCTAACATCAACCATAAAATGGGTCGAATTACAACGAGCTTCAGTTATTGTTAGCACAACAGCAATTCTAGCTCTAAAATATCCCATGATAAACATAGCTGCTAAAGAAGCCAACGTTATCACAAGCAAAACCATTAGTATTACGGCTATTATGGTTGCTATGGCTTTCATATATAATATTTAATGTGGTGAACTTATACTCTGGAAACTAATTTAGAATATGAAAAAAATTTTACTTGATACTAGCTTTCTCATTGATATAATAAAGTTTAAGGTACGATTGGAAGAGATAAAAAATTTAATTAATGGAGAATATAAAATTTTTGTTCCAAGTACAGTTGTTGATGAATTAAAAAGTAATCCAACCAAATACGCGAAAATCGCACTGAAGTTAATAGAAAATGTAGAGATATTAAAAACTCCAGAGAGAAGTGCAGATAGAGCGATTATCAATCTAACAAATAAAAATATTTTAGTAGCAACAAACGATAGAAAGCTAAGAGCAAAACTTAAAGAACTTAGAATAAGGACAATTTATTTGAGAGCAAAAAAATATTTAGAGATGGGATGAAAGGATGGAGAGCTTATTATTAGCACCAATATTTGCCGGTGGATTTTCAATACTCTTTTCCATTATTTTAATTTTTTATGTATTGAAGCAAGAAAAAGGAACTACTCGAATGCAAGAAATTTCAGAGGGCATAAAGGAAGGAGCCAAAGTATATTTAGACACTCAATACAAAATCATGTCAATCTGTATAATCTTACTTGGAATATTGCTAGCTCTTGTAATAAATATGGAAACAGCCCTTAGTTTCTTTGCCGGAAGTGCCCTTTCGGCGCTAACTGGTTACATGGGGATGAATCTTTCTGTAAGAGCAAATGTAAGGGTGGCGAATGCAGCTAAAGAAGGATTAAAAGGGGCTCTTAAACTTGCTGTAAGAGGTGGAGCTGTAACTGGTATGTTTGCTATTGGGTTTGCTTTGCTTGGAATTAGTTTATTCTATTTAGTTTATAAAAATCCACTCCTCATAGTTGGTTTTGGTTTCGGTGCATGTTTAGTTTCTCTCTTTGCAAGAATAGGTGGTGGGATATACACAAAGGTTGCTGACATAGGTGCTGACCTGGTTGGAAAAGTTGAGAAAGGTATTCCAGAGGATGATCCAAGAAATCCTGCTGTAATCGCTGATCTTGTTGGTGATAATGTTGGAGATTGTGCTGGAATGGCAGCAGATCTTTTTGAAACCTACACAGTAACTTTAATAGCAGCTATGCTATTGGGCTTTTTGTTCTTTAAAGATAGCCCAGCTTATGTTGTCTATCCTTTAATGATAGGTGTAGTAGGAATTATAGCCTGCATAATAGGTAGTATTTCGGTTAGTTTTAGAAGGAGTATAATGACATCCCTTTACATATCTTTAGCAATTACAGGAGTTGTAGCAATAGTCGGATGTTATTTTATAACAAAAACATTAGTTCACCTAAACCTTTTTTACGCAACTCTAGTTGGAATATTTGTAACCATAGGATTGTTTATAATTACCGAGTATTACACTTCCAAAAAATATACAAGTGTAAAAGAGATAGCCTCAGCATCCCAATCCGGAGCTGCCATTAATATACTTACTGGATTATCCAAAGGAATGGAGAGTGTAGTTGCACCAACAATTATAATAGCTGTTGGAATTTTTCTTTCCTATTGGTTTGGGGGAGTTTATGGCATAGGTATAGCAACAATGGCCATGCTCTCTTTAACAGGAATGATAATCACTTTAGATTCCTATGGACCAATAACAGATAATGCTGCAGGAATTACTGAGATGGCTGGGTTGCCAAAAAGGATGAGAAGGGTCACAGATGCTTTGGATGCTGTAGGAAATACAACAAAAGCTGTAACAAAGGCTTTTGCAATAGGTTCTGCAGCTCTAGCATCCCTAACTCTATTTGCAACATATCAACAGGAAACTTATTTACCATCAACAGCTTTTACCATAGCAGATCCAGTTGTTTTAATAGGGCTGTTCATAGGAGCTCTGATACCATTTCTCTTTTCTTCCTTATGTTTGGGTACAGTAAGCAGGTCGGCTTTTTTGGTTGTGAAGGAGGTTAGGAGACAGTTTAAGGAGATTAAGGGTTTGTTAGAAGGTAGGGCAAAACCAGAATATGGGAATTGTGTGAAAATTGTAACAAAAGCTGGATTGAGGGGGATGATTTTGCCAGTAATTCTAGCCATAGCTTCACCAATTTTAATCGGTCTCATACTTGGTCCTAAAGCTCTGGGTGGTTTACTTTTAGGATGTATAATTACTGGCCTTTTCTTAGCCCTACAAATGGCCACAGGTGGAGCAGCTTGGGATAATGCAAAAAAATGTATAGAAGAGGGTAAATTTGGGGGTAAAGGCTCTGAACCACATAAAGCATCGGTTATAGGTGATACTATAGGAGATCCGATGAAGGATACTGCAGCCCCAGCTATAAATCCTTTGATTAAGGTTATAAATACTGTAGCCATAATTTTTATACCAATAATATTAACTTATACATTGGTATAGTGGGAGAAATGTATCAACTTGCTACTGTAGAAGAAAGGATAAGGGTTCCTCCAGAAAAGCTTGGAATGAGTGTAAAAGATGCTATAGTAGAGAGCGCTACAGAGAAATTTGTTGGTCTAATTGATAAAAGGCTAGGAATCATGCTTGCGATAATTTCAGTAGAAGAAATAAAGGAGGGAAGAATAATTGCTGGAGACGCTGGAGTTCATTATAACTGTGTTCTTAAGCTGTTAACTTACAAGCCAGAACTACACGAGATTGTAAGAGGTGAGGTTATAGATAACACAGAGTTTGGATCTTTTGTTAGAATAGGCCCTATAGATGGCTTAGTTCACATATCTCAACTGATGGATGATTTTGTTAGCTATGATAGCAAAAACTCTGTTTTTTTAGGGAAACAAACAAAACAAACATTGAAAGAAAAGGATTTAGTTGTGGCGAGGTTAATTTCATCATCTCTTGGAAAAGAGGAGAATAAGATCAGTCTTACCATGCGACAAGAAGGCTTAGGAGCTACACATTGGATTGAGGAAAAGAAAAGAAAGGCTAAGAAGGGATAGATATGGTCAGAAGGATCTATGTATGTAGGAATTGTAGAAGATTTACTAGTGAGAAATTTTGTACAGCCTGTAAATCCACAAACCTATCAACAAGCTGGAAAGGGTTGGTTGTTATAATAAATCCAGAAAGTGAGATTGCAAAATTTCTGAATTTTACCGAGAAAGGCAGATATGCTCTCTATGTGGGATGATGGAAATAAAGGTCTTAGAAGAAAAGGAAAATTTATTCTTTAAAAGGAAGGAATTAAAAGTTGAAATTGGTCATGCAGGCCTACCAACTCCAAAAAAAGATGAAGTTATTACTGAGCTAGCAAAAAAATATTCAGTTGATCCTACTCAAGTTACTATAGATTACATACTTACAAAAAGTGGGACAACTTCATCGCTGGTAAAAGCTAAAATTTTAGAAGAGAAACCAAAGGAGGAAAAATTGGAGAAAAAAGAGGAAAAAAGTGAAGAAGTTAAGGGTGAGAAAGCTGAAACACAAACAAGTGAAAGTAAGTAAATTTTTTGAAGTTAAGGAAGGAAAGCTGAGGAGAATTGGTAGAGTTTGTAATAGATGCGGAGATACTTTTATGGCTGCGCATAAGCAAGCTGATGGTAAAACAAGATATTACTGTGGCAAATGCCACCTAACGATTTGGGAATGAGCCTGTTATAATAGTTTAAGACACAGTGCATATCTGTGGTACACCGGGTATAAATAAGTCAAGCTTTAATATTAAGGGTATTGGAAGTATGGAAATTCTTTATTTTCCTCATATTACAGGAGAGTTTACACAGAATATATGAAAAAGTTGTTAGAAATAATAGAAGAAGTTAAAAAGTAAAATCCTCATTAGTCTATTTGTCCTTGTGTTATTCCTTTGGGTTTTTCATTTCAATCCTACATTAGTCTGATTTTAACCCACCTTTCTATCATCTTATCAAAAATCGCCTCATCGGCGACTTTTTCGGGTACACAAG
>JASEGN010000065.1 GCA_030018055.1 Candidatus Aenigmatarchaeota archaeon | reverse complement strand
AACGTGCGGGATCCCAATGTGCATCGAGAACAAGCAAAATTCTTGGTTGAGGAGAATCCGCAATCGCTAAACAGATAAAAAAACTAAATAAAATTGAAAATGTTGCTACAACTTTTAGAATTTTCAAAACTTTCATTAAATAATAGTTCGCTTAGCTGATAATAAAATTTTACCCATGACCATGACTATATTTTGATTTTAAATCTTTCCGCAAACCTTCTTAGTATTGGCCTAAATTCAATATATTCTCTTACAGTTTTGAATCTAACCTCATGTAAAAATTTCTCATCCCTTTCAAGTAAAGGTTTACCTTCTTTCAAAACTTTATATCTAATAGTTATTGGTAAGTCCCAAAAAAAGCAGACGTCTATCTTTTCTGAGGAAAGAGATGTAATCTCTGCTTTAATTTCTTCATCAATTTTTTCCGTTACAACGCATATATCTACATCAGAAAAGGGCAGTTGTTTTCCCGTAGCATAAGACCCAAACAAAAATACAGCTTTCACTTCCCGAATTTTCTTTAGCTCATTCAAAGTCTTTTTTATTTTTTCTCTCATTTTATTTCTTTTTTCATTATTTTAACAAATTCTTTAATAACCTTCACTCTTTTTGCAGCTTTGAAAATAAAGGAAATGTCTACTCTATAATATTCGTGAGAGAGAATGTTTCTCACGTCTACTAACTTCTTCAACTCATTTAACATTTCCTTGGTAATAAAATTTCTCTCAAACAAGATCTCAAATATTTCTTTGTAGGTAGATGGCATTCCAAGCTTTTTGCTTAAAACTATTTCTTGTCCTAAATCTATAATTCTATTTAACAAAGAGAAAAGAATCATCGAGGTTGCATAGTATTTTTCAACGTCTCTTAAGTCATCCACAGTTTTAATTTCTCTATCTTCTAAATCTTTAAAATATTTCTCTACATCTGAAAGTATTTTTACTACTCTTTCCTTATCCATTAGTTATAATTAGTCTTTTTGGTATTAAATTCTCAATTATTTTTAGAATAACAAATTTCTTTTACTTAATAAAACAAAAAATATAATATGGAAAAAGAAAAAGTAGAGAGAGTTAACTCAGGCATTCCAGGTTTAGACGAGCTTATAGAAGGAGGGTTTGTTAAAAATTCTGTTAACCTAATCGCTGGTGCAAGCGGAACTTGCAAAACGATGTTTGGGTGTCAATTTCTCTGGAATGGCCTACAAAAAGGGGAAAAAGGCGTGTATGTGACCTTGGAACAGAGTGCAGAGGATATAATGAAGGATATGTTAACATTTGGGTGGGATTTTTCTTCCTATATAAAAAAGGGTAGGTGTAAGATTTGTGAAGTTACTCCTGGTGATGTGGATGAGTTAAAGACTTTTATTTTTAGTGAAGTTAAGAGGTTGGATGCAGAGCTTGTAATTCATAGGTTTGTTTTAGATAGCCTATCCTTGGCAGCAATGGGATGGAAGGAAAAACCAGAAGAAATATTCAAACTAAGAACGAAAGTTTTCGGTCTTCTAAAAAGTTTGAAAACTCTGAACTTAACAAGCCTTGTTATAGCGGAAATTCCTTCAGGGGAACAAAGCTTGGGTAGACTTGGTTTTGAGGAGTTCATTGTGGATAGTGTTATTTTACTAAAGGTTCTACCAGTCGATATTCCAATGAGAACGCTGCAAATAGTTAAAATGAGAAGGACTAAACATAACATGCAGGTTCATCCATTCGAGGTTACTTCTAAAGGAATTTTTATTACGAAAATGAAGAAAAAAGAGTACCTTTAAACGGATTGTTACTTTTTATAGCTAGCTAATAATTTCTTCGCTTTTCCAATAAGCGACGATATTTTCCTTTTTTCAACCTTCAGTTCAGCAAGAAGCTTAGCATCAGTTTCAACCAGCTGTTTTAACAAAACAATTCCACGATTTCCAAGCTTTTCCTCTACTTTTTTATCTAAATCTTTCACCATTGTGATAGGGTATAAGTTTCTCTCTTTTATAATTTCCTTCAGTCCAGAGTTAGCAGGAAAATCCCAAGAAATTATTCTAATTCCTTTAGCCAAAGCGTAATTTCTTGCGTATGTAGAAAACTTTGTATTACAAACTATCAGTGCTCCAGTAAAATTTATTTTGTGATAACCAGCTCTAAATCCATCTTTTAAATCATCGAGAGTAGCCCATACACTCAGAGGAACTTCTAGAGGAGTTCTTGCATGAAATTTAACATGGTGCTTAACTTCAAGATACAAAATCTCCTTCCCCTTTCTAACAATTCCATCTATCTCATGTTTAATACATTTTCCTCTTACAAACCTAGCTGGTGAGACTTTATATCCTTGCTCCTTTAGCAAAAGCCTAACAAATTGTTCAAAATCAGGTGTTGGCCTTAGTTTTGATACAGCCTCTCTTAAATCTAAAACAAATTTTATCTCCGGTTTATATTTGCCCAGAAATTTGAAAGTTAGTTTGAGAATCTTCTTAGTTGGAATTCCCTGATAAGATTTTTTATACACTTTCTCAGCGACTCTCTCAGCAACTTCTTTACTAGCACCCATTCTTAAGCAAGTGTTGATTATTTTTTGTTTTTCAAATTTTTCTCTAACACCACTTGCTTTTATTACCTGGAGCATGAATAGAATTAGTTTTTAAGGTTATTTTTACATCAAATATTAAAACCTTTGGGTATAACTAATATTAGTGATAAATTGACCAGGAGGATCTTAGTTTTAAGTGGAAAGGGAGGTGTAGGAAAAACATCACTTGTATCCAATCTAGCAATAGCTTTAGCTGAGCTTGGAGAGAATACAATTGCCGTTGATGCCAACTTAACCACCCCAAATCTTGGCATGCATCTCGGCCTACACTTAACTTCAAAAACCATCCATGATGTTCTAAGAGATAAAGTAGATGTGAGAAAGGCTATGTGTTTTCACCCACTTGGCATAAGGGTACTTACTGGTAGTTTGAATGTAAACAAGATAAGAGGAGTTAATGCTGGTAGGTTACCAGAGGTTACTCTTAGCCTTATGGGAAAGGCAGATTACATACTTATGGATTGTGCTTCTAGCTTTGGACAAGAGGTTATCTCTACTTTAGCAGCTTGTGATGAAGTTATAGTTATAACAAATCCAGATTTACCAAGCGTAACAGAAGCTTTTAAAGGTATAAAGATAGCTGGACAAGAAGGTAAAGAAGTACTCGGTGTTGTTATTAATAGACTTAAAGATAAGAAAAAATTAAAAAAAGAAGATATAGAAGAAATCCTAGGAGTTCCAGTACTTGCAGAAATTCCAGAGGATGAGAATGTGACAGCAAGCATTTCAACAAAAACACCGATAGTTAGCTATAAGCCAAACTCACCTGCTGCAAAAGAGATAAAAAAACTTGCTTGTAAAATAACTGGTAGACCATATAAGGAAGAGAGAGGGATTTTTAGCAGAATTTTTGGATGGTAGATAAACAGGATGTCTTTTACCCCTTTTCAATTTTCTTCAAGTTTCACTTTTTAAGTAGCTTCTCGATTTCAATCTCAAATGCAACTACAGGCATGCTTAGATTCCAATTATTTAGAACTAATGGCGATATTTCACCAATTATACCAAAAGATGTTTCACCAACAAGGACTTCAGCTACTCTACCTTCAATAAAACTTGGGTGCTTCACTCCCTTTAATTTATAATCAACCCCAAACATAGAGAAAAATGCATCGAGCAAAGATGAAATTTCCTCATAACTAACTTTAGCATCGCTAATACAACACACAAGCTTCAAACAATCTCTAGCTCTAGTTTCAGTTTTCATGTCTAAAAGAACAATATTCCCAACTTCGAAAATTTTTTGAGGATACTCTACATGTTTATTATACGATAAAAATTCAAGTAATCCTGGTAATAGCTTGTCTCTAAAAACTGACCATTTGGCTGATATTGGATTTTCTATTTCTACAACTTCACCAACTTCTAAATTCATTTTTCGAAATAAATTTTCTTTATTTGTTAGAGTGTATGAAAGTATTTCTTGAAAACCTAGGCCAACCATAACCTCGCTAACTTTTTCTACCAGAAAAATCTTTTCATCAGCCTTACCAACAGTATAAATTTTTGGAATTATAGGTTCTATCCTATTATAACCATAGGAAATTATCACATCCTCAACTATATCACGAGGATGCATTATATCTTGGCGATAAGCAGGGTATAGTACTTCTATTCTATTTCCTTTTAACTTTACATCATATCTTGCTTTTTCAAGAAGCTTACATATTTCACTAGAAGTTAATTTCAATCCAGAAATTTTGTTTACATATTCTACATCTACT
>JASEGN010000064.1 GCA_030018055.1 Candidatus Aenigmatarchaeota archaeon | reverse complement strand
TTAAAACATAAACCAGCAGTCGTTATTGCAGTAGGTATGGCAGGATCTGATTTTGGTGGCATCGAGTTAACTGCCCAAGCTTTAAGGACATTTTGTTTGTGGCATGAAATGGTCGTAGTGGACGGCCTTATGTGCGAGGCAGGGAGGCTGGTGAAGTTAAGAAAAATAAGAAAATATTAAATAAAGCGAAAGTACTAGGAAAGGAACTAATGAATTTTATAAAAAGGAAGTGATGAAATGAAAATCTATGATGCTGAAAATCAAATTTTAGGAAGACTCTGCTCAACCATAGCAAAAAAATTACTAAGTGGAGAAGAAGTTGTTGTTGTTAATGCTGAAAAGGCTATAATATCTGGTAGACCAGAAGTTATTGTTAAGAAATATTTTGAAAAAATTAAGCGTGGGGATGTTCATCATGGACCATTCTTTCCAAAATATCCTGACCAGATTTTTCGTCGTACTGTTAGGGGTATGTTACCGTGGGATAGAGCTAAAGGGAGAAAGGCCTTTAAAAAATTGAATGTTTTTATTGGTGTGCCAGAGAAACTTAAAAACAAACCAAAAGAAAAAATAAAAGAGGCTGACGCAAGTAAACTAAGAGCAAAGCTCATAAAATTTATAACTTTAGAAGAATTATCTTTAACATTGGGGGCTAAGAAAAGATGGTAAAGAAAAAAGTTGTAGAAAGACCAAAATTAACTTTAAGTATAGGTAAGAGAAAGGAAGCTGTGGCTAGAGCAAAGATTACACCTGGTACTGGAAAAATTTTAATAAATTCTAGACCATTTGAACTTTTTGGAAATGAATTTATACAAATGAGATTAAGAGAGCCTCTACTTCTAGCCGAAGAATTTGCAAAAAAAGTTGATATAGAAGTTAATGTTAGTGGTGGTGGAATTTCTGGACAAGTTGACGCTATCAGGCAAGCAATGGCCCGTGGACTAGTTGGTTTTTACGCTAGCGAGGAATTGAAGAGAAAATTTTTAGAATATGATAGGAATTTGCTTATATTTGATGTGAGACGTTGTGAACCTCATCATGGTAGTGGAAGAGGTGCGAGCAAAAGAGGAAGTCGAAGAAGAAAACAAAAAAGCAAGAGATAAAAAATGAAAATAAATTCTTATTCTTTTGGAAGAATAGTAATAAATGAGAAAGAATATACCAATGATGTTATAATTCTTCTAACTGAGGTTAAAAGCTGGTGGCGTAAAGAAGGGCATGAAGTTTGTGTACAGGATATCAAAGAAGTTGTTAAAGCTAGGCCAGAATTGCTAATAATTGGAACTGGTGCAAGTGGTTATGTTGTAGTTAAAGAGGAGACTGAAAAATTCTTAGCTTCTAACAAAATTGAATTAATTGCCAAGCCTACCCAAGATGCCTGTAAACTATATAATGATTTGTCGGAAAGTAAAAGAGTTGTAGCTGCTCTTCATCTTACCTGTTAATTATTTCCGAGAACAAAAAAATTATTATGATAAAGCTTAAAAGAGCACTCGGATTATTTACTGTTACTTTATATGGAGTTGGTATAATTCTTGGAGCTGGGATATATGCTCTAATTGGTGAAGCTGCTAACACTGCTGGCAACTCCCTTTGGATGTCATTTCTTATCGCCGCAACATTAGCTTCACTTACCGGTTTAAGTTATTGTGAACTTTCTAGCATGTATCCTAAAGCAGCCGCAGAGTATGTTTATACGAAGAAAGCTTTTGGAAGCAATTTAATTTCATTTATGTTAGGTTGGTTAATAATTTTTACTGGTATGGTTTCTGCAGCTGCTGTGGCTTTAGGTTTTGCCGGATATTTTCATGGTCTATTTAATACTCCAATTGTTTTAATGGCAGTTCTTCTAATTCTAGTTTTATCCTTTCTAAATTTCTATGGAATTAAGGAATCAGCAAGATTTAATATTGCCTTTACTATAATCGAAGCATTAGGTTTAATCTTAATTATCTTCATCGGTCTAGGGAGTTGGGGAAAGGTTAATTATCTAGATGCTCCACTTGGTGCAAGTGGGGTTTTCTCCGCAGCAGCCCTGATATTCTTCGCCTACATAGGATTTGAAGACATAGTTAATGTTGCGGAAGAAACCAAAAGACCAAGAAAGATTTTACCGAGAGCAATAGTTCTGGCTATAATAATAACAACTTTGCTCTATGTTTCAGTTTCTGTATCTGCTGTGAGTGTTACTAGTTGGCAAGAGTTGGGACAATCAAAGGCCCCTTTAGCTTTGGTGGCCTCTAAAGTATTTGGAGATCAAGCATTTTTCCTTTTATCGGTAATTGCACTGTTTGCGACGACCAACACAGTCCTGATAATTCTGATAGTTGGAACAAGGATGATATACGGCATGGCTGATAACGGTTCTTTGCCAAGAGTTTTAGCTTCTATCCATGAAAAAAGAAGAACACCCTGGGTTGCTGTAATAATCTTCATGATATTTTCAATTTTATTTGCTCTAATTGGTGAGATAGCTGTTGTGGCAAAAGCAACAAGTTTGGGAACGATCTTAGTATTCGCTTTTGTTAACGCATCTCTAATAAAGTTGAGGTTTAGTAAACATACGTCGAAGAGAACTTTTAAAGTACCATTAAATATTGGCAAGTTTCCAGTTCTACCTTTTCTTGGGCTACTTGTTTGTATCTTTTTGATGTTTTATTTTAGTCTAGATGCTATGTTAATAGTTTTGGCTATCATTTTAACTGGATACTTTATTTTCTACATGATGAAAAAATTTCAAAAGATAAAATAGAATTTACATTACATCAAAAATAATAGAGCAAAATGAAGACCAAAGTTCCTAAAAACATAGATATCGGTAACGCTGGTATCGGTCTCTTATATTTAACTAAAAGTTTTAATGTAATCAAAAATCCTATGTTTACTGCTATACCCACGGCAACAATTCCGATTAGCCCAATTAATATGTACGCTGCCGAAACCAGCATAGCTGAAAATATGAGATCACCTGTTCCTATACCAAAACCACCAACATAGGCTAAAAACAAGCCAAAAATACGAGAAGTAGCTTTTTTCATATTTCTCCTTGGAGCTAAAATTTTAATTAGTGTTTTTAACGGGCCCTTGAATACAGCATATATATCATAAACCGAAAATACGAGCGGGAGTATAAATAAAGTTGGTGGTAGCAAAATTAAAGAGAGGTAACTTCCAATCTCAGCTGAAACAAGGAAAATCGAAAATATTACTATGGGGTAGATATTTTTTACCAGTCCATAGAGAAGAATTAAAATGAGCATGATAGTTAGAGGTAGAGCGAGTAATGAACTGGTAATTATTACTGCATAAAAAAGTGTGATGAAAAACGCAGCAAAAATTGAGAGAAAAATTATAACGTGTGCAAATAAAAATCTTAGCTTTAAAATCAAAAAAATAAACACTAAAGTTATCGTAACAACAAGCAAAAGCAAAAGAAGTGAATTTGCTGTAGCTTGAGTTACTGTTTCACCTCCAAATGGCTGATAAGGCTCAGGTATAGCTTCTATGGACAGAGCTTGAACTGTAAGTAAAACAGCAAAAATTTGAACAAAAATTAAGTATGTGACTGCAGTTGGGATGCTTCTCTTTTCCATAACTTATTCTTGCTTGCACTAAAGTTATTTTTATTTGAAAGTTACACTTGACTTAGAATTTCTACTATTTTATTTCCAAACTCTCTCGCTACCTCTGGACCCTTAGCAGTAATTATATTACCATCTACTTCTACATTCCTGCCTGTGTAAACTGCACCACTAGCTTCTAAATTACTTTTTTCTGAAAGATAGGATGTAACCCTTTTCCCTTCGAGTATACCAGCATTAGCAAGGGTAGAAGGGGCTATACATATAGCTGCAATCACTTTACCCTTTCCGTAAGCACTTTTAACCAAATTTAGCGCTACTGAATTGTTAAAATACTCAGAACTTCCAACTCCACCAACGAAAACGATGGCATTATACTCATCTATGTTCGCCTTGCTCAATAGTATATCGGGCTTTACTCTTTTTCCCAGCATACCTGTGGCTTCTTCCAGAGAAGAGCTTGCAATCGTTACCCTAGCGCCTGCTTTTGTTAATATGTTATAAGGTTCTTGAAATTCTTCATCTCTAAAGCCACTATGGGCTATTACCATCAACACAGATTTTCCCTCCAAGTTTACCATTTTCTCACCTCCCTTTTCCACACAACCTAATAAAAAAGCTAATATTAATATGAGTGAAATAAATAAAATAGTGTTTGTTTTGACCATAATTTTTTATAATTTTATGCTTTAAAAAGGTTTTTCATGCGTCACTTTTTTAATGAGTTTCAAAATTTAATTTATGTCAGAAATTGAAAAAAAATAAAGTGAGTAAGTGCCCTCAGCTGAATTTTTTATAATAGGTGGAATGATTATGGTTGGTATAAT
>JASEGN010000063.1 GCA_030018055.1 Candidatus Aenigmatarchaeota archaeon | reverse complement strand
ATACGTATGTGTTAGCGACATGAATCAAGCTTTAAGAAAATACCATAAAATTCGTTAAATATGTAAATGTAATTTTCTCCCATTTTTATCACTTAATTATTTTATCACTATTAAATAATAACAATAGCTTCAGACATGGAACGCAATTTGAGAAAGATAGATGTTGCTGAGAAGGGAGTTCTGCATTTAAAAATTATAGCTCATGGTAAACAAGCACATGCTTCAACTCCCAAAGAAGGTGTGAATGCTATTCAATATATGAACCATTTCCTCAACTTGCTTGAAACACATGAGATGCGATATAAGCGTCATACTTTATTGAGTGAACCAACTCTAAATTTAGGTTATATTCATGGTGGAACTGTACCGAATGTTGTCCCAGCAAAGTGTGAAACTAAAATTGACATAAGATATTTACCTTCACAAACTTCAGAGGAGATAGTTATAGATGTTAAGAGATTATGTGAGACTATTCAAAAAGAAAACAAAGATGTTAAATTTAAGGTTGAAATAATACAGGGTTTAAAACCAACAGAAATTTCACCTGAAAATGAATTAGTTGAAGCTATAAAGAAAAATGCCAGGTTGGTTATTGGGGTTGAACCAGAAATTATTGGTATGTCTGGTGCAACCGTAGCAAAACAACTCATACAAAATAACGTAATAGCTGTTGGTTACGGACCTGGAGATGAAGTTGCACACAAAGCAAATGAATATGCTCCGATAGATGAGCTGGTTGATTTTGCAAAAATAGCAGCTTTGGTAACCTTAGATTTATTAGGATAATTCAAAATCTTAAGGCTTCGTCAGCAAGCCTTTTTATCCTTTCTTTCAGCTCCCATTTGTCCTCTATTTCTTCTTTTCTTGGAGTAATTATACCATAAGCGGCTGGACAATCTTTAACTGCTTCAAAAGCTTGTGCTATATCTCCCTCCTGTATTCCAAGATTGGGCATGCAAAATATTGGTTTAATTTCCATTTCAAGTAAGATATCTTTCGTATGTTTTAGCTCATCAACTTCGTTTCCTGACACTAAATAATGATCAACCCCAAGCTTAGCATATAATCCAAGTGCTCTTTCCAAAGCATCTTTAGCTATGTAGCCTCTATATGATTCACCTTTAAGCCTCTCATCCTCTATGCTAATTTCGTCCTCTGCAGTAAGCAGCTGAGGTAATTTAAAGCCAGCAATAGGAGTTAATTTATTTTCATAGCAAGCATCAACACATGCTTTTTGTATTCTAGGAGAAATGTAAGAGAACAAAACTAAAGCATCTACTTCATTCGCAGCATATAATTTTATCAAATCTCTTTCTTTAGCTTCGCTTGCATTACCCTCTCTTTGAGCTTCAAATACCAATGGTAAGTCTGTGTAATTTCTTCTGGCATCTCTTATTGCTGGAAAACCATACCTTGCTTCTAACAACCTATCAATCAAATAGCCTGAAACACCCTCAATTGTGGTTGTATAATTCATTATTCTTTTAAAATCATCTAGCTCTACATCACAATACAAGATTACTCCATGTGATGGTTTGAACAACATATTACTCAATTTTATTATAAAACGAAAAAATAAAAAGTTTTATAGTTAATGTTGATGTGCAGCACGATAGAAATGATTATAGTCCTACTCTCTCAATAATTCATTCAGATAAGTCACACGCTTTTCATTGTGGCATTCGCAAGCAGAAATCATTTGTTTATTCTTTTGGTACCATATTATAAAAACATTTTTTCTAAGTTTAATCCTTTCTATATAGGCATTTAATTCATTTTTCATTTCTTGCTTATTGTCCGTTAATTTAATTTTATTTGCAAGGTTGATGGCAGACTTGTAGTCATCATCACAATTATTACATGGCATTGAATAAAGTTGTGATTCAGGGATAGAAAAACCCTGTTCTTTCAGATAATTTATCCCTAACATATTTGCCTTTTCTACATGGGATACCCTAGCTTTATCATCAACCATATTTCTTTAAAAACTCCTCACGAAGGGTAGGAAAAGCACTGATCCAATCCTTTCTTTCCCATTCATTAACATCATAAATACTACTTTTAGAACCAAACCTGTGCTTACTACGTTTTACAACTCTAGGCCACTTTTCCAACTCATAATTTTTCAATTCCTTTATTCCCATAGAACCAAAAATCTCGGTAAAATACTCTAAATGAAATCCTCCGTCACGATATTTAGATCCTTCTTCCTTACAATATTTTTGAAATTCATTAAATTTGTCTTCACTTTCAAAAACCAAATTCTCTTTATTTTCTGTCATTTTTATCTGCCATAGATTAATAGCTTAATAACTTTTGCTTAACAATGTCTAATTTTTTATCGTATTCTAGATTAATTTCACTTAAAATTTGATACCAAGCTTCGTTTGCTTCCACGTTAACATCTCCGATTGCAGAGCCAGAAATTTTTAACTGATTTAATCTTTCTCTTATTGATCTTTCTATTTCTTTTTTTAATTGAGTATATCTTTGTTGAATTGCCTGCTCACGCTCATTACGAAGACTTTCAACCTCCTTAATTTTCTCAGCGTACTCACTCCCTAAAGCCGAAATTCCTTCAACTACTCTTTTGTTATTTTGGGATAAATTGACTTTTTTAACAAACTTTGATAAAATAACCTTGGTAACAATGTCTTTTGCATCTCCCTCATATTTGCTTAAATCTCTTGTTAAATCTTCAACTCTGTAAGATGGAATGTTAAGAAATCTGTTAGCCAATCCTTCCGCCTCTCCTATGTATCTTTCTCTTTTGGCTTTTTCTTTATCTTCTGGTGTTAGTTTTTCCTCCATCAATTCTTTCATTCTCTCTAGAAAATCTTTTGGCATGCTAACATCAAGTTATGCTCTTTATTTCTTGCTTTCGCTTGTTTAATGCATCAGCGTATTGTGAATCTAACTGAGCTAAAGCTTTACGCAATTCTTCCTGAAATTGTGGTTGTCGTTCAACGTCAATTTTAACTCTTGAGCTTAGTGTTCCAAGTTGTTGTTGCAGTGTTTGTTGAATTTTCATCTCAAAATTGCTTTTTACTTGAGTATATGCTTGCAGCTTTGTTTGCTCATAGGGTTTAAAAAGACCTTCTTCCAATTCGCCAAATATCCTTCCAACCTCTCCTTTGTTTTCTTTTAGTATGTAAATACCTTCCATTGCTTTTCTATTTCTTTGTTTAGTGTGCTCATCTTTTGGCAGAACTATATTTGTGAGTAAAGTTTCTTGTAAACCTTTAATTACGTAACTTCTTGCACCAGCTTCATAATTAGTTAGTTCACTTTCTATATTGACCTCACCTCTTAGATAACTGGCAGCTAGCTGTTGCCCCTTGGGAACATATTTCCATTCCAATCTTTCTTCTTGGGTTGCTTCTCCTATCTTTGCTAATTTTTCTCTTGCCAATGGGCTTAATTCTGGCATATCAACCATCATTAATTTATTGACAAAAAATTAATTGTTTTTTATACTTGATAATTACATTACAAATACTCCTTGAATTCCCTTTCAATAACTTTAGGGACTTTTACCTCCTGTTCAATTCCCAGTTCTATTCCTTTTTCAATTGCAAATTCATATGCTGGGAATAGTTTTTCCTTTGCATCTTTTTCGTCCTTAATAACCTCATCATCAGGTCTTCTGGAAAGGTAAGCGCCTGCAATCCTACACCCAAGGCCTGTTGGATCTCCCTTAATCCCATAAATGAATTTTTGAAATGTTGTACTTCCTCCTTTCCATCTACGATAAGCCACAAATTCGTGAACACCAGCTATCAGAACTTCACTCGGTCCAAACGTTGATATAGTTTCTACAGCCTCTAATAAATCTTGATCTCCTGTTAACACGTTGGCTTCATATGGATCCAATATTACGATATTAGCATATTTACATGCTTCTCTCATTCCTAAATCACGTAAATGAACTTTTTTCCCAATAATTTCTCTTCCTAAGCCTTGGGGATCCAAAAATATCAGTCCATTTCTCTCTTTTAAATATTTAATAGTTTCTGGTAGAAAATCAGGTGTTACTGTACCAATATACACGTATTTATAACCTTCTACATCAGGTAAAACATTTGGTAGAATAGGCTCAGGAATATATTCTTCAACTTCCTGCTCCCTGTAGCTTAAATCTTCTTTTCTTGGGTAGTTGTTATGAAAGCGTTTTGTTTTAGCTCTTGGAATCATTTTTAAATCAATTCCTTCACTTACTAGCGGGGATAGCAAACTCTTATCCCAAGGAGAAATAAATACATATGCTGTGAGAGAAACACCTAACTTGTGAAGGGTCCTGCTTGTATCGTATGCTGGGCCACGAATTTGTTCTTTTTTATAGTTCATCCAAGGGATCTCATCAGTGTCAAGTGTAACATCAGCAACTACTGCAGTTCCTTTTGAGATCATGTTATGTCTAATTATAG
>JASEGN010000062.1 GCA_030018055.1 Candidatus Aenigmatarchaeota archaeon | reverse complement strand
CACTGAAGTGAGCAGCACCTCCACGGCTTGGGAGCTAAAGAAGCAAGTCAAGCTCGTGCCATTCAGCTCAAGCTACGGTCTGAAACCTCGTTATATCAATGTTATAGCGCGGCTAAGAAATGACCCCGGTGGTACAGGCAATGATGCCTATCTCAATGTCACGCTTGAGAATCTGGCAGGAGCTATAGTTGCACAGTTTCCTGTTCAGTCTACAACTTCAGCTAGCTATGCCCTTGTTAGCTTTACTTCACCAGATTTGAGCGGTGTGGAAGATGGCCTATATAATGTAAATGTGTACATGCGGGTCGCAGCTGCTACTGGCTACAATGACCTGATCGATTTCTACTGGGTCGAGTAGATAACAACCTACAGTTTTTATCAGTCCCTTCCCTCAAGAAAGCAAAAAACAACTTAAAAACGAAAAACAAGTGCTAATTTTCCTTTTTGCTGGCAAAACGCATTTGTTGATTCGCTCGCAAACCAAGTTTGGAATCAAACGGAAATTACTAGCAAAATTCGTTAGATATTTAAAGTCATAAAAGAAGATAGTAATATGGAATGCCCACATTGCAAATCACAACTCATAGTAAAACATGGTAAGAGAAAAATAAAGAGAGCTATTGTACAAATATACAGATGTCAAACATGCCGCAAATTCTTCTCGGATAAGGCATTGAAGCACAAAAGCTGGGATGCAAAGACAATTCTTGGAGCAATATCAACTTATAACCTAGGCTACACCCTACACCAAACAATAAAAGAAATGTCAAGACGTTTTCATCAAAAAATTCCAGAATCAACACTTCGATCGTGGATGAAAGAATATTCCAACATCTGTAGATTTATAAGGTTAAGGAAGGATGGAATAAAGCTATTTACACCAAGTGGCATGATTTTAACTAAAAGGCTACAACATAAACAAATTTATGAATTTAAGCTTCATCAAGCAAAACTTGCTTTACAGGCAAAGGAGCTACCAGAGAGGAAGTTTCGACTGCTAAAGGATTATCTCGAATTCATCCAAGGTGATAGGTTTCCTCACCATATCTTTACCATTCCTGATGAAGAGCTAGAGAAGAGAGCCTCACAACTCAACGCAACATTGCTAAGAGTAACAAAACTTCAAAAACAAAATTTGGCGAACAGGCTTGCTGAACTCGGATTAATACTGGCAAAAACAAATAAAGAAAGGCATCAGTGTGTGCAAGATTTCATGTTAATTAACGATTCGGTAACAATAGCAACAGAAGTGCCCGTTTATCTAACTAGCGATGATATCAAATATTTTCGAGGTAGAGGTTTTACCTTTAATTTTGAGAGTTATCGCACTCCAATTACCGGACATATAGATATTTTACAAATTCGCAATAGGTTAATTCACATTTTGGATTACAAGCCAGATACAGAAAAAATTAACGCGATTAATCAACTTACAATTTACGCTTTAGCATTAGCAAGTAGAACAAAGCTTGCAGTTAAGGATTTTAAATGTGCATGGTTTGATGAAAAAGCTTACTTTGAGTTCTTTCCTTTACATTGTGTCCATAAAAAATTTTAAGATTACCAAATTGTTTCGACTAGTTTTGAGTCTCTTATCCTCTTATCCTTTGTTATTATACTTACATCCAAAAGCTTAGCAGTAGCAACCACTATCCTATCATGAGGATCAGCAAACTGTTTTAACTCTTCGCAGATGTTGACTACCTTCAAATCTAATGGATAAACTGGGTAGTTAAAGGTATTTTGAATTTTCTTTAATACTTTCTTGAACTCCATGTCAACCTTCTTCCTTTCGCAAATAAGTAAAGCTTCCATTAACACTATAGAAGGAATGACTATTATTGTTTCTCCTTTATCACAAGAAACAAAAATTTCTTCAGCTTTTTTACCTAATCTTTTATCTTCTGTTAAAAACCATAAAAATCCATGTGTATCCGTAACATACATGCTAAGCACTGGACTTAAATAATAATTTCTTGGCTTCTTCTATTTCTTCTTCACTTATAGTAATGCCACTCAACAGTCCTTTTAGTAATGCCTTCTGTTTTGGTATTTGGATAGATTGAAGCATCAAAATCTTTAACACTTGAATCTCACTCTCTATTTTTTTAAGTTGGGGGTAGATTTCTTTTATGTTGAACTTCATAATTCTCACTTAATTATTGATACTTTATTATTATTTAAATCTTGGGGCAACGGTTGGTATATGACAACACATAAGATAAAGGGCAGTAGAAACTTCTATGTTGGAGATGAAACTGAAGTAAGCACAACATCAACGACATCTTCTAAGTCAGATTTTGCGGCTTTTACTTCTTTGAAAATTAGATTTTTGCTTGGTTTTATTCTCATTAACTTGCGTTCCATTAACAGCCGTTTGAATTCAGAGCTTACTCCGTTTCCCATAACACTATTCCTCTATCTATTTTCTCATAAAGTGGTTTATCTTCTTTTCTCAATTTTATAAACTCATTGGAATTCACAATTATTGGTGTAATTTTTCTTTCACTTTTTTTGTTGAAAATACTTATGGTTCCCTTAACGAACCCCTTTTCTTCAGCAATTATCAATAAATCAATATCACTCTCTTTTACATCCATACCTTCAGCACAGCTTCCAAAAAGAATTATCTTCTTGCTCTTTTCCTTTAGTTTATCAACAAGTTTTTTTAGTTTCCATATGTTGCATAAAATTTTGAAATGTCTTACTGCGGGGTTTTTTACATCAAGTTTATAGAAAACCATTCTTCCTCTTTTTTCTCTTATAAGAAAATTTAACCTAGCAAGTTGCCTGAGAATTTTATTTGCCGAACCCTTGCTTATTCTTGACATCCTCATAACTCTCCTTTCATAGAATTCTCCCATAGGATTGCTAAAGAAAAGTTCCAATACTTTTAATGTTGTTGGTGTTATAAAGTCTAATTTTTTGGGCATATACTCATTTTTTTGTACTTTAAATATAAATACTTTACACAAAGGGGCTATTCTTGGAAAGATTTTAAATGTGGGTTTGATGACAAAAGTTATTTTGAATTCTTTCCTTTACATGCCGTTTACAAAACTTAGACCTAATATCTGAACTTTCTCCCATAAGTCTTGTGTGATAACCATTCTACCTTTGGCTAATCCATATTGCGGCACAGACCGCTAATAAGAGAATGCCATCCCAAAGTATAAGATCAAGGAGGTGATATATAAACAAGAGGATTAGCTCAGATCAACTTCAGATAAGAGATTAAGGAGTATACGATTTTCTTAGGTAGCAAAAGACTTTTAACTCATCTTAATTATTTATTATAAGAGGTCATAGTATGTGTAGAAAAAAATTGAGATGGCCCTTCTATTAATCCTTTTTATAGTTGCCACGGTTCTGTTTATCTTTTCCAGGAAGGTTCCTGAAGAAGTCCCCGAGAAGATAGCCATACCGAAAGTTCCTGGGGTCAGAGCTGAGATTTTCATTTACCCAAAGATGACCAAAATGAATTCTCTCTTTCTGTTTTACGAACTCAGAAATTTTTTCTGGTGCTTTATTATATACTAAAGCATGAGGAACATAAACTACATCAAATCCATTTTGCTGCACGGTTGCTGAGATACTCTCTTCATCTGCTGCAACTTTTTCAGGAATTTTCTTAACTATACTTCTAAATGCAACTAGTTCTCCCACCTTAGGAGGACATCTTAAAGAAATTTCATGTTAGATGTGCCATGAAAGACTTGATATTTTGTCCGTGATTCTCTCGTATTTATTAAGTGGAATTGGTCTACCAGCTGTCATACCAACTCTAGGACTAATAAAAGGACGGAGCAAATTATCTATCGCATATTCCTCTGGTAAAGTATCTGCACTTTCCATAACAACGATATCTGCCTTATTTTGGCTTAAGAAAAAATTTATGGCTGATGCTTTTCCATCCTTTTCAGCCAAAAACCACCTTATTTTGCCTTTTCGCCTCAGATTCGACAGTTAATTTACATTCAGCCATCGGCATAAAACTGCCAAAAACCTTTAAATATCTCCAATCTCAATAAAAAATAGTGATTGCTATGTCAAGAGAATTTACTGTAGTCATTGAAAAAGGGGAAGACGGTTATTTAATTTCAGAAGTTGTTGAGCTGCCAGGTTGTCATACTCAGGCAAAAAGCTTGGACAAACTACTGGAAAGGACGAGGGAAGCGATTTTGTTGTATTTAGAATGTGAAAAGGAAATCGTAAAAGAGAGGTTTGTAGGGATACAAAGGGTAGCTGTCTAGATGAGACTTCCTTCTATTTCTGGAAAAATGTTAGTAAAAGTTTTGCAAAGATTGGGTTTTGAAGTTGTTAGGCAAAGAGGGAGTCATATTTTTCTAAGACATCCTGATGGCAAACGACTGTGGTACCAGTCCACGCCGGTGAGAGTATAGATAGAGGTCTGCTCATTAAGATAATAAAAAAGGATTTAAAAATGAGAAGAGAAGATTTTTTGAAATTCTTATAGAACCCATGATAAAGTATATTAAGACGACATAATCAAGTTCTTCTATGTTGAATAGAGGAGAAACCTTCTCCTTTAACCCAATCTCAAATAAGCCCTAAAACGCCTTTTCAGCTCCAAAATCAGTCATATATTAAACGAAAAAATCTTTAAATATCAGAAAAAATAAAAGATTTGCATGAAGCTTCAAGCACAAGAATTAGTAAGGGAAATAGAAG
>JASEGN010000061.1 GCA_030018055.1 Candidatus Aenigmatarchaeota archaeon | reverse complement strand
TCCATAGCAACCCTTGCTTTACCTAAGTTTCCGAAGAATTTACTGATCTCAAGCTTATCGTTGGGGATCTTTTGCTTTAGAATTACTTTACCCCTGCTATTAAGTACAGTAGCATAGATGCTACGCTTATGAACATCTAAGCCAACGTATTGCACTCATCAATCACCTCCTTATTTTAATTTATTTTGGGAGGCTTTCATGCAGTCATAATTACCTTCACTCCACTCATTTGCCCACCCACAACCTCTAAAATTAAATCTTAAAGCTGCATATCCTTCATCTTCAAGCCTACAAGCAAAAGTTAGCCATTTCTCACTATCTTTACTGCTAGCAAGACCATGACATAAAAGAATGGGAGGTGTATTCTCATATGGAGGTAAATGCAAATTTCCAATTAACTTATAACCTTCAGAACGAAATTCAACAGGTTTTATTTCTGCCATACTGATTATTATTTCTGAAAATTTAAATTAGCTAATATTTTTGTCTAAAAACACATTTTCCATAAGTTTGCATCGAGTTCTAAAAATTTTAATGTTAAATTAATTATATTTGCTATGAGTCAGGCAAATGAAAATTTTGAAAAATTTGAAAGAGAACTTAATGAGCTCTATCCTAATGGAAATGTGACTTTTGAAGAGGACACAAAAAGCATAATTGAAAAAACTGAAGGAGAAATTGTAAGTATCGCAAGTGCGTATTCTCCATGGAGCTCACCAACATATTGGGGTGATGTATTAAAATATTCTGTTAGCTCCGAAAAATGCATTTTATCACCTACTCTAAAATTTCTACCCCTTTCTGATGAAACTATAAAATATTATAAAGAACTCAAGGAAGCTTATGAAAATAATAAAAAAATTCACATAAAGATAGAAAAAATATTGCGTACTTATTGCTCAGATCCATTGCTTGTTACAAATTCATCTTATATTGTAGATTCAGAGATTCAAGGAACCCTAGAAATTGAAAATGGTAGCAAATATAGATTTTCTGGAGCTGAAAGACCAGGGGCATTTGGATTGGAACAACCAATACTCTATTTGGAGAAAATATCCAATTAAAATATTATAATACTTATTAAAATTAAAAATATTCTTCCAAAATATCCAGAATATTTCCGACATTAGCTCTGCTCTTTTTCTAAATATCCTGAATTCTTAGAATCTAATAAACTCTTAATTTTTTTTAGTAATTTCAAAAGCCTTTCTAAGAGCTATGTTTCCAAGTTTGCTAGTTATAATACCCTTTTTAACCCGCTCATGCAATTTTTCTTTGTTTATCACTCTCATGTTTCCATCAGGTGATTCTATCACATCAACTTCCAAATCCCAATGACGGAGGTTATCCTTAAAAAATTCTGTTGGTGTATTTATACTGTAAATTATTTCACCATTTTTGAAATATTCAGATACCCACGATCCATATTTCACTTTAGCTTCATTCTCCTTAACTTTGAGCTTTAAACCTTCATGATTAGAGCTTATTACATTTGCTGGATGAACATGAACTTTACCACTAAGTCTAACATTATATATGGTTATGGTATCATTGGGTTTGTATCTATCATAAATTAGCTCTTCCATCAAGTTTTTCAAAATTTCATCTGAAACATAACCCTCATATTTTTTTATGAAATTTAGCTCCTCAGGGGTAAATATAAATCGGTGATAATCTGACAATCTGGATTTCTCATTAGGATTGATGTTAGTGAGTGTAACTTTTGAATTAAAGGGAAATTCCACTTCAACAGTAACATACTCTTTAACTTCAAATTTATCTTTGAGTTCATCCAATGAGTGAAGCGTGCTATCTCCCAATTTTTTCAGTTCTTCTCTTGATTTGTGCTCTCTTGTTATGGAATCGAACAAAGCTGACTTCAAAACATTTAATAAACCATATACCTTATCCTTTTCACCCTTAACTATTATACCTTGGTGATCCTTTCTATGGTATATCTTTACATCATACTTGTATGGACTAGTTTTAATCCCTTTATCCCGAAAAAGTCTAATCAGTGACTCTTTATAAATTCCCTCCCCAACGTAAACTCTACTTTTGTTCATACTCACCATTTTGTTATTTCTTCTAAACTCTTAATTTTTCTTCTCTTATACTTATTACATTTAAAAAAATTTTAAACTAAACTTAAATCTTAATTAAAGACTCTTATGAAAATTAATTTAAGTTAGAATATATTCTATAGATTATGGTTCACAAGATCGAAGAAATTATAGGTAAATATATGTTGAGATTGATCGGAAATCCAAATTTGGCTCCAGAGGAATATTTAGATGAGCTTAAATTAACCAAGCAAGAAAAAATTTATGCGCTAAGAATACCGGAGTATATGTCTGAAAAAGTAAAAAATGGTAGAAGTCCTAAGGGAGTAGCTGCTGGAGTTCTTCTAAAATTTAAATATGGAAAGGATGGAGCAGAGCTTACCGCATTAGAACATGATCTTGTACCATACTTAAAGGAAATACATGGAAGGCATGCTATATTTGTTGCTAATAAAGGAATAAGGGAAGCAATTAAAGCTGGGGGTTATATAAAAGATAGAAGATATTATCTCAAAGAAGAATACTTGAAACAAAATTAGAAGAACCACAAAAAAGATTGCATGCTTCAATTCTAAAGTTTCATAGGTATAATAGAAAAAGAGAAATGAAATAATTAAATTTTAAATGATAAACTCTGTAGAAAAAACATTCCTAGCCTGCATTACAAAACCAAGTAAATCTGAAGTATTTAGTTGGAAGACTAATGATTCTTCAGAAAAAATGTTTAGAAAAATTAAAAATATCTTTCAAAAACATCTAAAATGATATCCGACATCAACTCAGGCTCTCTTTCAGAATAAAATTTTGAACATTCTATCTGTATAGCAGAGTTTAGCAAGCCATCTTTTATTTTTTCTTCTAATTTCAAAAGTCTAGCTGGTCTTTTACCAGAAAATACACTATCAACTGTTAATACTTCTACATCACTTTTATTCAAAGTATTAGATATTTTTGTTTCATATTCGTCTAACGTATGTTGCTCTATATGCTCCCCATATCTTGCTAGCCATTTAATAGTGTTATCTACATAAAATTTATCATCTGTTGAAATTGTTTGAAGTTCTTCAGGATTTAATGTCCCTCTTTTTTCTTGAGTAGCTTGCAACTTTTTCATCACTCTAGTAAAAAAATTGGATTTATACTCAGGGGCAAGCGGATGAACTCTCTCATAGTATTTTTTCTCAACCTCACTAGCAACGAGCTTAAGTTTTTCTTCATCCAGTATGCCAAGACTTCCAAGATCAATTACTGCACCTAAGTAACCAGAAGAATGGACAGAAATCATGATTCTTTTTTGTCTCCTTTTATCTTTGATCGCACATAAAGAAGCGACACCAGCCGCCCAAGAATCGAGTTCATCAACAGGGTCTGGTATTATATCGTCAGGTTCCCTTGTAATACTACCTGAATGTGGAGTAACGTATATAGTCATTGGTCGAAAATCAAAAATGTACGAATAAAATTCTTCCCATATCCTAGCCTTTCTTTCATACTCCTCTTTAGATTTAGCAGCAAATGCAAAATTTCCAGTATATTCCTCTCTATTTTTTAAAGCACTTGGTAGATTTTCTGCATAGCTAAGAGCTTCCTCACAGGTTGGTTTACCTCTATAAAAATCAATTCCATATCTACCTTTCATCAAATCTTCGTCATCAGCCAAACGAGAACATCTTGCAAATATTAATCTTTTACTCTCATCTTTTGAATCAAAAACATCAAAATTTGAATTACTCTCCTTGATAACAAATTCATCAAATAGAAATAATAAAGGATTTTCATAAGCTCCATTTTTATTTTCATATACTAAATTGGTTGGCATGTGATCAACTATAGATAAGATTTAAGAGCCTCTTTAAAGGGTGTTAAATCAATTTCAAAATCCTTTTTAACAGCTTCTACATCACATGTGTTATCAGTCTGAAGCATCGTTAACTGCTCTAATGTGGGAGGTAAGCTGGAGAAAAATTTTTCATAAGCCTTAGAAATGGGCCAAATACCTGTGAGATTAGCCATACGACGACCAACGTGTATTTTTCGAGCTCTAACACCAGATACATTTATAATACTATCAACAAATTCATCAAATGTAAGTTGATCAGGACCACCAATTTCATATGTCTTGTTAGTAGTCCTATCATCGTACAAAGATTTAATTAAACATTTATTTAGATCCTCAACATAAATAGGTTGTGACTTGGCATTTGGTATAGGAACAAAGGTAACATGATATCGTTCAATATTGTTTGTTATTTGGCTTACAAGATAATCACCTTTACCATGAACAAATGATGGCCTAAATATTACATATGGTACGCTTTTTGTTATTTCTTCAGCTTCGTATTTTGTGCGTAAGAATGGGGTGACAGCATTTGAACCTGCACCCAATGCACTAACATAGATAAACTTCCTTACTCCTTTTTCTTTACATATGTCAACCAAATTTCTAGTCCCTTCAACATGTATTTGCTCATAGGTTGCCTTTTCTTTTCTTGTTCCAAGCATTATTCCAACTAAGTGAACAACGCTATCTACTCCTTCAACAGCTCTCTCTAGAGATTGCTTATCTCTTATATCGCCATAAACAATATCAGCTCCATGATATCTGAGTTCATCCACCTTATCTTTGTTGGAAGTTTCTCTAGCCAAACATTTTACTTTTTCTCTTTTTACCAGCTCTTTAGTAAGATTGCTACCTATAAATCCAGTTGCACCTGTTACTA
>JASEGN010000060.1 GCA_030018055.1 Candidatus Aenigmatarchaeota archaeon | reverse complement strand
ATTAAAAATAAAAGAAGTTTCTTACATACATGCGGAAGCTTATGCTGGTGGTGAACTTAAGCATGGAACTATAGCTCTGATTGAATATGGTACTCCTTGTATAGTTTTTACTTCAGAAGAAACAGAAAAAGAAATTATAAGCAATGCGATGGAACTTAAAGCACGTGGTGCATACATTATTGGTGTTGGTCCGAAAAATAATGAAGCTTTTGATTTTTTCATTAAGGTTAGAGAAGCTGGTGAGTTAAATTCGATTTGTCAGATAATTCCAATGCAGATTCTAGCTTACCAGTTGGCTTTATTGAGAGGGTGCGATCCCGATTACCCCAGAAACTTAGCGAAAGCCGTTGTAGTTAAGTAGACGTACCACAAAATATTTACATTTGTATTACTATAAACTATAATTACTATGATTTAAAATATGAAGTTCGAAAACACAGTATGGAGAGGTAATAAAATGGGCAGGTTTTATTCGAATTCCCTAGCTCACATGAGGAAAAGTGTGACTGTGAAGTAAAAATGATATCTGCACATATTTTTAGAGCTTATGACATTCGTGGAGTATATGACAAAGATTTAACTCCTGAGGCAGTTAAAAAAATTGCAAAGGCTCTTGGGAATTTTGTTGGAGAGAGAGAAAGAATTGTTGTTGGGAGAGATGGAAGGTTAAGTGGAGATACATTAAAAGATTCTGTTGTTAAGGGAATTATTGCAAGTGGAAATGATGTAATTGACGTAGGAATGGTCCCTACTCCTCTGCTTTATTTTGCAAGTATTAGTCTACGTGCTCAAGCGGGAGTAATGATAACTGCGAGTCATAATCCTCCAGATTGGAATGGTTTAAAACTAGTAAGAGAAAATGGTCAGTTCATTTTCGAAGGAAGTGGAATGGAAAAAATTAGGGAAAATGTTTTAGCAAATAATCTTTTTGAATCTCCCCAAAAAGGAAAAGTTGAGACTTATGAAATTTTTAAAGATTATTCGAAATTTGTTTTAAGTAAAATCGATGTTAAGAGAAAATTAAGGGTCGTACTTGACACAGCAAATGGAGTCGCAGGTCTGATAGCCCCTCAGTTGTTTAGAAAGCTAGGATGCGAAGTAATAGTTTTAAATGAAAAGGTAGACGGAAGATTTCCAGCTCACCTTCCTGAGCCAAATGAAGAAACTTTACAGGAGTTAAGCAAAGAAGTAGTAAAACAGAAAGCTGATTTCGGTGCTGGGTTTGATGGGGATGGAGACAGAATTATTTTTGTGGATGATAGAGGTAGAATAATTACTTCTGGTAGCACGATGATAATTTTGTTTGCAGGAGAATATCTTAAAAAATATCCAAATTCGAAAGTCGTTTTTGATATTTGCTGTTCTGATGTGGTCAAAGAGTTTATTCATGCTGCTAACGGAATTCCAATAATAACAAAAGTAGGGCATGTTTTTATTAAAGATAAGATGCTTAAGGAAAATGCTATTTTTGGAGGCGAATATAGCAACCATCTCTATTTCTCGGAAGTTTTTTGCTTTGATGATGGTATCTTTGCTGGGCTGAAGATGGCTGAGATATTATCGAAACAAGAGAAAAAGCTTTCTGAGCTTATCGATGAAGTTCCAAAATACTTTAACAAATTTGATTGGAACTTTAGTTGCCCAGATGAGAAAAAGTTTGGTGTGATAGAAAAGTTGAAGCAGAAGTTTTTAAAAGAAGGCTTAAGATTATCAGAGCTGGATGGTGTTAAGCTATTTTTCAAAGATGGGTGGATACTCTGGAGAGCTTCTAACACTCAGCCTCAAATAAAAGTTTATGTTGAAGCAAGAAGTAAGGAAAAATTTAAAGAATTATGCGACTATGCGCAAAAAGAATTAGAAAATGCTATGGGGTAAAATGCAAGTAGTTATTCTCGCTGGAGGGGCAGGAAAAAGAGTTTTTCCATTAGCTGTGAATAAACCTAAACCCATGTTTAGGATTTTAGGAAAACCTTTGATTCAATATGTTATGGAAACTATGGGGGAAGCTGGTTTAAAAGATTTCATTATCGTAACTGGCCATCAGGGAGAACAAATTAGAAATTTTTTTGAAGATGGTAGCAAATTTGGATTTAACATTCAATATACTTATCAAAAAGAAGCTCTGGGAATGGCAAATGCACTAGAAACTACAAAGGATTTAGTAGAGAATAATTTTTTTGTTGTTAATGCTGATGATATTTTTGAAAGTTTTTTGATAAAGGATATGATGAAAAAATTTGAAAAGAGCGATGCTGAAATAATCCTTTCCTGTAAGCCTGTAATAGAGACATGGAAATTTGGTATAATAAAAATAGAAGATGATAGAGTTACAAGGTTTGTTGAAAAGCCTGAGAAAGGTAAGGAACCTAGCAACCTCGCTGTTATAGGGGTGTATATAATGACAAGAAAAATTTTTGATTACTATAAAAAAGTTCCTATTTCTGACCATCAATATGAGGATGCAATTCAAAAGTTTATTTTGGATGGAAATGTTGTGAGAGCTGTGAGTTATGATGGTTTTTTCTCAGCTTACAAGTATCCTTGGGATCTTTTTACCATAAATGAATACTTGATGAACAAAATGATAAAAAAACAAACAATTGAAGATAATGTGAGTGTTTCTGAAAAAGCTCAAATCGAAGGAAAAGTTTGGATAAAAGATGGTAGTAAAGTTTTGGAAAATACTTGCATAAGAGGACCATGTTATATTGGTTCAAACAGCTTGATTGGAAACAATAGTTTGATTTGGAATTATTCTTCTATCGGCGATAATTGTGTGGTAGGTTTTTCGAGTGAAATTAAAAATTCTCTAATTGGTGATAATTGTTGGTTTCACAAAAACTACATTGGAGATTCAATTATTTTAGATTGTTGTTCTTTTGGCTCGGGTGCAACAACAGCAAACTTTAGATTTGATGGAAAGCCCATAAAAGTAAAAATAGATGGTAAATTAGTGGATTCTGGTAGAGATAAGCTTGGTGCTATGATAGCTGATGGGTGTCAAATGGGAATTAATTCTTCTATCATGCCTGGAGTAAAGATTGGTCCCAATTCCATAGTTGGACCAGGAGTTTGTTTACAAGAAGACCTTGAACCAAATAAGATAATATTCATGAATAAAAAAAGTTATGTTATAAGGGAGAATAAAATAACTATTTCTCCTGAGAAAAAGCGTGAATTAATGGAAAGGTTAATAAAGCGCGAGAAAAAATGACTTTATATACGTCAAGCTTTAATTTTCTCTTTCTTCCTTCCTATGCCAAGCGATGTAAAAGGTGTAGAACATGCAAAAGGTACTTGTTGGTGGTTGCTTTAATAAAATTCACGAAGGCCATATATATTTTTTGAAGGAAGCAAGAAAACTTGGTGATTATCTTGTTGTTGTGCTTGCGCATGATGCAAACAATAAAAAACCATATGCAATCCCAGCAAAGCAAAGGAAAAAGAATATGGAAAAAACTAAGCTCGCTGATAAAGTTGTTATAGGTGATAAAAGAGATATGCTTAAGGTTGTGAGAAAGGAGAAGCCAAACATAGTAGCTCTCGGATATGATCAAACATTGTCAAGGAATATGAGTAGGAAATTGAAAGAAATGAAAGTAAAGATTGTAAGGATAAAGAGATATTCTAGTTACAAAACAAAAAAGCTCATGCCGATATCTTTTACTAAACACTGAAATTTTAATTAAGAATGAAAGTTGGCATAAAGTTATTTGGTATCATACTTATTGTACTACTGGTGGTTGGCATGCTATTTACGGTAGTTAAGTCCAACATAGAGTTTGTCAAAGAAGTAGAATTTGAAAAGAAAGCTGGTGAAAAATGGATTGGGTTAATTTCAGATACTCATATGCCAAGTAGGACAAAAGACATTCCACCTAAAGTATTTGAAATATTTAGAAAGGTCGATTTGATAATTCATGCTGGAGATTTTGTTAGCATTGATGTTTTGAGAGAACTTGAAAAAAGAGCACCTGTAATTGGTGTTCATGGAAATATGGATTTTGGAGAGGTTAGAAGCGAGCTGCCAGAAATAAATTATGTGGAGATACTTGGAAGAAAAATAGGTGTTGTGCATGACGCTGGGATTTTTGGAACTGAAAAGATGAAGAGAATTGCAAGAGAAAACAATTTTGATATCCTTGTATTTGGTCATACACATAGACAGTTTTTAATGGAGGATGAAGGTAGAATTTTCATTAATCCAGGTAGCCCAACAAATCCATTACCGCCATTTTTGATAAAACCTTCAATAGCGTTATTGAAAATTGATGAGAAAAAAGTTGAAGTGTTTTTTGTTGAAATTTAATTTTCTAAATTTTCGCTAAGAATAAACTTTCTATTGGTATTTTTAAAATGGTAAATTTTAAATACCATAAAAATAATGGTATTATATGAAAAAAATTGAAACAAAGATCTCCATAGGAGGACGAATTGTAATTCCTAAGGAAATAAGGAAAAAACTTGGGATTCAGCCAGGTAGCAAAGCCATAGTAACGCTTCGTGATAGAGAGATAGTAGTTAAGCCTAAGGAAATTATTGAAAGGCCAGTAGAAAGGCTTTGGAAAAGTGTAAAGGTGAAACCAGAGGTTAGTCCAAAAAAGGTGGCAAGAGAATGGTTGAAAAAGCATTTGTAGATACCAACATATTTCTTTACGCCATGGAAGCCCATCCAAAATTCGGAAAAACAGCGAAAAAAATACTCATTAGAATAGATAGGAAAGAGCCTGCAATTATTTCTTTAATCAATATCGGCGAAATATGCTGGTGGCTGGAAAAGCATAGAAGAGAGAGTGAAATTGAAGAGAAAATAAAACTTATTTGTTCTATCTTGAATCTTGAGATCATTTCCTTAATCTTAGAAGATTTTTTGTTAGCAAGTAAATTTGTTGTAAAGTATAAACTCGATTTTAATGATTGTCTTTATTTAGCTGTAATGAAGCGGTTTGGAATCAAAAAGATTTATTCAAATGATACCCATTTTGACAAAGTAGAATGGGTAAAGCGAAGTTTTGAATAATACATTACTACTCTAGAAAGAGTTAATTAACATAATCATGTAATTAAGTGGAGATAGTGTAATATTGGGAAAT
>JASEGN010000005.1 GCA_030018055.1 Candidatus Aenigmatarchaeota archaeon | reverse complement strand
GGAATTGGTGTTGGTAGTGGTGAAGGATGGTATTCAACTTTTTCAAGCTTATTTTTTGAATAATTAAAAATGACCCCAATTGCCCTGCTTAGCCTAATATCAACTCCATGCAAACTTTTCTTTACTAATCCACCATCCACGCCAGCAATTTTAAGTTTCTGGAGCTCCAACCTTTCAACTGTGGTTATTATTCTTTCTTCAAGAATATCTTCATCCAGGGGAATTTTTCCTGAGTTTATTTTCCTTAAGAATCCGCCAAGATTTTTGCGAGAATTTTCAATTTTTATAACTTCTTTAGCAAGGGTGTTGGTGAATTCTATAAGTTCTTTCATAACTTTTTATTGTAAGAAGATAAATAAAACTTTAATGACATTTCATTTATCGGTTAGAGTATAAATTAGAAAATGTTAAAATAAATTATCTATGGTTAAAGCAATATTAAAAGAGGCTAAAGATATAGAAAAAGAAATAGAAAAAGGAGCAAGGGAAGTTAGAATAAGAGTAATAGCAGCACTTTCAATTTTTATTCTCCTAATTTTAGCTGGAGGGTTAGTCTATAGCAAAATTGAATGTTACCCTGGTACCTTACAGCATTGGACTTATTTAGATGGAGTCTACTTTTCAGCTATGACCGTGACTACCGTAGGTTATGGTGATCTTGTACCGACCACTAAGATAGGGAAAATCTTTACAGTGTTTTATTCCTTTGTTGGAATTGCCGTAGCTCTTTACGTCCTTTTTGTTATCGGTAGATTTTTAATGTATTATAAAATTGTTTTAATAAAAAGAGGGGAAAGAAAATTAATTAGATCTAAAAAATGATGAAGGCTAACTTCTATAAGTTGGGTTTCTTATAAAAAAATAAAAGATGATTCCTGCTAGCAAAATTATTTGTAATAAACTCATAAAATCCAAATCTGGTAATGAAGCATATCCAGCCCTTATGGTTATTGTAGCAGCTTTGTATATTTGGCTATTAGTAGTTGAATTGGCCCTTATATAAATCGTAGCGCTCTCTCCAACTAATATTGATAGTTTTGCTGTTATACCACCACTTTCACCATAGGAAAGATTTTCTACCGATTTTTCTAAAAGCTCCACACCAACTATATGAGGTGCTAAAGATACAGCTGAGAAATTGTAGGTATCTTTTAACAGCCCTTTATTGGTGACATGAATCGGTAGCAAGCTTGTACCAACTGTAAATGTAGCCTCTGGAAGTAAAGACAAATCAAAATTAAGATAGCGAAATGTTAAATTTGCCCAATCTCCAATTGCAGGAAACTCCGTATCGTTTATCTGACATATAATGCCATCTAAGCCAGCAATGCAACTATCTCCTGTACACTCTAAAGTAGAATTATATCCTGGAGTAAAAATTGTACAAATATCTTTTAGTTTAAATCCACGACAACTTTGTGCGAGAGTACAATCTGAAATTCTAGGATCGCAACTGAGCCAACAAGTAACATTCACACTTCTTATGCTTCCTCCTATAAAAGAGGCATTCCAAAAGATGTTCAAATAATTTAGGTCGCCAGAAACTCCAATATTATTTCTTATATCTCCTTCTGGTGGTGGATTAAAGATGGGCTTATCCTTTACGCTTAGGTTAAACAATGGAGACCTTTCAGAATAAATTAAGCTACTACCTCCATAGCTCGTCGTATAATTTATCGTGAAATTTATGGTATAATTGCCAAGTGTAGTTGGTATTAAATGAAATTTATAAGCTCTTGACTCACCTGGAGTCATGGTAGAATAGTACTCAACATTTTCTATTAGTAAGTCAGCTGGAAGGTTCCATATAAATAGTATATCGGTTGCGTCAAGGTTTCCACTATTGCTAACTCTCACAACAACATCATGCACGTCTTGAAGAACTAAAACCCAATAACTATCTACCTGAGTTATATTTTCAATATAAATACTTTGTATGTGTAACTTAGCTCTTTTAACTATGAAAGTTATATTAGAGAGTGTGAAATTGGGTTTGACCTCTGCAAAATTATACACATCATCGTAAGTTGCATTTATTCCTACTATGTAATTTCCTGGCAAAGTTGGATAAGGTGCACGAACATTTAAAGTAGTCGTAGCGCTTGCATCCTCAATTATGTTACCAGAAGTAAATCCTGATAAAGAGCAAGTTAAAGCTGGTGGACAAATGCTTGTTACACTAACGCTTGCATCACCACTTCCGTCATTTTTTAAAGTGAAATCAAAGCTGTAAGTAATAGTTGGAAAAGCATGCTGAGGAGAAAATGGTGGTATTATTGTTATGTGAGGTTGAACAACAATAACCTCAGCTGCGACTTCGATTACTAGTCCTAATACTAACAAAAATACTAGTAGATATACTATTCTCATTTGACCATAATTTTATATCCAAAGCTTCCGTAAATGTAGTAAGTGCCAGCTTCTGCGAATGTGTAAGTTGTAACCCTGGTTGCATGTATATCGGCAGTAACTCCACATATCTCCGTATAAACTCTACCCTTTATGTTTCCATCATCATAAAATTTGTTGAAAATTCTCTCATAGTTAACATAATGGTAGTTTGTAGTGCTAGTTTCAGATTCTTCAATTTGGGATTCACCGCTTGTTATATTTGTAACGTTGGTTATGTTCGTTATGGTAGTAACTACAATGAGCTTATCGTAAGCTGTGGAAGGTGAAGTTAAATTTACTGTTATCCTTGTAATTAAAGTTTCATTTCTAACAATATCATCTTCGTGTGTTACATTAGTTGTTACATTTATGGTGTTATTAACACGAGTTGCAAAATTTTCTACAGCTAAATGAACTCTTACTTCTAACTCAGAAACATAGGTAACCTTCACGGAGGTTGAACTGGTATACTTGCTACAGTCTACTGTAAATGGTGGAACACCCTGAATATCATCGAGTGATGGTATATCTTCTAGCGTGAGGTTGAAAGGTGCAACTTCTTCAAAGGTTATATTATTATATGTATGTGCTTTAATGGCATTTAACACATTTTCTTTTGTAACTGTTATATTTTCTTCTGAAACTGTTATCAGGAAAAAGTCTACATTAGCGCTCCCTGTTATGGTAAGGTAGTGAGGGTAAGATTTGGTATAGCCTGCTGTATTACTACACGTGTGGACAATGTATGTACAGTCTGGAGCTGTGACTCTGGTACCTGGTACAACATAAATCTTCGAATCTATGATTTTTGCTGCTGGTGTGAATTGTAATGGAGGGCAGCTACCATAGACTAAAGGTATGAGCAATAACAAGCTTAATGCTATCGGTATTATTACTCTCATTTTCCCCTCCTCATGTAGAAAAATATTACGAGTATTACAAGGATTAATGCTAGGATAACAGCGATGTAAGTTAGTGTAATGACTTCTGGTTTTTCAACAGGTGGTTTTACTGGTAATTTAAAAGTTGTAACATAGCAATATTCATCATACACTACACCATTGGTTAGCTTGGCACAAACATTAATTTTGTCCATATCCTTAGTTGAAGTAAAGGCGAACTCCTTTGCGATTAGTTCATCGTTGCGAAGGGTTGGTAATATTTCAGAACTTCTAAAAACTTCCTCTTCTTGTTGAAGTAAGTAAACATCCAATTTAACATTTTTAACCTCTGAAACACTTGGTAATACTGGTGAGTACATTAAAGGTCCTGTAACGAGCACTCTTATCCAACCAGCCTCGCCCGCCTTATAGTAGGGTTTATCTGTAGCAAGCTTCAATATCCTAGCTCCTTCACCAAGAACAACTACTCTACTTCTGTAAAGAGAATTCAACCTTCCATTTTCATCAAGGAGCTCTAATCTTATAGCATATGCATCTGGTTTGTTTGGCACAATAAAACTAATTGGTAAGGCCTTTTCCTCCCCACTAATAAGCTTAATCGGGTAATTTTTCTTAATCAGGTAAGAGTCGCAAACTATGTCATCGTATGAACATATCTTTACATCTAATTTTCCATCAAATTTCTTAGTAGCCTTTAAAAATATAACACCCTCTACTTCACTCCCGGCCAAGACACCTGGCCCACTCTGAGCATAGCCACCTGCAACATGAGTTTTTGTCCATGAAATCTTAGCATTTGGAAAATCTTTCCCACCAGTCAATTCAAATGTTTTGTAAACCGGATCCGAAAAGCTCGCTGGTATCCCCACTATTGGGGTCCTTCCTGTTATGAGATAAATATCAACCCTGTAAACTCCATTTTTCAAATCACTTGGTAGTTTATATGACCATGGTATAACTTTTTCGCTTAATGGCAATAGATCAATTTTCTTTTTTTCTTCATAAACTACATTACACTCAGCTCTACTAGTTGGGTATACAGGCTCTCTACATCCCTCAATGAGTTGAATTACAAGATAGCCGTCAAAGATCGGGAATGACTCTAGGTTGTTGATTGTTATATCTGTGGCTATAACTTCACCAACACCATAACTTGTCTTTAGTTGAAAATCTACACTTCCACGATAAAACATTGATGATTTAAAGAATTCAAGCTCCTGAGCTAGTCCAGCTGAAGATAACAAGATTACAGTCATCAACACAATTCCTGTCAGCTTTCTCATCAAACCATCATATTAAAATTATTTTTGTCAGTATAAAAAACTATCGATAAGGGTATCCTACTCCGAGTTTGAATTTATAAACTTCAAACATGTCTATATTTACCGTATTTACATAAGATGTTGAATAAGCAACTTTCAGATATTCCGGTATTGTTCCACCATCTCTTAACCAAAACGTTCCTTGATTAGACACCCAAAGTAAAAGTGAAACAAACAAAAGCCTTTCATCATCATCAGTGCCACCTTCCGTAAAATTCGCTACCCATGCAACTCTTGAAATTGGGGTTATATTTAAAATTACAGCTGGAAAACCTTCCGGAGTTGCATTTAAAAGTATTCTATTTTTATTACCATCTCCTGGTTGAACATTATAGGCTATACCTCCAACACCCACTCTCAAAAAATCAGAATCAGTAAAATTATACTCAGGTTTAAAAGAAATTCCTATCGCAACATTATTTCTAATATAACTTAAGTAAAAATTATATCCTGCAATTCTAAAATTGTTCCCCACATATATTCTCTCATCCACTTCCCTCACACCATTTCTATTTTCATCCAACCAAATGGAAGTAGAATCACATATCCAGAAAGTGTAGGGTACTTGTTTAAAAGTAAAATTTCCCTTAGCTGAAGGTTGAAAAGTACAACCAGCAATACTTTCAAAGGTTGTATTTTCTAGGTTAATCGGAATATGGTAAAAATACTTCCATGGACCATAGATTATATCAGTAACACTCGTAGGTTTTCTCGGAAATTTATCAAAATTAGGAGTTCCTGTTAATGGTGTCCAACTCAAACCAAAAATTTCTTGTTGAACAATGTCCATATCTTCTAAGCCATAGAAATCTCTAATTTCAACAATTCCATTACCTCTCTCGAGGTGTCCTTTCAAAAGATTCAAGTGATTACTACCTAGATTTTTTCTACCCCAAATTATTAGTACATCAGCATCTTTGCTTAAGCATGGATTCAATGCCTCTAAATGTGTTGTGCAAACATCAAAGTCCACATCCCTTCCATTTACTCTTAAAAGTGCTAATCCTCTCGGTCCTTTCAACCAATCAGTTATAATCTTTTTTTCTTCATCAGTACAATTACAAGCAGCATGAATTGTACTCTTTATAGTTCCTTCAATAGCTGGTAAATAGATTAAAACTTCTCCTGGAAAAGCTTTTTCATTTAAGAAGTTTGAAAGTGCTGAAAAATTGAAAGAGTATTCATAAAGCTTACCTATTCTATCAGCAGTTAAAATTGCGTCTCTCCCTTTCAATAGCAATAATGCTTCTTCCCATCTAGTTTCATAAGCAACTCTCGGAAAGAAAATAGCAAAAGTTCCAATTAAAATTAAAATTACAAGTACAAGCTCGAATATGGTTACAAATCCCTTCATTTACCACACCCTAACAACAACCTCTCCAGAGTGTATGCCACCTAGAGTTGTTATACCAACAATTCTTTTAACAGTAAAATTCATCACTCCCATCCATATAACTTCTACAGGAGGAGAACATACAACAGACGCTCCACCATCCCTATCAACAACAACTATTGAAAATTGATATTCTCTCGTGCTAATATTCCCCCTTACTAACTCGTAATTAACGTTACAAAGAGAGCTAAGGTTCTGAACTTTGGACCAGGAAATTAAGTTAGTAAGATTATAATTCTGATCTGAGAGACCAATTCTCTGGACATAACTAGCATTCCAATTAATAGGTTCACCTGGGTCATTTATTAACATCTCAGAAATCTGATAAGCTTCAGCTCTTGCCCTTTCTACCTTAATTTGTTGTAAATACGTAGGTCTTAAAGCTAAAAGTTGGAAGAAGAGATAACTGACAAAAATTACAAAAATAATCATTGCTATTATAACATCCATGCTCAGTTGAGCCTTCATTCAACCCAACAACCTCAAATAACTTAAAACACCAAATGCACCAAAAACTAACAATGTTAATATTATACTATGAATAAGTCCAGCACTAACCGAGCCTCTACTAATCTGTCCAATAATTAATCCGGCAAAGAATGCTTGTGTCATGGTCATGAGAAAAAACAATGCAACATAGTAAGCACTAATTCCAGGTTTAATACCAAAGGAACTAGCAATACTCTCGTACATGCTACAAATACCACATGAAACCCCTGGTTGGCAAGTTTCACACGGGTCTCTAAGTGGGGCAAGTTCTGCACCAACGACACCCATTTTAAAAATCGGAACCATAAAACTATTCAAAGCAGTAATTACACCAATAAAAACTAAGGATAGGACATACATTACAATAACATATTGGTTTAGCAAACTTTTTCTTTCTTTCTCTGATTCTTCCATGGCAGTTAAGCTATCTGCTAGTGCTTCTAGAGTTAAAGATATGTCACCACCAGACAAAAACGATTCTCTGATAGTATAAATTGCCATGTGAAGTTTTTTACTCCCAGTTCTTCTAGCAAACTGCTCTAATACTTTATCTAACGGAATTCCCCAACTTAGCTGATTTGATATTCTTTTAACTTCTTTTGAAAGCCCACCATAATCTATTTTGCTAGAGGCTATTATTGCTCGATAGACCGGTGAACCCGCCCTTACATGCTCTATTACATCCCTAAGAAAAGCGGGAAATCTTGTTTCCATTTCTTTTACTACCCTGTATTTCTCATACCTAAAAAACATTTGAGGAGTAAAAATGATGAATGTCGATAGAATTATTCCAAGAAATAAAACACCAGGATCAATGAGCCCAAGGCTAATCAGAAATATTGAAATTGCTAAACTCCCGACCAAAACTTTATTTTCAAATTTAATCATTCACCACCTGGTGATACAGATTTTATGAAAATTATAAGAAATACAGCTACAAGAGGAGTGAAGAATGTTATTAGGAAGAATTGAACTGAAATTATATCCCAAGCAACACCAGCAATTCCAGCAAATATTGCAGTTAGAATTGTGAAGAAAATTGCCCCAAGTATAATTGCAACTAAGTATATCTCAATATAAATCGCCAGCTGATGTGAGAATTCATAGAGTTTTCTTCTATAATCTTCTAGAAAAGTCGATGATTTTTCTTTTAGATAAACACCCAAATCACCACCAGCTTTATTAGTAGAGAGTATTCCCCAGAGAAGTTCTCTAAAATTCTTTGAAGGTGACCTATCTATGGCTCTTTCCAGAGCAGTATTTACATCAAACCCAAAAACCTCAATATCGGTTATAATTCTTTCAACTTCCTTCTTAGTTTCTCCACCCACAAACCTACTAAATATTCTAAAAATTCTACTTAAAGGTAGCTTTGTTTGAGCAATTGTGAAAAGGTGAAGTGTAGTTAAGGGTAGAGCACGATCTATATCAGCAGATTTATCCCTTATCACTGCTCTAGGATAGGTAGTAAAAAGCAAAAAAATTAACGCAGAAAAAAGACAACTAAGTAAAAAAGCTGAGAAAAAACTAAATAAAGAAGCTCCCTTTGTCACCACACTTATTATAAAAGTTAATGGTAACATTTCAAAAATAAAAACCAAAAAAGATGTTAAGATTGCCATGGAAAGATATTCTTGAATCGATAACTCGAATCCAGCCTTTCTAAGATCATCTGCGGTATCTGAAAAATATGAAGTAATTTTTTCAGCAAGCTCCCCAAAAATTCTCATTCCGAATCTAGTATAAAAACCCATGAATCACCCTTTAACAAGAGAAATTATCTTTTCTGGTTGGGTGTAGTATGTGCTTATGATTTTAAAAACATCCCTATAATCTAAAAGATTTTTCTCCAACATCCAACCTAAAACGAGCATTCTTCTTTGTACCTCTTCCACAACTTCCTCTTCTTTTATTCCTCTAGCTTCTGCCATTTTTCTAATTAAAATACTTCTACCCTTAACATCAAAAGCATCTGTTACCGGATTCCATTTAAATAACAGATTCGTAATTGGAATATTTTTTTCTCTGTCAAATCCTACAATTTCCAATATTTCACCAGCTCTTCTAACCTGTCTGTCCCTATGCCTAGTTTGAAGAAGAAAAACTATTAGATTGAGATTTTCCAAAAGTAATGGTGGTAAAGAGATTGGTGGGGTAATTAATCTATCAATAAGCTTTGTCATATCTTCTGCGTGTATTGTAGCTAGACTTGGGTGTCCGGTCGCAATCTGTTGGAATAGTACAAAAGCTTCAGGTCCTCTAACTTCACCTACAACTATGTAATCTGGCCTTTGCCTCAAACTTTCCTTAAGAAGTGCAAACAAATCGACTTCGCCTTTCTCCACAGCTATAGGAACTCTCGCTACTTGAGGAACCCAATGTGGGTGTGGCAATCTTAGCTCGGCAGTGTTGTGAACAATAAAATTATTACAAACAAAATTTTCGAATTTTGGTATGGAAATATCATAAACAAATTTTTCTTTTAATGGTAACTTTTTGATACTCTTTATTTTATCCCAAAAAATATCACTAAATGCTAAGTTAGGTAACATGGGATTACCATTGAAAAGTGTCTTAGAAACAAGTTTCTGAATGGTATTTCTCATTATATTTGAATCTTGAGCTGTATATCGCCTATGCCAATTTTTCCAACCACTATAAGTTCGAGTTATGCCTATCTCATCGACAAAAGTATATTTTAGTGGTCGATAAAAGTGTTTTGGCAGAGGTATTACGTCCGAAATTTCATGTGGCTTTCTAGAGGATAATAGAAATGTTTGTTCTTTCTTTTCCTTTTGTAGAAAATCAATTTTATTTTTAAATATCCATACATTATTTACACCACTTATTCTAAGTTTATAAGTATTATCTCTTTCTTTTCTCCAGCTGGTTCTAGAGATTATCCCGAAAAATAGCAAAAGTGTTTGTAAATCTTTTATTAATTCTTTTGAACATGAGCTAACTTCAATCTCATTTTTTGTAACATGACCATCTCCACTAAAATATCCTCGAAGAAGATAACCTATTTGTCTTTTTGAAAGAGTAAATACCCAAGCTGGAATTTTTTTTGTATAAGCATTCCCCTTTAATCCCAAAACTCGTGTCATTATCGCTTTTAGGCAGGAAGAGTTAATCATCATAGAAATTCCATCACTATGTCTTTTTGGAATTATATTAAATCTCTTGCTAGCCTTTCTTATAATCAATCTACATTCTCTATCAGAATTGGTGATTATAATAGAATTTTTATCATAACTTCCTTCAGACAACCATAATCCCACAAAAGTTAAGAAATTTTTATCAAGCGTAAGAGTTACTGGTAAAGCATGTTTACTTGGATGACATGGTTTAATTTTTATTTTTTTGATATCGCGCTTCCTTAACTTAATCTTACTAATTAGCTCATTCAAAACCCTACAATGAATTATCTTATTCTTATACCAATATCTATATTTGCTCTTACCAATTTTCTCTATGTATTTCTTCTTCAGTTTCCCCAACACTCTTTCTACGGGCTCCCCATTCACGTAAAATTCATTAAGTTTGCTTAGATAGTTTAAAAGATTTATTGAATTTATAGATTTGGAAGGGGTTGGCCAAATCCTTGGAGTAGCCAAGAATTGATTCTCAGTAAGTTCACTAGCTTTGATTGGAGAAATTTTACCATTTTCATCTAAAGTAAAAACAGAATGATCCTCAGTTACTTTAATTATTCTACCACTTTTAGTTGTTATCTTGTAGAGATTTTTCCTTACTTTATGTCGAATTAGCTTAGAAATAGGCGAAAATACAATTTTGTTACTATCACTTAGCGAGAGCGTAAAGAGATTTTTCGGTTTATAAGTTTCCCTTCCAAATTCGTCAATTACCAATTCTGTTTTTTCTTTTTCAAAGAGATTACTAACTTTTCTATATTCATAACTTCCGTTCTTTTTTATAAATACTCTACAATCTCCGGTAACGCTATCTTCTATCGAAACGATTTTCTTTTCTGGTCTGATAAACATTGATAGTACATTTAGTAAAGAAGTTTTACCTGTTGCAGTCCCACCCGATACAAATATTGACATGCCATAATCAACACAAAGCCAGAGAAATGCTAGAGTTTTTATATCTAGGGTACCGTAAGTAAGCAGGTGTACAGGAGTTAATGGAAACTCTGTAAACTTTCTGATAGTGTAGTTACTTCCTTTCCTTGCTATATCTGTAGCTAAGGTTGCATGAACCCTTGAACCATCAGGTAATGTTCCACTTAAAATTGGTGCTGCTACTGATACAGATTTACCACAAAGTTGCGAAAGCTTAATAATAAACGAATCTAACTCATCCACATCTTTATATACTAAATTTGTTACAACAGAACCAAGTACAGGATTTCTATGAAACACAAAGATAGGAGCTCCTAAGCCATCACATGATACATCTTCTATCTGCTCATCGTTCATCAATGGTTCGATTTTTCCAAGTCCGATAAAATCCCTTTCAGCATAATAATGCAGAATTTCTCTTTCTATTGGGTGAAGTTTAAAACCATAATACCTTATAACTTCTTCCATACGCTTTCGCAGATATTCTTTTGCCTCAGTTTTTGTAAGTTTTGAGAGGTCAACATCAAGTTTTTGTTCCAGCAAACTTTTTACTTTTTTAAGCATATCTGCAAGTCTTGGAACTAACTCAGGTTCAACAACTTGATAAATATATCTATTTTCAGTTGAATTCCAGAATATTTTTGCATAAGCAAAAACCAAGTCCTTTGGAGCAGGCTTTCTTGGAATTAATGGATAAACCATTGAAATTCTTTCCCTCTCCACCTCGGGTATTTTAACAGCTTCTTTAACAGCAGGAAGTACAAAAGGTGGGATTTCAACACCTTCAAGCTCAATTCTTCTTATCTCCGGAACTCTCACTTTGGGTTTTACTTCGATTCTTCTTATCTCCGGAACTCTCACTACTTCAGGTATTATCTCAACCTCTCTTACCCTCTTTCTCATCGCTGCTCTATACCCCTTTACAAAAGCTTTGAATACAGCCCTTTGAGAAATTTTTCTTACCATCACCCCACCTCTAATTTATAATTAGTTCCGTCGAAGGTTAAAAATATGGGTTGGGCAGAGAAGACTTCTCCACTCAAATTTATGGTGTAGTTTAAATTGTGTGGTGACGAGAAAAAATACTCTGGTCTATCTAAGGCCGATACATTTATTCCTTTATTGGCAAAATTTATCTTATAGTAATGGTGAGTAATCTTTTCTGGTAAAGTTACTGTAAAATTTATCCAATCGCATTGCTTGCAACCTATAGTAGAATATATCACAATTGAGCCTACATAGCTATTTGTTAATCCTAGACTTTCAGTCAACACATCACTAGTGAAAATGTCTAGCTGGAGTCTAAAAAGATTGCCTACAGCAACAAAAATGGCAATTCCTATCAAGAAAAATAGGATGAATTGAATTATCAGAGCTTGAGATTTTTTCATACAAGTGAAAATTTAACTTCTGTTATAATTAATGTTTTAGTGTCCAGAAATCTAGAATAAATATCTCCTCTTTTAATTTTTATATCTCTGGAGGTGGAAGTTTCTGGAGAAATTGCAGTCCACTTCTCTAAATTTATCTTACTTCCTCTAGTTACACCTTCTAATTCCCTAAATATTATCTTGTATGTAACGTTATAGCCATCTGCAAATGTATCTGCTCTTACACAAACTACATATGGAATTTCACCAATCCTGCCTTTAGAAGGCGGACATGTAACTCCCTCTACAAAAGATTTCCACATTCCAACACTTATTTTCCCTGTTATAGCCTTAGAAAAAGTAAAAAATTCAATTGAGTTATTCTCTAATCCTACATAGCTTGATGGATAAAGCCTCCATATACCATCGCTACTAATTGTAAAACTTACTTCAGCTTGAGTTTTAGCTACATGTTCTATTTTCCTTGGAAGTGAATCTAGATTCTCTTGGCTAAAATCACTCAATAATTTTTCAACCTTTAAAGTATCTTGCTTTTTTTCAATTAATGGTTTTATCCAAAGATAACCTGTGCCTACAAGGACTATTGATAAAATTACAATCAGGGTTATTGATATTACATTTACTTGCGCTCTGCTCATAGCTTAATCAATTTATTATCTTTCGAGTGGTGCTGTTGGTGGAACTCTTCTTAAAGGTGGTAATGCAGGTGGGACTGGTCTTCTCAATTTCTTGCCTAACTCTTCTAAGCTAGTAATAATTACTTGATTCATTTCAATCATTTTTTTATTACCTTCAACTAATTGACCTATTTTTTCATCTAAAGATTTAAATGTTTCTGGAAGAGTTGCCGGTATTGGAGAAATTTCTTCAGTAGCGCCCAATTTTATATAGCCAACCAGCTCATCTAAACTTTTCACAAGGTCTTCTATTCTACTTGGTAACCTTGAGATTTCTATTCTTAACGCATCATTCGCCCTCATAAGTTGTTCAACCAATGATTGATTCATCTTTATTATGTCAATTATTTGAGAGAAGAACTCTTTAATATCTATAGCTGCTCTCGTAGCTTCTAACTCTTCTAATCTCTTTTCTATTTTCCTAATCGGTGAAATAGGAATTAATTCATATTCTTCTTTCTCTTCCTTTTCGGGCATAATATCAATTAAAGATTACCTTAGTATAAAATAAAACTTATATAGGTAGCTTACGCTACCAATTTTAAGATTTATAGTCTTAGATTAAACTTCCTCTTCTGGCATTTCTGGAGTTCTCGTTGGTGGACCTTTCTCTAATTTCCCTGCAGAGATTACATCATCGACTCTTAAGATCATTTCTGCAGCTTCTGTAGCTGAGTTAATAGCCTGTGTCTTAATCTTCAGAGGCTCTATAACACCCATAGCAACTGCATCTACAACCTTTCCATCAAATACATCTATCCCATAAGTAGTTTTACCTTGCTCGTGGGTGGCTCTCAACTCAGCAAGAATATCTATAGGATCTAAACCAGCATTTTCAGCTAAGCACCTTGGTACAATTTCTATTGCATCGGCAAATGCTTTTACTGCTAACTGTTCTCTTCCAGAGAATTTCTCAGCAAACTTCTTCAATTTATTGGATGCTTCTGCTTCAATTGCACCAGCACCGGGCACAATTTTTTCAACTTCTACTGCAGAAACAACTGAACCGATTGCATCTTCTATACTTCTATCAATTTCATCAACAACATGCTCTGTGCTTCCCCTTACTAATATCGTAACTGCTTTTGGGTCTTTACATTCACGTACGTATATCATCTGTTCACCTGCGATTTTCTTTTCCTCAACAACCTTCGCATATCCTAGATCTTCCTTTGATAAATCCTCTAAGTTTGTAACTATTTTTCCTCCTGTAGCTTTTGCAAGAGCTTCCATGTCAGATTTCTTAGCCCTTCTACAAGCTGAAATTCCAGCCTTCGCTAGGTAATGTTGAGCAAGATCATCTATCCCTTTCTGGCATATTACTATATTCGCGCCACTTTTCACAATTTTATCTACCATATCTCTAAGCATCTTTTGTTCTTGTTCTATAAAGGCTTGTATTTGCTCAGGGCTTGTAATTCTAATTTGTGCATCTGTTTCTGGTTCCTTTACTTCAAGTGCACAATCAAGTAAAGCAATCTTAGCGTCTTTAATAGATTTTGGCATAGCAGGATGTACAATCTCTTTGTCTATCACAATACCTCTCACAAGCTCCGTATCTTCACCTGTACCACCATGCTTCTTTTCACGTTTTATGTTATCAGTGTTAACAATGTTTTTTCCGTTTTCTTTTTCGGCAACAATTTTAACTGCATCTACAACAAGCTTAGCTAATTTTGGTGAAGCCTTTTCCACGGATTTCCCTGACATTGCTGTAAGTGCGATTTTTATCAATTTCTCCTCATCCTCTAGTTTTATAGGTGTTGATGCTTTATCTAAAATTTTCAATGCTTCATCTTTAGCAATCCTATAACCCTTCGTGATTACTGTTGGATGAATTTCTTGGTCGAGAAGCTCTTCAGCTTTTTTTAGAAGCTCACCCGCGAGAATTACTGCTGTTGTTGTTCCATCTCCAACTTCCTCATTCTGAGTTTTTGCGACTTCTACCATCATCTTAGCTGCTGGATGCTCTACTTCCATTTCCTCCAGAATTGTTACTCCATCATTTGTAATAACAATATCTCCGATTGAATCTACGAGCATCTTGTCCATTCCCTTCGGTCCAAGAACACTTTTGATAGCATCTGCAATCGCTCTAGCAGCTGCTAGATTATTTTTTTGTGCAGTTTTTCCGGTTTGTCTAAGCGTACTTTCAGGTAATATTAATATTGGTTGTCCACCCAATTGACCAACCACAGCTTGTACCATTTTTTTCACCTCAAATAAATTATATAGATGTTTAAATACTTAAATTTTTATGGTTTCTCACATATTAAATATTATGGGCTAGAGATAGTAGTGGAGGTTAGCTAAAGCTAGTAGCTTAGTCTGGTGGAGCACCGAGGTGCTGTGTAAGTCTTATAAGGCAACTAAGCGTAAATACCGGGGGTCGTCGGTTCAAATCCGGCCTAGCCCATATACCTCCTCTATTTTAAAAAAGTTTTCAGTATCAAAGAATTATAATTTCCTTTTAAGTTCTCCAAACAAGGCATAATGATGCTCAAAATCAACCCATATATTATAAATTATAAAATTTCTGAAACTCTTTCTTAAAAGCTTTCTATTAAACCAATAGTGAATTAATCCTTTTTCTTCACTTGTTAAAGGGATGAAAGTCCTAGGTGCGATAAATTTTATTTTCCACAATTTTTCTTTTGGTATCATCTTTTTGGGTTTTCTTTTGGTAACGGTGATAAAAATTAAGCCATTTGATTTAAGAATTCTTTCAATTTCTTTTATTAACCTCCTTATATTCTCTATTTTACCATGGTGCATAGTTTTTATGCTAACTATCGCGTCAAAAAAATTATCTCCATAAGGCAGTTTTTTGTAAATATCACCAACTTTTAGATGAGATTTCAAATTTTCTTTTTCCAGAAATTTCTTAGCTGTTTTTATACCATAGCTAGAAATATCAATTCCGTATACATCGAAACCATGTTTTGTTAAATATCTCAAATGTCTGCCTGTACCACAACCCAAATCAAGAATCTTTTTGACACCTTTCTTTTTAAAGAATCTAACAATTTTTGGTACATCTTCATGTACAGTTGTTACAATCTTTTCTTCTTTCCTATAAATCTTATTCCATGCTTTTTTATTCCATCTTACCATAGTTATCATTAAAGATAAATTTTATTAGTGGCGATATGAAGTTAATTTCGGAAGAGGCAAGAAAAAAATTGCTGAATGCTGGCTATAGGATTGTTGGGAGTCACTCAACTATAAAAATATGCCATTGGACAAAAGAGGTTTTGAATAAAAGAAGGTTTTGTTATAAAAGATGGTACGGAATTAAATCTCATCGTTGCGTTCAGATGACACCTTCGCTGATATGTAATTTTAGCTGCTTGCATTGTTGGCGTTTCCATGGCATAATTCCTTTTAAAGAACTAGAGAAATGGAACGAACCAAATGAAATAATAGACGGTTGCATAAAATCTCAAAGGGAACTTTTATCTGGATTCGGTGGAAATCCAAACACTCCAAGAGAGATTTTTGAAGAAGCTATGAATCCTAAACATTTTGCGATTTCTCTGGATGGAGAGCCAACCCTATACCCACAACTTTCACAACTCATAGGTGAAATAAAAAAACGAAATATGACGGCTTTTTTAGTAACCAATGGCAGTATGCCTGAAAGATTGGAAAAACTCGAGGAAGAACCAACAAATCTTTATATTAGTGTTTATGGCCCTAATAAAGAAATCTTTGAAAAAGTTTCAGTACCACTAATTCCAAATGCTTGGGAAAGACTCAACAAAAGTTTGGAGCTAGTGAAAAGTTTTAGCTGCACAACTGTTATTAGGTTAACCTTGATTAGAGAAGTTAATTTGAAAGATCCTGAAGAATATGGAAAATTAGTTTTAAAAACGGAACCCAAATTTATAGAAGTAAAATCTTTTTTTCATGTCGGTGAAGCACAAAAAAGATTACCTCGTAGCGCTATGCTAGAAATGAAAGATATCAAGGAATTTGCTGAGAAATTATCTCATTATACAAGCTATGAAATAAAGGAAGAGGATGAGGCAAGCAGAGTTATTTTACTTTCAAGGTAAGTTAAATTGTGAAAAGATTCTGTCCTAAATGTGGAAGGGTAACAGAAAAATTCTATGAAAACTTGTGTGAAGAATGTTTCCTTTCAAAAATTACATATGTTAACTTAATTCCAGAAAAAATTATCTTAAGAAAATGCAAAGTTTGTGAAAGATTTTTTATTAATGATAAGCCTCAATCAATGAATGAAATTGTTAAAAATTTTTTGTTGAAAAAATTTAAGCCTACAAATGTGGAGAGTATAACTCATCGAATTTCAGACAAGAAACTTTACTTGAATCTTAATATAAAAGTTTATGATTTAAGAAAATCTGAACGAAAAGTTTGTGGGTTGATTGTTAAATTAATTACCTGTAAATTCTGTTGGATGAGACAAACTGGTTATTATCAAGCGATAATTCAAGTACGTGTAAGTAGGGATATTTTCGACGAAATTTTGGAGAAAATAGAAAACAAACTTAAGAGTTTAAGCACACGTGATGAGCTTGCTTTTATATCCCAAGTGGTTAGAAATAAGTTTCTCGACGTTTATCTTGGTTCAACATCAGCAGCACTAAAAATATCAAAGGAATTGAGGAGCCTTTACAAAGCTAGAGTTAAAATAACAAAAAAACTTATTGGAACAAGAAAAGGTAAAAGGGTTTATAGAACAACAGTATTGGTATCGATAACCTAACTTATGTAGTTTATCTCCCTTTCATGTTGTCTATGAAGTTCATTATATTTTTCTAGAAGTTTTACGGAAAATTTTCGCAAATCCTTATTTTTCTATCGCTCTTTACCTTTAACATATATTTATTTGTTCTTTAAAAATTTTAAATTTATTTATGCTTGTTAAAGATGTGATGCAGAGGAATGTAGTAGTTGCTGAGGAGAATGTTAAAATAAAAGAGGCCGCCAACATAATGGGCAAATATCATATTGGTAGCATAGTAATAATGAAAAAAGATAAGGTTGTTGGTATACTTACAGAGAGAAATATTTTAAATGCTGTAGCTGAAGGTATGGACCTTGCGTTAACTGAAGCGAAGGATATAATGACAAAAAAGGTTATAACAATTTCTCCAACAGATGCGATTGATGATGCAACCAAGATTATGGTGGATAACAAGATAAAAAAATTACCAGTGGTTGATGGAGAAAAATTAGTTGGGATAATAACAGCCAGCGATATTGCTGTTATTCAACCAAAACTTATAGAAAACTTAGCTAGATTATTGGCAGTGAAGATACCAATGTACAAAGGTGGATAAATTTAGTTGAACAATCGTTCAATAAAATCGCATTATTTTTAGAAGTAGTAATTTTGATAAACTGTTTTAACACGTAAAATTTTAATTCAATTTAACATAGCCCTGTGCGGATTCGAACCGCAGTCCCGAGGTTTCTCTCTTCATCTTTTATCTGCGCTTTAGACCAGAGTCCAAAGCCTCGTTTAAGGGATTAACTATCCTTGACCACTAGACGACAGGGCTATTTCTATTTAATATATAATTTCAAAATCTTTAAATTCTCCCTTAAATTTTTCTTCTTCTGCTTTTACATTATTAACCCTAGCTAAAGTAGGCCCCTTTTTACAAAATTCAAGAATTTTTTTAATTTTATCTTTATCACCTTCAAAAATTGCCTCAACTTTATCATCCTCTGTATTCCTTACCCAACCTGTTAAGCCAAGTTGTTTAGCAAGTTCTCTAGTATGATGACGGAAGAAAACACCCTGGACATCACCAGAAATGAGCACGTGAACTCTTATCTTTTTTGCGTTCATACCATCAGAGTTTTTTACTGTTGATAAATTTTAAAATTTTCTCAACTACCTGTTTTGGATTCAAATTGAATGTGTTTATTGACAAATCGGCCGAATTTTTTTGTTTAGTATAATCAATTCCATAAATTCTCTTCCATTCCTTTCTTTCTATGAGTTCCCTTTCCATTAAAAGTTTTTTTGCATTTTTGAAAGATAACTTATCCCTTTTCATTACCCTTCTTGCTCTAATAGGCAGAGGAGCATTAATCCAGATTTTGTAATCAGCCAAATCCCTCAAAACAAAAATGGAGAGTTTACCACAAATTACACAATTCCCCTTTTCAGCAATCTTCCGTTGCTGGTCATCTAACCCTAAATGAAATCTTTTACTTTTTCCTCTGGTTTTCCAAACTTTTAGCGCAGCTTCAGCTTCTTTTTCTCTTACGTAACTTTTAAAAATTTTTCCAGGTGAAAAATATTTTAATCTAAGTTTCTTTGCCAATTCTTTCGCGATTGTTGTACTTCCAGTTCCTGGTGAACCAGAAATTGCTATAACTATTTTTTTCTTCTTTAAAAAATCTTTTGTTGATCTCACAACTATTTTTTTACCCTCTTCCAATGAGATCTTAGAATTGTCTATGATGATATCGTAAATTGATTTATCCTGGAGGTCAATTCCATAAATCTTCTTGTATTTTTTCCTATCATCAATGTCTCGTGACCTAATTCTTTTTTTTGCTTCATTTATTGAAATTCCCTCTTTTCTTGCGACTCTTTTAGCACGAACATTTATTGGTGCAACATAAAGAATCTTTGCATCAGCCCATCTGCCAGCAACCCATCCTGCCAATCTCGCAACGATAACACAACCCCCTCTCATAGCAAGCTCTAAGGATTTCCTGTCCATCATGTAATCAATTTTATTTGCTCTAGTTTTCACCTGTTGTTCTAGGCTAATTTTCCTTTTTCTAGCTAAGCTTTTTTGAATAGCTCCAATCTCGTAATATTTTAGTTTTAAAGCTTTCGCGATAGCCTTGGCTCCAGTTGTTTTTCCACTACCAGCAAGTCCAGAAACTGTAATGGTTAAACCCCTTTTTCTCAACTTTTTTCCAAGTTTTTTCTCATGTGAATAAAGAAATTTTAGATAAGTTTTCATCTTCCCAAATCTAATAATTTTTATGGCTAGATGTTACAAAGAAAATTTTCATATAATAAAATTAACCTATAAGCTTAATTTCAATATGAACATCATGAGGGATTGATATTCTCATTATCTGTTTTAAAGTTCTGTCGTCTGCCTGAACATCCATAATTCTTTTATGAATTCTTAGCTCCCATTTATCGTAGGTTGCATTGCCATGACCAGTACCGTCTCCACAAGGAGTTTTTAATGTAACCACTCTTAACTTTTTTGTTGGAAGTGGAATTGGCCCACGATAATCCACACCAAATTTTTTAGCGATATCTCTAATCTGGTTGCATACATCGTCTAATTCTTCCAGGTTTTTCCCACTAATTTTTATTCTTGCCACCTGCATAATCCCACCTTTAATATATAAATCTAACTTAAATTTTCATTTAGAATAGTATTTAAATCTATCATTATCAGTGTGATATTATTCCAAAGGAGCGTGTCTAAAAATTAGGTAGCACCGCTCCCAATAAGAAGAGATACAGAGGATACTACAGGCATAAGGCTAGGAAGCTGTATAGGAAGCTGGTAAATAGAATTAGATATAAGCAGAGGGGAAGAGGAGAGTCACTATTTGGATCATTAACCAATGAATTTGGAGATAGACTTAAGACATCTCGTATAGATACAAGCATCACAAGAATAGGAGCAAGAGTAATTGCTTACTTAACTAAGATTTATATGAGGATAGAAAAGATATTATATAGAATTGTTAGACACGCTCATTCGATTATTTGTAAGAAAAAATCTAATAAACAGTTTAATCAAAAATTTAAGTCGGAAAACCTAATTTTTAGTAATGAAGACAAAAAAAACAAAGAAATTGGAAGAAAAGCCGATTGAATTAGAAAAATACGTCAGTGAAGGTAAATTATTTCTTGTACTAAAAGGTATAGAAGTTCTTCGAGAAACTCCTTTTGGAAAAGAAAGGATATTATCGCGCGAAAACATGAAAATACCACTTCTTCCAACAAGGGAGATCATAATGGAAGAGGCTGGGAAAAGAAAAATTTCATCAAGGATTGTTAGAGATTACATCAACTTAAACTTCAAGAAAGAGCTTACAGAAATTGAAGCAAAGTCAACAAAGGTAGTTTACACGCGCGGGTTTTTCGAGATGTTAGTCGGCTTGAGAGGAAGAAAGAAAGTTGTCAGAACAGCTGAATTAAAAAATTTTGTTTTAGACCATTTGAAGAGCACAAGACCATTTCCAAAAGACATAGGGGTTGTTGCCCTAGCATTTTACCTTAAGGAATTTCTGGAAGTTGTTTTTGATTTGAAAAAAGAGCTTACCTACGATGAGATAGTAGAAGTAATAAAAGAAAGAGACATAAATGAGAAGCTAAAGAATGAGCTTTGTAAATTCTTTAGCTCAATTTCCACGCAGCTCTATGAGGGTATCGTTACCATAGATTATGAGAAGAGCTATGACTTAGCTTTAAGAATTGTGGACGAATTTACGAAATCTTGAGCAACATGTTAGTAGTTGAGAATTGGTTTTGGGTGTATGTTTGGGGTATTTTTAGCGTTATCTCAATCTTCTTCTATTTTTACGGGAAAAAAGTAAAAAGAGAAGAGGCCTTAAAGTTTACAAATGTTGCAGTTCTACAGAAGCTTAAGGTAGGTAAAAAAAAGAGAGGGGTTGAACTAGTCCAGCTTGCTCTTACAATTTCTTCTCTTTTCTTCATCTGTCTTGCAGCAAGTGGTATAGCTTGGGTTAGGTATGTTCCCACAAAATCTCAGAATATTGTTCTAACAATTGATAAATCTTACAGCATGCTTTTCGAAGATTATAAACCTAATAGGCTTGAAGCAGCAAAACAGGCTGTAATTGGTTTCCTGGATAAAATAGATTTTGCAACAACTAAGGTTGGTGTTGTTACATTTGGTCCTATAGTAGAAATTGTTCAAAATCTTTCTACTAATAAGGAGGAAATAAAGGCAAGTATAAGAGGAATAGAACCTGCTACTCTAGTTGGAACAGCTATCGGTGATGCTCTGATAATTTCTTCTAAATTATTTCCAGAGGATGAACCAGGGACTATATTGCTACTGACCGATGGTCATAATAACATTGGAATTATGCTCAAGAATGCAATTGAGATCTTAAAAAGAAGTGGAATTACAGTTCATGCAATTGGTATGGGTTCTCCAGCTGCAGAGTTCATGGAGATAGATGAAGAAGAGCTTAGATTTATAGCTAGTGAAACTGGGGGAGTAGCTTCTTTTAGTACAACAACACCTGATTTGAGTGAAGCCTATGAGAGAATTAGTGGTATCATTTTAAGGCCAAAAGTTGTAGCTGAAAAGTTTTATTTCACGTCAACCTTGTTAGGAGCTGCACTTGGAATAATAATTTTACAAATATTTTTGAGGTCCATCTTCCTAACAGTTCCATAAAAGTCTAAAAATTTTAAGTTTTTTACATTGAAAAGAATAAATTCTAATTCGTAATACAACAGAAATCCAAAAAATTTTTGAAAAAAAAGTCTAAAAAAGTTTAGTTTTCCCCTTTTAACGCTACTAAGTTTTATTCATTAATAGGTTGATGTAGCTGTTATTTCTAGTGTAGATTGACTCAGCGAACCTTGATATACACCATAGGCTATTCTTACACCCAGGTTGAGACCCTTTGATTGTCCTGGCTGTAAAACCTGATCAGCACCTGCATCAACGATATATTTTCCACCATCAGCTGCACCTGTGCCACACTTGCTTATAGCATCTGCAGTAAATCTCGCTAGGTCAACATAACCAGCAGTTGCTGTAGTTGCATTTACGATGGCACAATACTTCTGGTCTCCTGAAGCCAGACTTATTGTAACATCTGCATATCCCACGTGGGGGGTGTCAGCAGCACTTGTGTAGAATGTAAGTGCGACACCGTTATCAGTAACATCGACATCACCTAGGTTTGCATCATTGTGTGCTGCAGTTCCTATATATAAAGTTCCATTTCCATAATATCCTGCACTTGGTGTTGCCGCAAAGAAGAATTCCTCATTATCAAACCTAAATCTACCGTTGAAATTTCCAGTTGGCACTGTTAGATATCTTGGTGTATCGTCAGATTCGTTGAAGTTCCTAGTTCTTACAAACTCGAATTTATCAACATCTGTTTCTGTTGGGTCTGCGGTGGCTGATGCCTTATTCACCGATATAGCCAAGAAATTTCCTGCATAATAGTTTGCTGCTGAACCAGTTTCGAATGGATTGCTAGTTGGTAATCCTATTATGTCAGCTGTAATGTAGTCAATCGGTTTACTTCCTAGGTTTTCTAAATCAAATGTCGTGTCAGCAGAAGAAACTGCTCCTGGGTTAATGTCAGAAAATGTTACTGCATTTGGAGAAATATCTATTATTGTTAAGTTAGCTACTACTACATCCACTGTTGCTGTATCTGTATCACTAGTCTGTGCTATTACAGCTACTACTGCTAATAGTAGAAATACTAGTAAGCTACTAATTATTAAATAATTCAAACTTTCATCTTTCATACATTTTATTTTTTACAGCGGTAATTATTATAGATGGAATGATTTATTCCTTCGGATAATTCCTTTAGATAATCTAAAAAGAAAATTTTATTAGTTAAAAAAGAAAATTTATAAATAGGGATAAATTAAAATGGTAGATATTAAAACTAAAATAATTGATATTTTAACAAAGCACCCAGAGGGCTTAACTTTAAAAGATATTGCAAAGGAGCTGGACGTAAGCAGAATTACAGCTTCTAAATATATTTTTGAATTGAAGGGAGAAAAATTGATCACTCGAAGAAGGGTAGGTTCCGCAATTCTCCATTATCTTTCCCAACCTCTTTTCGATGGCATGGCAGTAAAAAGAAAAGCTACTACTTCCTAGGGAAAAATAGGATAAATTTTAAAATCTTTAAATATCAATAGAATTTTGTAGAAACATGAGTGAAATTGTAGGAATTTTTTCAGCAAAGGGTGGAGTTGGAAAAACAACGGTAGCAGTAAATCTTGGATTAGCTCTCCAGCAGTTTGGTCAACCTATAATTCTACTTGATGATGGTTCAAACAGCACCAGCATAGAACTTTTGCTTGGGTTAGAGCAATATTTGCAACCACAAAAAATCTCCGAGAGAAAAGGATTAAGAGATTTCATTCAAGAGCATATTATTCTCCATCCTTCTGGCATTAAAATAATTCCTTCCTTCCTAACTTCACAAATTTTTAAACGAGGTGCATCGGTAGTAAGAAAGAGCTTAAGAGATTTTGATGAAACGATCCTTATAGATTTTTCTCCAGGCTTGCATGAAAGGACAAAAAAAGTTTTAGAAATTTGTGATTCAGCAATGATAGTTACAACTCCAGATGTACTTTCTGTTACAGAAGCGATGAGGGCTAAACTATTGGTTGAGAGGATGGGAAAGAGTGTTAAGGGGGTCATTCTTAATAGGAGTGGTTCCTCTCGATATGATTTGGTTGCAAAGGAGATAGAGTTCGGTTTTAACTTACCAATTACAGGCATCATTCCAGAGGATAGTGAAGTTAAGAGAAGCCTTTTTAGAAGGAAGCCTATACTCTCCCTAAATCCTTATGCCAAAGCTAGCATAGGCTTCAAGAAAATTGCAGCAAAATTGTTGGGGAGAGAATATAACCCAGGAATTCTAGCTTTCGCGAAAAGATTAAGATATAGGTTGACGTGATGTTTCGCAATTTAATCTTCATTGTAAGCTTTATGGTTTTGTTTGTAGCTTTTTTACCGGTAGCTTTAGGCGCGGAAATAACGAATATTATTGCTCCCCAGAAGGCATGGATTGATGAGAGCATAAAAATTTCATATACTTGCAGCAACTCAACTGAGCTACAATCACCCGTAACTCTTGTCCTTGAAAAATTGGACCCTTCTCAATGGAAAAATACACTTGATGCAACCACCCCTGTCGGGGGGGAAAATTTTACAGCTACGTGGAACATACCCATGAAAAATAAGGGTCCAGGAATTTACAGGGTAACTTTGAAATGTAACGACGCTGGAAACCTAACAAATAAAACAATAGACATAACCGTAAGGGAGTTTTATTTTGGCAAAATTGAGCAAACACTTGCTTATAGCGATGATGAAATTGGTAAGCTAACAGCAATTATACTCGTCAACGATGGCCAAAGTGAAAAAGCTGTTTGGGTACCTGCTGCGAACTGGGATGCCATAGCGAACGAGAAGGAAATTTTAATTTCATCTGCATCTGAAGTTATCAACGGTATCGAAGTAAACATTCTCACTTTAAATTTATTATCTTTAGGTCTAGAGAAAAACAAAGAAAATACTATACCAGTAACCCTAAAAGCAACCTACGAAGGTGCAACAATTTCAACAACAAGAAATTTTGAAACAAAAGATCCTGTAGAATTTTCCATAAAACAAGGTAAAGTTGAGGTTGAAGAAAATATGGAGATTACACTAGATATAGAAGTTGCAAAATATCACAACTCAACCCTCACTTTAAAACAAAGTGATTTAACAATTACTCTTAATGAGATTGAATTAACTAATTGGAATTTGGAGGGAACAAAAATAAAAATATCCCTCCCTCCAAAGAATCCAGGAAAATATACCCTCCTCGTCACTGCAAATTTTAAGACAATAACGAAGATGGAAGAAATTCAAGTTATTTATCTGGTAAAAGTTTTTGGAAAGGTTTTAAACGCAGAAGGAAACCCAATGACAGGAAGGATAATTTTTGATAGTGGTGAGGTGGGAAAAAGTTTAGTTATTGGTGGTGATGGAAATTATCTGGCCAATTTGATAACTGGAAACTATACTGTTACCCTAGCCCAATTCAGAGGGCTAAGATCTGCAGCATTCTACGGTGTAACTTTAATTCGAAATATTGAAAATTTGTTTTGCTACGACATGCTTACCAGAAAGAACCTACATCTTCCTGGATTCAAAATTGCCGGAGGAATTGTTTTATCCTTTGCTCTTCCGTTTCAATTTGTTAAATTAGAAATAGAGTACGATGATAGGGCTTATCCTGGTCTAGACGAACAAAAGCTACAGGTTATGAAATGTGTGAACTGGAACTTCGGGCAAAGGATATGTAACTCTGAATGGGAAGAGTTAAGTGATTTTGAAATTTATTCGATGGGGCCAGGTGGATATGTAACGTTACAATTACATGGTTTATCTGCCATTTTGATTGGAGAAAAGGATACCCTTCAAATTAAATCCACCCTAAGACCAGAAAAAGAAAAATACTTCTTAAATGAGCAAATAGAAGTTCAAGGAATTGTTTCAGACACTGCTGGTAACCCTGTAGGAAATCTGGAAATATATTATAAATTGCGTGAAGAGAGTCACAAAACAAAAACAAATAAAGATGGTATTTTCAGTTTTACCATTATAACCCCCTCTTCAGAAGGTGCTTATGAGTTAGAGATTTCCACCCAAAGCACAGTCTACAACAATGATAAAAAAATCCATACTTTGCAAGTTATTAGTAAGGTTGACTTGTCAATAAAATTGCCACCAAGCCCTCAAATTCCTGTTGATAAGACCACAACAATAACAATCCAAATCTCTAATATTGGCCAAAAAAGTTTAAAAAATCTTGCAATAGAAGTAAGAGGCTTGAATGAATTTGAAAGTTACTCTCCATCTACAATTGAAGAATTGGGGGTGGGGGAAGAAAAAACAGTTACGATAAACCTGCTACCCAAAAGTATTGGTCCAAGAGAAATAAAGATTCTTGTTAGCAACCCTGAAATAGGAAGGGAAGGTAGTTTAGCAATGCTAGTCTCTCCGGTAGCAGAGGAGGAAGTAGAAACAATTACTAACCAAACTCAACCTTCACAGCTTCTTCCAGGATTAACGCAATTTACAGGAATGCTTGTTTCAACAATAAAAACTAATCTCAACTTCTTATCCTTACTAGTATTTTGTGTTGTTGTTTTCACGGTTCTCAAAAGTGTGAGGAGGAGAGAAAGAAGAGTTAAGGACGATATATTATCGTTTGGAAAGAAGTTACAAGAGATTCTTGAAACAAGAGAGATGAAAACAAAAAGTTTAAAACCAAAACAAAAAAAATTAATAAGTCCCCAAATTCAAAAAAAACTTAAATATGGAAAAAAGTTTAAAACATCTACTAAATTTAGATTTGAAAGGTTGGGAGATAATCCCTTAAACATTTTCAAGAGAGAAAAAATATGAACATTAAAATCGCAATTGCAAACCAGAAGGGGGGTGTTGGCAAAACTGATCTTGCTGTTAATCTCTCTTCCTACCTCGCTAATTTTGGAAAAAGAGTTTTACTCATTGACATGGACCCTCAAGCAAATACAACCGATTATGTTGGAAAGTTTAACCCAAAACTAACTACTTATGACCTGCTCATGGATAAAAATATTTCTGTAAAAGATGTCGCTATAAAAACACAAGTAGATAATTTAGATTTAATTCCTTCAAGCAGAAGCTTGGCGAAGGCTGAAGTTCAGCTTATAAACGAAGTTGGTATGCAATTCAGGCTTAAAAGAAAGTTGAATTGTCCACTAGATTATGACTTTGTTTTTATGGACACACCACCATCTTTGGGTTTGCTCACCATAAATGCGTTAACAGCTGCCGATGAGGTTATCATACCAATAGAGGTGCATTATTTTCCATTAGAAGGTGTTAGTAAGCTTTGCAATACCATAGACGCAATCAAGGAAGAAATAAATCCAAAGCTTAATATAAATGGTTTTATTTTGACGATGTTTGATAGGAGGAACAATCTTTCCTTTGAGGTTGAAAAGATCGTAAGAAGTACTTTTAAAGAAAAAGTCTATAAAGTCTTTATTCCAATAAATGTAAGACTTGCTGAGGCCCCAAGCCATCACAAACCGATTATGCTCTATGACAAAAAAAGCACTGGAGCACAGGCTTATTATGCCCTAGCTGAAGAATTTCTCAAGAGAAGAGGAAAGCTATATTACCTTTCACAATTTCTTCACTAAAAAGTTAATTGAAATTGAGCCTGTTTGGTTAATATTAACAACTCTCTTAAAAATTTAGTATATGTTTATCTTCTAAACTTTTATTATGACGACGAATCCTTGGATTTCAAAGCTAATCGAAAATAAGAATGTTGTAATGGAATTAACTGCTGCGAAAATTAAAACCGTTACTCTAGATGAAAGATGCATCCTTTGCAAGGGTTCTAAATTTTTATGCGGAAAGATAAGATGTCCAATCTTACTTAGAGCCTATGCTCAAATGAAAT
>JASEGN010000059.1 GCA_030018055.1 Candidatus Aenigmatarchaeota archaeon | reverse complement strand
TGGAAGAGGCATCCCAAAGCCAACCCTTGCCAAACCTGGAACCCAATGCTCATGGACTAACCTTAGCTCCCTTGTGTCTTCAATACTAACAATTTTAGCCTCCCTTGGAATAAACATACAAATTGAGTTTAGAAATGATGTTTTACCTGTTGCAGTCCCACCAATTATAAGAACTGAAAGTCTATGCTCTAATATATACCATAGATATGCCAACAGCTCTGAGGAAGCTGTTCCGAGCCTTATTTGATCTATTGGAGAAAACGGTCTTTCGGTAAATTTTCTGATCGTAAATGTACCTCCCCTTGTAGCAACATCTGGAGCAATAGTTGCAGAAACTCTCGAGCCATCTGGAAGAGTGCCTGCTAGAATTGGCTCAGCATAACTTACATACCTTCCACATTTTTCAGCCATTTTTATTATAAGCTCTCTTATTGTATCTATATCTTCAAAGACTATGTTTGTCCTTATCGAGCCAAAGTTTCTATGGATAATATATATAGGTAGGTTTACCCCATCGCAACTTATATCCTCTATAAATGGATCCGAAAGCAAAGGTTCTACCTCACCCATTCCAACAAAATTTCTGTAAATATAATACATAAACTTTGTATAGGTTTCTGGTGTTAGCATTAAACCAAGATCTTTAATAACCTTTCTAACCTGCTCCTCCAAATATTCCATGACTTTTTTAGTATCTTTGATAGCAGCCAAACTAACCTCAACTAACTCTATTACCCCATCACAAATTTTTTTCAACATATCACTCTCTTTTGGAGTAAGCTCAGGTTCAATAATTTTATAAATAACTGCTCTTTCCTTTTCATCCCATCTAATGTTCACGAAAGCAAACGGCTCAAGTAGTGGATAAGTTATGTTAAGCTTTCTTATGTCCTTTATTTTCGGAAATTCAAAAATCTTTTCTGGTCTTCTAATTTCGACTACTGGAAACTCGACTTTTTCTTTAGGTTCTTTTACCTTTTTATATAAAATACCCCTTAATTTCATCGAAATCCCATATGTTTTTTTCTAACACTTTTTCCTGGTTGAACAATTCCCTGAAATCTTGCACAACTTGGACATAGCCTAATTCTCCTTGAAAGCATGTGGATGAATCTTCTATTAACTTGTTGGAGGATTGATGGATCGGTGATTCTAAATCCTTTAGTTAGTGCAAATGTTTTGTATCTGGGTACCCCTCTTCCACAAATACCACAGGTTATGGTCGCCTCTCTTCCTCTTGATTTTACATGTTTATATGTTCTTTTATAAGGAGCTGTACTAATAGGCATGTTCTCAATTTAAATTAGTTCTCTAAAAAGAAATATTTGTTTTGTCAAATTTAATTATGGAACTTGCAAGAGAATTTCACGCTGCAATTAAACAATTAAGAAAATGGGGGAAAAAAGTTACATTGATACACCATGATGATGCTGATGGAATTTCTTCAGCTTCCATAATCTACGAAAGTCTAGGAAGAGAAGGTTTTAAAGTTAAAACCTTTTGCTTGGAAAAACTCTTTCCAGAGGTGGTTGAAACACTACATTCAAAAAAGGGTAACATATATTTTTATGTTGATATAGGCTCGGCTCATGGAGATATTATCTCAAGGTTCAATAAAGGAAAAAATCTGACGATTATACTTGATCATCATGTTGCCACGAAAAGTGAAGATACCTTAGTTTTTAATCTTAACCCAGAGCTTTTTGGAATTTCTGGTGAGAAAGAGTGCTCTGGTGGAAGTGTTTGCTATCTTTTTTCAAAAGAATTAAATAAAGCTAATGTAGATCTTTCATATCTAGCTCTGGTAGCTAGTCAAGAGATTCCAGGAGAATTAAAGGGTGTGAACAAGGAAATTGCAAATGAGAGTGTAAAGAATGGCTTAGTTGAAATTAAAGGCAAAGGCTACTACATTAAAAAGTTTGGAATGAATGTTGGTGATGTTTTTTCAAAACTACAAATTCTTGGACCTGTTGGCTATTATCGGGGTGGACCTGAACTAGGAATAAAAGCTTGTTTGCAAGGATTCAATGAAGAAATAAATGAAAGAATTAAAAAATTGGAGTTAGTGAGAAAAAATACAAATAAAAAACTTCTAGCCAGAATCTACAGAGAAAAACTAAAATTAACAGAGAACTTACAATGGTTTCACGCTAGCGATATTTTTGAAGGAATGGGAACTAAGGTACTTGGAACTTTTTGCTCATTCTTAAGCTTTCAAAGAATAGTTGACCAGAAAAAATACTTGGTTGGATTCATGGACATGAATTCATTTATCCCTGGTTTTGGTAATTTGAAAAGAGAGCTAGTTAAGGTATCAGCTAGAGCACCAAAACTTTTACAAAGATCAATAGCAGCAAAAAAATCCTTACCTTTATCATATCTTTTACCAGAAGCTTGCAAAATAGTTGGTGGTTTTGGTGATGGTCATGCTGTTGCAGCCTCTGGTATAATTCCAAAAGGAAAAGAAGAGGAATTTACCGAAGCCATGCAAGGTTTGATTTAAAAAGAAAGGACTTCATTCCAAATGATTTTACAGATAAAATTAAGTAAAAATAAGTACTAGAAAGATATTTAAAAATATGTGGCCTTGGAAAAATGGTTATGGAAGAAAATATCATTGTTTGGTATTTTATCAAAAGGAAGAAATAAAATTAAGGAGGTGAATAAAATAAGATTAAAAGAAAAATTGAAGAAGATTGGCCCCTGTCTCTGGGAGCTACCAAAAGAAGCTAAGCTAGGAATGAAAGTACCAGCATGGCTTTTCCTGTCAGAAACTCTGTTAAAAGAGGTGGAAGAAGGAGCTGTGGAACAAGTAGCTAATGTCGCATTTCTACCAGGAATTTACAAGCATAGCGTAGCACTCCCCGATATGCATTTCGGCTATAGCTAAAAGTGGCTAAGGATTTCCTATTGGTGGAGTTGCTGCACTCGATTATGAAGAAGGTGGTTTATCACCCGGCGGAAACTTGAGCTGCACTCGGGTTTGATATTAACTGTGGTGTAAGACTTTTACGCACTAATTTAACTCTCGGTCAAATAAGACCAATGTTAAAGGAATTATTAGAATCTATTTTTAGAAATGTTCCTTCAGGAGTAGGTAGGGCTGGAAAGGTTAAATTAAGTTTTTCTGACTTAGATGAAGTTTTAGCAAATGGAGCTAGGTGGGCTGTGGATAAAGGATATGGAACAGAAAAAGATTTAGAGCACCTAGAAGAGAATGGTTGTATGAAAGGCGCAAATCCTACGAAAGTTTCTAGTGAAGCTAGAAAAAGGGGGGCTCCTCAGCTTGGAACTCTAGGAGCAGGAAACCATTTCTTAGAAATTCAAAAGGTTGATAAAATTTTCTTACCAGAAATTGCAAAAATTTTTGGAATTGAAAAAGAGGGTCAAGCAACAGTAATGATTCATACAGGCTCTCGAGGTTTTGGACACCAAGTTTGTACAGATTATTTAAGAATTTTGGAATCTAGATTTAGAGATGAACTGAGAAAATTGCCAGATAGAGAGTTAGTCTATGCTCCTTCAGAAACAAAAGAATGTGAAGATTATTTTTCTGCTATGGCTTGTGCTGCAAACTACGCCTGGACTAATAGGCACATGATAATGCACTGGATTAGGGAAAGTATGGTAAAAACTTTGGGAATGAAGTTAGAGGATATTGGACTGGAAGTTGTTTATGATGTTGCACATAATATCGGAAAAATTGAAGAATATGAAATCGATGGGAAGAAAAGAAAAGTTTATATCCATAGAAAAGGTGCAACAAGAGCTTTTCCAGCCGGTAGTCCAGATATACCAAAAGACCATCAAAAAGTGGGGCAATGTGTACTTATTCCTGGTAGCATGGGTACTGCAAGCTACATTTTGGTTGGAACAGAAACTGCAAAAGAAACCTTTTATTCTACAGCTCATGGTTCTGGAAGGGTTTCTTCAAGAGCAAAAATGTTGAAAGGATTTAGAGGTGAAGAAGTAGCTAGAAGACTTACTCAAAGAGGAATTTTATCCAGACCTGCAAGCTGGAAAGTTATGGCTGAAGAAGCACCTGAAGCTTATAAAGATATAGATGAAGTAGCAAGAGTTACGGAAGAAGCTGGAATAAGTAAGAGGGTTGTAAGATTAGTGCCAATGGGTGTAGTGAAGGGCTAAATTTTAAAGGATGACTTTGCCATGTATTTTATTTTTAAGCATGTAAAATTTTCTCGCTACAAGGATGTAAAAGGAAAAGTTTATCATTACAATGAAAAATCTCCAAATTTCGAGAAGGTGAACACAGGTGCAAGAGTTCTGCTTTATGAAAAAGAAAATAATGAAATATTTGCTTTAGCGATGGTTGCCAGAATAAAGGTTAGTGAAAATAATGGGAAAAATTTTTTCGCATTCTACAAAAATTGTATTCATTTTGAGAAGCCCCTGGAATTAAGTTATGAAACAAGAAAGAAAGTTGGGTTAAGAAATTTAGAATTACCTTCCCCAGGAATTATCCCGATCACAAAACAAACTTTTAAAAATTTAATTGAAACGATAAAAAATTTAAATACAAAGGATTGTTAAAGAAGCACCTTCTACATTATCCGATGTAGCTTAATTTTTCCTCATCCCCTTCTGACACTTCTTCTGTAATTTCTTCTGGATATTTTCTCTTTAACTGCTTTAATTTTTTATCATCTACAAATTCAACTTCAACTTCTTTCTTTAGCTTCTCAAATTCCTTTTCCCACTCTTCTTCATCTTCATATTTTTCAGGATCAAAAAAAAGTAGATCAAGTAGAGCTTCTTTTAAAACCTGTTGCTTAACTCTTGGTCCACCAAAGAAAAAGCTACCCCCAACCCCAGAACCAACTATCTTTCCATTCTCAACTATTATTGCTTCATCAAGTTTCCATTTTCTGTTAGGATGATACCAGATTGAAGCATAAACTTTTTTATCTGCCATATTTTTCAATAGTAATTAGTGGGAAGATGTATTTAAATATTTTCATAACTGTATTTGCTGTTTTAGTTCAGGTATAATTACAGATGTTAGCCATTCTTTACACTTTTGAACATAAACTATAGTCCATTCTGTTGAAAGACAACCATCTCTTAATGCACTATTAGATAAAAATTTTTGAGTTTATCATAAATAGTATTATAGTATTGCAGTAGTATTAAAG
>JASEGN010000058.1 GCA_030018055.1 Candidatus Aenigmatarchaeota archaeon | reverse complement strand
CTACCCTATAGGTATTTGCCTATAGGGTTTCTACAAAGCAAAGGAAGATGAATCTATGACGCATTTTAGGAAAAGAATAATATTTTCTATATCACTTGCTTTATTTCTATTTTTACCTATTTGTTTAGCTTTTCCTGTAGAAGTAGATACTGATGTTTCCTTTAGTTTTCTAGATGAGCTAGAGAACTATAATTTATCAGCATTCAAATTAGCTGGATGGACCATAATTGGTAATGAAAATTATATTAATTTCACGAATTTCTCAGTCATTTTAGACAATGATTGCGCAACATCAGCATGGGTAAGATATTTCTTCAATAACTCTTACAACTTCACTTATTGGGTAGCTCAATCAAAAGGAAGATGGGTTAGTGGACAATATGGAAGTTTACATGTAATAGTTCGTACGGAGTCACACGAGTATGTTTGGTGGGGTGATGGTTATTATGATAAATTTTTCTTTTTTATAGATGGGCAAGCTATATTATCAAAAAGTGGTTATAATCCAGGTACTAATTGGCATAATTTTACATTAGTATTTAATAATACATTTGTTCAAATGCTTTTTGATAATGAGACAGTCTTTAATTACACTCTTCCGTATGAAAAAATAACGGGCGTTGGTGCAAATTCACCTTGGTGTAGTAAAAATGAGTATGACCTCTTTTCCTTTTTAGGTATTAAGACTGAAATAATGCCAAAATTGACACTACTTATTTCTTCACCATCTCAAGCCTTTGTTAATGATAGCATTCAAATTTATTTAGAGGCTTACTATAATTCTACTCCTTTAACAAACCTAACTCAACAAAACTTCCAATTATTTTTGGATCAAACTTTCTTATCAATACAAAACTTCAAAAACTTTACTAATGGTTCTTATCAGTTTAATACAACTCTTCCTCCAAATCTTCTAGGCACGTATAACCTCAAATTAAGAGTCAACTATCAAGACAAATCAGCAGAAAACTCAACCAAAATTTTCATTTACAACTCATCTCCATTTAAAGAAAAAATTCTTTTCATCACAGACAGGGAATGGCAAAACGTTTATTCCCTGGTTCCGCTTAAAAAGCCAATTCTAATAGCAGACAGGATTGATTGGAAAATTTTACATTTTATCAATCTTTATCAACCTGAGCAAATTTTTATCCTCGGTAATGTAGCTAGTGATATCAATTACTCAGATGTTTATAAAATTTCTTCTCATGAAGATGTGTTAAAATTATTCTGGAATAATGAAAGTGCTGTTTGCTTAGATAAAACAGAAAAACCAAGAAATAAGGCAATGTTGGCAACTCAACTAGCAGCCCTATTAGAAAAGCCAATAGCCTTTAAAACCAAAGACATAAACTGCGAGTACAAGCTCAAAGAAAGGGAGGAAATTATCCATGCCTATCTTCAAAAAGTTAAAGAGCTAGGGAAAAACATAAACTACTTGATAGTTGCTAAAAAAGGAGATTTGCTTGCTCCCGCAGTTTCAGCTCAAAAGACAGGTTTTATCTTGGACTTATCTCCACAAGTAATAGAACCAATAACCATAATGAAGAATATTAACAAAACAGTAGAAACCCTTAACTCCCATGGATTTTTCACCAACAATACACAGTATCTTTTAGATGGGGCATACATTTTGCTTGTTGGGAATATAACCTCAATAGTTAAAGAGGATCCAGTAGAAAAACAGAAACTCTTAGGTTTAATAGGATTTGACGATCCTGAGGATGGAGATAGTTTCATTACGGATTTAGAGTATGGTGATTTAAACAAGGATACCTATTTGGATGTTGCCGTTGGTAGATTGCCTGTAGATGAGGAAATAGCCTCTTTAATGTTTGCTAGAACTTTACTTCCAGATAACAAAAAAGCCTTGGTTGCAAGTGAGTATCTGCATACAAACTGGCCGAGTATACTACTTTATCTTGGCGGGGGAATGTGGCATGGTAGGAGTATGGCAAAAATACTTGAGGAACAGGGCTATGATGTTACCCGCTTTGTTGAACATAGATCAGATCCAATAGATTTCCTATCAAGTTTAGCTCCACTTAACGTTAAGAGCTTTCTTGAGCAAAGCGAGAAGATAGGTGAAACTATTGGAAAGTTTTTAGGAGAAACCATAGGTTCGATTATCTCTAAAGTACTAATAATTTTGAAGGGCTTACAATATGTTGAGCAGGGCCTGGAGATGTATTTAGAATATGATTGGAATACATTTGGACCAAAGCTGGAGAATGCGTTAGAATATCTTGATAATATTAAACAAACTTTAGCAGAAGGGGAAAATTTAACCCAAGAACATGCCTTCCAGCTTATGTACATTCTATGGCCATATCCATGGGAAGATGTAGGAAATAGAACAGTGCTTAAACAAGCACTGCCACAACATGATATAATATACTACATGGGAATTGGGAATAAAACAAATTGGATTTTACCCAATACTATTCCAGGAGTTGATGGTTTTCTTGGAATTGGCGATTTCTTTAAGGACAATTACAACGGCAGTAACTACTTTATACCATCGGATGTACAAAATTTAAGCTCAAGGTTAATTTGGGATAGCGCTAATTTCGGTGGAATAGGTGAAATGAAAGATGCATTTCTGGAAAATGGTACAGCAAGCTTGATTGGAGCATCTGCCCTGAATTACGCGCAATTTTCGGCTGAGATAGATTCAAGATTTTTCAAACAAGGCTGGAGTATTGGAACTTCCTTAATTAATGCCATTAATGACTTCCGGGATGATTGGCTAACTTGGGACCCGCTAAATATTGTTAAGCCAGGGATAAAGGCAAAAACACTTAGAGAATTTATTCTTTGGGGAGATCCGTCATTACAAAAGGATCCAATAATCGAGCCAGAAAGGTATGTTTCAAATATAACCTGCATTAATGGAATTTGTGAGCAAAATGTTACAATACCAATAACCCATGAATTAATCAATACAGCGAATGAAACAACAATTTTTGTTGATACAGAGGATCATTTACTTGAGCTGTTTAGACCAATAATTCCTTTGGTGGAGTTTGAATATTATCTACCCTTTTCAGCAACAATAGTTTCAAGCAATTTAACCACAGATAAGCCAGTTAATTTCACAGATATAACTTTACCAAGACTTGAGTTACTACAACATGGAATTAACTACACAAACGAAACACTACTAACAGAATGGTATCCAGAAAATATTTTTAGATTAGAAATTAATAGCACCATAGACAATAGAACAAGAATAAAATTAATTCATGCAGCAATTAGATATAATGAATCTAGCAAAGAAGCAATTGTCTATCCAAAAATCCATCTTAACTTAAAATACCTGACACCAATAGAATTCTCAGTAATTACAGAGAACATAACTTTAGGCAAAACCCAAGATATAAATGTTACAATATGGAGCAACATTTCCGATAACACAACACTATATCTTCAAATTATGAATTCAACTGCTATTGTAAACTCTTCTATAATTACAAAAAATATAACTGTAGGCTTTAATAGCTTCATCTATTCCTTCACACCATTAACACTAGGAAATTATTTAGTTAGAGCCATTTTGATTAAGCACGATCCACTTATAGTTGGTCCAAGAGAGAGCGTTTTTAAGGTTCGAGATATTATACCACCAACACTACTAATTCACAATTATCGGAATGGAAGTATCTATAAGCCAGGAGATAAGCTGAGCTTGAGTGTAGAGGTGCTGGAGAATGATGTTGTGGAAGGAGATTGCCAGGTTCGTGTTGGAGGTCAGCTTTTAGGTAGCATTCCCCATTCACAAGGTTGGTGCAACGGCTCAGTAACTTTGACTGAAGATGGCGAGGGAGAAAAAGTAATTAATGTGACGGCAAGTGATAGAAGTGGCAATGTTGGTTATAACGATTCATTTGTTTTAATTATAAAAATTCCGAAATTTGAGGAGGAAGTAGCACCAGCAGGGCTTTTAGCTCCACCAAGACCTGGACCAAAAATAGAGAACATAACTTTTGAAAAGGAAATTTTTCCACCCATAGAAGAAATTAAAAAAGAGGAGGAAGTAGCAGCTATTTGTGGTAATGGAGTTTGCGAGCCTGGGGAGACACAAGAAAACTGTCCTGAAGATTGTGTACCAAAAATTGAAGAAAAGGAAGTTGCTCCTGAAAGACCAACAGGTTTTTTCGTTCTAGTTGCTGATAAACTACCAATTTTGCTATTAGTAATAGTTGCTATAGCAATAATTTTGATTCTAAAGCTGAAGGTATTTTAATAATGCGAGCAGAAAATATTCTTAAAAATTTATTAGTTGCTGCAACACTAACCTTTATAATTTATTTAGCAGTTTGGGTAAGGTTATCAACAATCAATACACCAACCGTTCTTGATTATGACCCATTCTGGTTTGCGAGGCATGCTCAAGAAGTAATTGAAAATAATTTTCAAATGCCAAAGTGGGATTATCTAAGTTTTTATCCTCCTGGTAGGCCAACTGATGTGTTTCAAGGTTGGACATATACCATAGCAATTTTCTATAAAATTTTGGAAAAAATTAACCCAACAATAACTTTAACAAAAGCTGCAATTCTTTCACCACTTATAATGGTTGCATTAATTCCAATTCCAGCTTTCTTCCTAGGAAGACTTTTAACAGGAAATAATCTTGGTGGACTAGCGGTGGCTCTTTTTTCAACCCTAACACCAGCTTTTATAGGTGTTAGCATGGCAGGCTATTGTGATAGCGATGCGCCAGTAGCCTTTTATTCATTTCTAACAGTTCTGGCTGTATTTTTAGCTTTGAAGAAAAGGTCGATTTTATTTTATATGTTAGTAATTCTTGTCAATCTACTATTTGTCTATAACTGGGGTGGAGGATGGATTACACTTCTAATATTTTCTGCATTTTTCCCTACACTAATAATTTTTAGAATTGCTGAAAGAGCTGTTCATGAAGGTAAAATTTCTTTTAGCAAGGATATGATTTCCGAGTTTAAATCACTTTTAATTCCATTTCTGATAATAGTTTTTGTTTCTAATCTAATTGCCTATCTGCTTGGATTACACACAATTTTAGGTTCTTTTTTCGGAGGTCTTGCATTTACTGGTCTTTTTGGACAACCTTTAATAGTCAACATATCAGTTGCTGAGCTTCAACCAATAAGTATATTTACGAGAGATGGATTTCTTGCTGTAGCTGGAAGAGTTGGCTTATTACCATTTCTATTATCTTTATTTGCTTTACCAGCTTTAGCAATTTACAAAATTTGGAAAAAAGAAAGAATTAGCTGGGTTGAAATATTTCTCTTTTTCTGGGCTCTAATAGTCTTTTATTTAATTTCCCGTGGAGTTAGATTTTCCCTGCTATTTTCAATTGCGGCAAGCTGCTCGACTGGCTATGTAATTGGGAGCCTCTGGAACTATTTGAAAGATAGAAAAGATATTGTTACAGCAACAGTTTTTG
>JASEGN010000057.1 GCA_030018055.1 Candidatus Aenigmatarchaeota archaeon | reverse complement strand
GCTTTATTTTCATTTCGTGCCTAATGCTAATAAAGTTTACAGCATATTACATCCTATTACATTTGAAAATAAGAAATTACCTCCAAAGACAACCAAAAAAGTTAAAAAATATCTTAAGAAATTAATCAAAAAAGATAAGCTAGTTTTTACTCAAGGTGCAAGTTTCATATGTGGTTATAAGCAATTATAGGCTAACTATTTATTAGCTATGTGGACAATAGAATATAGACCAAAAAGCTTGAAGGAATTTGTGAATCAACAAGAAGCCGTAAATACATTCCTAAGATGGATAAAAAGTTGGAAGCCTGGAGATAACCCTTTGCTATTTTATGGTCCTCCTGGAACAGGAAAAACTTGTTTAATACAAGCTTATGCTCAAGAAAAGAATCTTGAGTTCATCGAAACTAATGCTAGTGATGTAAGGTCTGCTAAAGCTTTAGAAACCATTGCTACCTCAACACAACAAAGACCATTTCTTAAAAAATCAAAGATATTTCTATTTGATGAAATAGAAGGCATTATTGGTAGGGTGGAGGTAGGAGGAGTAAGGGCTATCCTTGAATTAATAAAAAAATCTTCATTTCCTATTGTTTTAATAGCAAACAACCCTTGGGATCCTAAATTGAGAAGTTTAAGGGAACTTTGCAAGCTGGTTGAATTCAAAAAAATTTCAATTTGGGATATAGAAAAAAGACTTAAACGAATTTGTGAGCTTGAAGGTACAAAACCCGAGAAAGAAGTGATAAGAGAGCTAGCTAAAATATCTAAAGGCGATTTGAGGGCTGCAATAAATGATTTAGAAACTGTTGCAAGGGGTAAGAAAAAAATTACAGTTGAGGACTTAAAAATTCTTGGATTTAGAGAAAAGGAAATTAGTGTATTTGATGCCTTAAAAATAATTTTTAAGACTGAAAAAGCTTTGGCCGCAAAATTAGCCATAAGTAACGTGGATAAAGATCCTGAGGAGATATTTCTTTGGATTGAGAATAATATCGCTAACGAATACGAGAAACCAGAAGAGATAGCAAATGCTTATGATGCTCTAAGTAAAGCTGATTTGTTTAGGCAATGGATTAGACTAAGGCAAGAGTGGAGATTTAAAGGCTACATGATTGATTTAATGACTGCTGGAGTATCACAAGCGAAAAAAGCTATGTATAGAAAATTTGTTAAGTACAAATACCCAAGTAAATTAATTGTTTTAGGAAGAACGAAGATTGAAAGAGCTGAAGAAAAGGAAAAGCTTTTGGAGTTAGCAAAACAACTTCATTGTTCAACGAGGAAAGTAAGAAGTGAGTTCTTACCTTACTTAAAAATTTTAGCTAAAACTTAGTACCCCTTATCAAGTTTAAGTATATCTTCAACACTTTCAGATTCCCTAACAACTTTCACATTATTCTCCTGGTCAATCGCTACTACACGAGGCCTAGGTTTAATGAATTGTAATGAAAGTGAGATAGTATAGGCACCTGTATTTGAAACAACTAGTATATCACCTTCCTTAATAGGTGACAACGTTCTATCTATGCCAATTAAATCCTCTTCCATACAAAGTGGCCCAGCAATTTGAACTCTTTCTCTTTTTCCACCACGAATCACATTAGGAGTAATCTCATACTTAAAATACCTGAAGTACTCTGCTAAGGGTAAAATATTGATGCCGCCATCAGTAAAAACTATCTTACCCATATTGCGAGTTATTTTAGTTGCGATGACTTTTAGTAATAAGAATATTGGAGAACTAACAATTGCCCTACCAGGCTCCAAAACAAGAAATGGTGGTTTCACGTCTGTTTTTGCTATTCCTTTCTTTAAAGTTGAGCATATAACCTCAGCAAATTCTTCTATTTTTGGTATTTTTTTAGTGCCAGAGGGAGATAATTCTCTAACTGGAAAACCACCTCCCACATCGATGAAATTTGTGCTCAAATTGTATTTTCTGTATATTTCTTCTGATATGCTTATTTGATATTTTATCAATTTTTTGTATGGCTTGGTAGTAGTTATTTGTGAACCTAGATGTCCATGTAACCCTTCATATTTCAAATTTTTTGATTTTGAAATAAGCTCACATGCTTTCAATGCATCATCTTCATTTACTCCAAATTTGTTATACCCTGGACCAAAAAATGAGGTATTGAGTCTAATTCCCACATTTGCTGTAAGTCCATACTTTTTAGAAATTAAAATAATTTTTTTTAACTCACTTAAGGAATCAACGTTTATCAGTCTTACACCAAGTTTCATAGCCTCAAGAAGTTCTTGATATGTTTTTACAGGTCCATTAAAAATTATCTTTTTAGAGTCAACATGAACTTTTTTTGCTATATTTAATTCAAGTGATGACACTACCTCTGCCCAGCCACCTTCTTCCTTTATTACATTACATATGAAAGGTAAATAGTTCGTTTTATAGGAATATGCCACTATAGTTTTTGGATAATGAGATATAAACAAATCTCTAAATTTCTTGTAATTTTCTCTTAGATGCTTTTCACATACAACAAATAATGGCGTTCCGAATTTTTTAGATAGCTGTAAAACATTTTTTCCTTCTATTTCAAGCAATCGGTTTTTGCCTCTTGTTAAGCATGATATCATACAAATCTATAAAGATTGTAATTTTGGAATTAAAAAAAATTGTGAGTTTACCTGTAAATAAGAAGACTATTCACCTAAAACATTAACAAAAACTCTTCTATATCTTGGGCCATCTAATTCTATTAATAAAGCTCTTTGCCAAGTCCCTCTAACCAATTCATAATCTTTTACCGGATAGATTCTAGACTGACCTATAAAGCCAGAGGCTAAATGTGCATCTGCATTATCATCAATTCTGTCATGCTCGTAGCCAGCTCCCTTCGGGAACCTCCTTTTTATCATCTCCTCTATATCGCTCATTAGACCACTTTCGCTTTCTTCTAAAATAATCGCTGCAGTTGCATGCGGGAGAAATACAAGACAAATTCCATTTTTCACCTTGCTATTTTTAACAATTTTTTCAACCTTTTCGGTTATATCTGTAGCTTGAGTTCTTTTCGATGTTCTTACATCAAATTCTTCTTGATAAACTTTCATTAACTCAACTTCATAATTTTAACTTCATTTGATATTGTGTCATAAATAGCGTAGCTTGGTAACCCCTTTAAGTTCATCAATTCTCCAGGATTAACTAGGAGTGTATTTTCTATCTTTTCTACGTTTGAAACGTGAGTATGACCATAGCAAACTAAATCATATTTTCCACCAAAAGCTAATGCTTTCGCAATCTCAGGAAAGTGAACGATAGCTATTTTCTTTCCACCTAATTCTATCTCAACAAATTCTCCATGCAAAGTTACATTTTCTGGTTTTTTCATTAACATTCTAAACTTATCACCATCAACATTTCCGAAAACCGCATGCACAGGAACATTAAATTCTTTCATCATCTCCACAGCAAAAGGAGAGCAGAAATCCCCGCAATGAATAATAGCTTCAACTTCATACTTCTTCATTTTATCAATAACTTTTCGAATGTTATCTACATGATCATGAGTATCTGAAATTATTCCTATTTTCATCTTTCTAACACAAACATTTTTTTATGTACAGGCATTTCTCTAACTTCATGAATTAACATTTCCATTCTTTTACCAACATCCACAATTTGTTCCTCCTTTAAAACCTCTTCTGCCCTTTTTAGCTTTCTTGCCTTTTCAGCATAAATTGTTAGCAGCTTTTCCCCTTCTTTAACAGTATCCCCAATCTTCTTGTAGATTTTTATTCCAGCACCTTTATCTTTCGGTGCTCCAGCTGCTCTTGCAATAGTAGTCAGACTAGTGTTATTAACCCACAATAAAAGTCCTTTCTTCTTGGAAAATATATCAAACTTGTACCTACCAACCTCTATATCTTCAGGTTTAATCTTTGGGTTTCCACCTTGAGCCTCAATTATCTCTCTCAGTTTTTTTTCAGCCTTCCTAGAACTCAAGGCTTTCAAGGCAGTTTGCTTGCCATACTTTTTTCCTACCATCCTAAAAAGGATTGCTGCAAGGTCTGTAGCTTTATCGATTAAGTCTGCAACATTATTTCTTCCCATTAATACCTCTAAAGCTTCTCTTGCTTCGAGTGCAGATCCTATCATGTAGCCAATCGGCTCCTCACCATGGGTTATTGCACATTGTGTCTTTATTTCAAGTTTTTTTCCAAGTTCTATGAAATCCTTTGCTAAAATATTTGCATCTCCAATTGTTTTTATCTTTGCTCCTCTTCCGCAGGGAATATCTATAACCAAAAATTTAGCTCCAACTGCCTTTTTCTTTGACATTATGGAAGGAAAAAGTAGAGGGTCTATAGCCAATGGATATTCAGCCTGAATAAAAATATCATCTGCTGGGGCTAAATGCAAAGCACCTCCCCATACTATAGAACCATTAGTTTTTTCAACAACTTCTTTCATCTCTTCTATGTTTAGGTTAACTGGCATTAAGCACTCGGATCTATCAGCAGTTCCACTATTATGCAAGAAAATTGGTCCAAGTCCTCCTACAAACTTTTCATAACCTTCAACTTGCAAATCATAAACAAATGGGTGAGTATACTTGACCTTTTTAATTCTCTTAATTTTAAGAAAACCAATTTCAGAATTACTTAATTTCTTTAAAGGTGATAAAATTTTATCTTCTTTGCAATCGTCTCTTAAGTTTTTTCTAAACACTTCGAACGACAATCTTTTTTGATTAAGGATAGTGTGTGATAGCTTCCATTTATTTCCTTTATAATCCAGAATATTTTTGTAAAATCTTGCTATCTTTCTGAGTCCAGTTTCTTCCGTTGGAAGAAGGTTAATAAGGCTTGTTAAACCTTTAGTTGTAAAATAGAGTCTATAACTCTTCTTACAAATAGAGGTATAATTTTTAAATCTTCTCAATTTCTCCCGTTGTAACCAGTATGTGCATGGTATTCCAAGAATAGTGGCGAGATATAAAATTCCATTTGCTAGATCATTACTTACTGTAACTACCTCAAATAAATGCTCTCTCATTCTTTTATTTCCGTCACCTATTATATAAGCCTTAAGAAATTCTTTCTGAGCTTCTTCATCACAATTCAGGACAATCCAAGGTAACTTTTTATTTTTTGCATTTTCTCCTGTATCTAATACATATTTAAAGATTAATGGGAGTAGTACGCCGTCTACACGTACCTCAATTTCATGCTGTTTAAAACTTGATATTTTTACATTTAAGCCAAAAAGATTTTGTACACAATTCTCTATTTCTTCAGCTATAGTCCTCTCTTCTCTCCCTAGATAAAATTCTATCCTATTTTTGTCTAAATGTCCTTCTGCTGCAAAAAAACCAAGAAGTTTCATTAATGTTGGGCTTAATGGAACTCTCACAGGAACTGTTTTCTTGCTCCATCTAAACCTAAGTTTAGCACCTGCTGGTATTTTCACTGATTTATATTTCAACCACGAAAGAGGTATAAGATCTCTCCAATATCTCATATAGTCTTTTTGAGATTTTCTTGAAAACTCGTCTTCAAAAATCCCCTTCTTTAATCCCAGGACAAAAATTTTGTCTAGGTATTTTTCTGGCAACTTTTTAAGAAGTTCAGAAACAAGATTTATTTCGGAAAGGTTACTTCCCTTTATTTTTCTCGGAACTACAATGTAATCCCCCTCTTTTAGTT
>JASEGN010000056.1 GCA_030018055.1 Candidatus Aenigmatarchaeota archaeon | reverse complement strand
AGAATAATATATTCCAACCCATCTACATTAAATATTACTGATATAAAAATTACTCTCGATGGAACTGAATTTACCCCTGTGGATACGACATTAACTGCTGGAGATGAGGATTCTTACTCCGTAGCTAGAGGTGGTAACACAACAGTTGTTGTCAGAGGCCTATGCCTGGGAGAAGTTCCAAAGGAAGGCAGATGTTCTAGTGGAGACATTTGCTGGAAATAATACAGCTATTGATAACTAATTCAAATTTACAATAGAATTTATTAGATTTCTTCAGTTATAGGTTCACTGGGAGTAAGATTACTAAGGATAACAACATTTAAGCCAATTTTTATATTCTCAGTTTTCCCCTTCTCCATTTTTTCAAACTAACTACTATTCTCCTCGTTCTAGCTCTCTTTAACCCGTACTTTCTTATATCGGCCCATCTAGGTGCAGTTCTAACCTTCTTAATCCTGCTAAGTTTAATCTTTTTACTTAAAGATTTTATTGTCATCCCAACAACTTCCTCAACTCTTTACTTTTAACAACAGCCAAATCTAAAGCTGCTTCTATGTCTGAGAATTCTAGTTCTTTAGAACCATATTTCTGAATTGCACAAATTTTGTCATCATCCCTAATTCCAAAAGATAACTTTGTTTCCACAATTTCTTCCTCCTCGTAACTTGGATCTAGCAAAAAATTATTACCCACTTTACAAACAGTTATAGTTATAGGTTTAAAAGCAACTTGCAATGCTTTTTCAAACTTCCCCCTAACTATTTCGCCATTTTCCAACTTAGGAATTTTTGTATTTAATAATGCTGCTATACTTGCCAAGGCTGAAGCATCCAACAAGTTTCCGCAATGGTTTAAAATATCTATGTCTATAAAAACACCCCAAACCCTAAGTTTAGGCTCCAAACAAAGCCTTTCCAGCTCTATGGCTCTGGATTCTCTGATACCTCTATCAACAACCCTTGCTAGCTCTATAGCATCCTCACTCGGAGGACCTATCTCAAACTCAGGTGAAGCAAGAGGTGAAAATTCGGCATTAACCTTTAGCACTCCTTCCTCTGGTGTATCTTTGAACGGCTCTACTATTTCCATCTTAATACCAGCAATAACCTTAGTATCACCAATTTTAACAAGAGCAGAGCCTTCTGCATTCTTCATAACCCCGACTTTAACTTCAATTTCTCTAAACTCATCTAGCTTTCTTCCATCAGATCTTCTTCCACCTTCAATCAAGCCCTTAAGATATTTGTCTGCTATATTTTCCACTCAAAACACCTTTCTCAACTTCATATATTTTTTCACACGATTTTTTAGCAAGGCTAATAAGCTCCTTTATTTCATTTTTTGTTAGCTGTCCATCCCCTTGAAAAAGTGTAATTTTATTTCTATTCGGCATAAAAGCAAAGTTTATATCTGCTTGAGAAAAATTATCCTCAATTCCATTAAGGTCAACAACCAGGCAATTATCAATTTTTCCAACAGAGCAAGCCACAACAAAATCCCTCATTGGAATTCCAGCAGAGATTAGAGCTAGATTGGTGGCATTTATCGCTGTTACCCTTGTAGAACCATCGGCCTGTAAAATTTCGACAAAAACATCAACTACCGCTTTAGGAAATTCTTCGAGAAATATAGCTGGCTCTATGGCAACACGAATAACTTTTGATAACTCTACGCTTCTCCTATCAAATCCAGGAACTTTTCTCTCTTCTACACTAAAAGGTGCTAAGCTATACCTACATCTTAAAATCCCGGTTTGATACTCACGAAGATGTGCTGGATGTAGCTCTGCTGGACCATATACCGCAGCTAAAGCAACTGTATCTCCAAACTTAACCAGAGCAGAGCCATTTGCTCTGGTAACAACACCCAGCTCAACTTCTATTTTTCTCAACTCCTCAAAACTTCTGCCATCTTTCCTTTTTCCATCAACTATTAAAGGTTCTGAAGGTTTTCTACCTATTTACTCACCTAGCATTTTCCCTATTTTTTCTGTTAGACCAATTATATGTGATTCCCTCTCAATCAGCGAAATAACCTCAATTACCTTTGAAACGTTCTCACCCTTAATCCAAACTAAACCATTTTCTCCAGGAATTATTTGAGTTCCTGTTTTCTTTTTTATTATATCAATCATACTTCCACCTTTTCCTATCAATCTTGGAACCTTGCTTGGGAAAATTTTGACTATAGTACCACCAAGAAGTTTTTTTGTGTATAAATACTTCATTGAAACTTGAACCATCTTACTTTTTGTAACGTTGCTAACCCTACAAAAGATCACATCACCAACATCATAAAATCTGCTTAGATCAACCCTACCAACATCAACATATTCTTCCACACCTTCTCCTATGGGTAAAAAAGCAGTATAAGGTGAATTTATATCAACTGACCAACCAGATACCTCCACACCCTTTATAATCCCAATAACCTTATCCCCAATCTTGGGTAAATATACTCCAGCAAGAGGAATAACATCAACCTCATCTTCACTCTCTTTTAAAACCCCCAAAAATTTTGTTAATATTTTTTCCTCAACTTCATAAACACCTCTACCTAATTTCCTTCCCTTTCTTTCACATACAACTTCTCCTGGAAGAACAATTTTTCTAGCTTCCATTATTTTTCAACCCTTGATTCAAATTGACCATGAGTTAAAGATGATAACTTTTGAAAAAGTTCCTCCTGCATACCTCCCATTATTTCTACGTTAGCTTGTAAACTTCCATCTCCAAGCCATTTTTCCTCAACTCTTTCACAAAGGCTTTTTAAAATAGAAGAAGCTTTACCAACATATTGAGGTGGTATTTTTATCTTTAATTTTACTTTTTGAAAACTCAATGGTAGAATTGATGATATGGCCTTTACAACCATTTCAACTTGAGACTCAGCCTCCTGGAATGGGTCTATAGCTACGCCTGCCTGCTCGATTGCTTTCAAAATTCTTTGTTGAGGGTGTGGTAGGTTAGTCTGAGGATTTATACCTCTCTTGGAAATTATTGTTGCTATCTGATTCTTTTTATTTTCTATCATCTCCCTTCTTTGTTGGGTTGTTAATTGAAGTTCACCTCTTTCAATAATTTTTCTGGTGATTTGGTTAATGTCTGTAGTTCCAAATATTTTTTGTAAATCTTGTTCAGATACCCTTTCAGCAGACCTTACATCCCTATAAATCCCAGGAAAGGCCAAAACATCGCCAATATCTATCTCTTTTCTTCTTCTCATTTCCAAGGCCTTCTCTGGATCTACCATAATTTCAAATTTTTGTCCAGAATACCATAACCTAGCGATAACAGCCTTCTCTATACTTACTACCAAAAAATCACTTCAAAAGTTTTTTGATATCTTCCTCTTTAAGTATTTTGAATCTTTCATCCTTCTTTATAATAGCAGCTTCAATTTTACCTTCTTCTTTCTCCGTCTTTTTTAATATTTCACTGGCAAGAGCTAAAGCACTTTTTTCATCCATACCTTCCTTCCATTTTTGCTCAAGAATTTTTTTAGCTTGTGCAGCACCTCTTCCTATGGTATGGGCGTACCACTCAAAAAGCATTCCCGATGGATCTACCTCAAGAAGATGTGCGCCACCCTTATCTACACCACCAATTAGAATTGAAACACCAAAAGGCCTTAATCCTGCGAGAAGAGTTGAATACTGCATCCTATCTCCAACAACTCTAGCTATACTCCAAACATCTATTGGCTCTTCATAAGTTATCCTATGAACCTGTGCCCTAATTCTGGCTATTTCAATCAAAACCCTTGCATCTGAGAGAAAGCCAGCCGCTACTGCACCGATGTGATCATCCACTTGGAAAATTTTTTCTATGGAATCAGTAACAGTAAGCTTACTAACAGGCTTAACAGTTGCGAATATCACACCATCCCTAAAAACAATTCCAACAGCAGTTGCACCCCTCTTTACAGTTTCCTTTGCATACTCTACTTGGAATAAACGTCCATCTGGTGAAAACACAGCAATTGTTCTGTCATATCCCATATATTCAGGCAATACTTGGTTAGGCACTTTTTTCACCTATCATTTGTTAAATCACCTCTTATAATTCTTAGACATTAGAACTTATATTATTTAACTTCAAGCGGGTTTTAAGCCTTTGATACTTCCCGAAACTTTCAATATTTTAAAAATAACTCTACTATCACCCAACCTAGAGATTAAACCCAATCCAGCTATTACTTGCGATACAGACTTGTGGTTACAACGAACTACCAGTGTTTGATTTTCCTCATCGTAAAGATCCTTCATGATCCAAAAGGAGAGACTGGAGAACCCCTGCTCACCATAAAAGTCCAAAAAGGTATTTAATATAGCATCCTCTAAATCCGAATAAATTATTGGTTCTTGTGAGATAATTTTAAATTTAACATATCTTTCTTTTTCTCTTAGGGTTGATAATACAATTTTTAGTTTTTTTACCTGCCTCATTTAACCACCCTTACCCCAGGCATGATAAATTTTTCATCCCTTCTTTCTCTAGCTCTGTTAATAATATTTTCGGGAATTGTTGAAATACACTCCTTCGCCTCTTTTAACTCTAACCCAAGCTGATTAGCCATGAATATAATAACCTGTGGATCTCTTAACTCCCAATTACTGATAGCACCTGAGCAAAGAACTATTGGAACATGATATTTTTTTGCCAGTTTAACATTCTCTCTCATATGAGCTAAAATTAAACTTCTACTTCTTTTGCTTGAAGTTAAAATTTCTCGAAAGTTCATCTCTATTGCAACGTTATTTTTTGCAGCCAACTTTGCAAGCACATGATTAAAACCACTATCCAATCTTCCAAGCTCAGGATGGGCAAGTATATCTACTTCTGGAGTCTCAACAGCAGCTCTATTTAAATCTAAATTCCCACCTTTAACTAATAACAAATCAAAATCCCTCCTTAATCCCGCTAGAAAATTCAATTCCTTAACATTTCTAGCCTTTAGTCCGAGGAGTATTTCAATCCCAATCTTCCTGCTAACTTCTTTTATTTGAGTTTCAACGATTTTTTCCCTCTCCTTTCCCTCGAAATAAACAACATAACAAATCCCATGATAATCAAGTTCTTTCGCTGTTTGGGCTAATTGTTCAAGGGTAGGTTGACCATTTGCAAAACTCGAATAAACATGTAGGTCATAAAATTTCATCTAACTCACTTCATGTGTTCAGAGACCCCATACGAAAGGGTGGGGAGGAGAACACAAGCTATATATATCGTTAGTTACATAATTATTATTATGGCTGGTGTTATTAAATCTTTGAGCCTGAATATGCTTCCTTTGACTAACATCAAGCAAAAGACTCTTTCTCAAACTTATAATTCCTATTTTGAGCTTGTTAATAGAACTCTTGAAGTAAAGAGAAAGAATCCTAAACTTACTCAAGTTCAACTTCATCACTTGACTTACAATACCTTTAGAAAGCAATACAAACTTCCAGCACAGCTTATTGTTTCTGCTCGGGTCAATGCTTGGAATATCAGAAAGCAAAAAGGAGTACGGAAAAGGGTTTGTGTTAGGTTTGACAAGCGACTCTTTTCTTTTAAAAAAACCAAACGGAATAATCCCATTCTCTCTATTAGATGTAATAATTCTCGTATTGGCTTGCCAATTGCCCAAGATGGGGCTTATCAAAGGTTTCAACAACATCTTAACGATGGTTGGAATGTCAGCTCTATTATTATGAC
>JASEGN010000055.1 GCA_030018055.1 Candidatus Aenigmatarchaeota archaeon | reverse complement strand
ACTTATAAGTAGTTTATTTTAAAAATTTAAAATATTTTCGGTAATAAAATATATATATTCAAGAATATATTTATGAAGCTTTCTTAACCTTCCTAACAATTTCACTTAAAGTTCTAACAGATTCTATCAGAGCAGGCAGAGTTTCTTTAAAAACCTTTTCTAAACTCCCAACTCTTATGCTCACATCACCTACTAAAGCCTTAGTCTCCTCAACCTTAGGCATTATAGTTTCCTCCCCAACTACAACCTTTTCCATTTCACCAACCTTATCACCAAGCTCTAAAATTTTTTTCTCTAGTTCTTCCTGCTTCTTTGTAAAATCCTCAAATTTTTCATAAACTTCAGTAATCCTTTCCCCAACAACATAATCTATATACTCTTCAGTAGTATACTCAGGAGCAGCAGCTTCTGGAGGTAGAGAAACCTCAGGGACTTCCAGCTCTTCTGGTGGAGTTATTTTTTCATAAGGTACAGGAGGTGCGAGCTCTTCTTTTTCTGGTGGAGCTGGAGGTTTTGGTGGAAGTGGAAGCTCTTCAGTAACACCAAACTTTAATGCCTGAGTTAGGCTCTTATCAATTTCTTCTGGAGAAAAACCCTCACCCCTTAAAATATCTATTATTTCAGCTTCAGAAAATCCCTTGGAAGAAAGGTCTCTGACCCTTTCAACAGGTACATAACCCTTCCCAGCAACAGGTTTTTTTCCAAAAGGTAGCAAGGCCATAAACTCACTATTTATTTTTAACTGCTGACATTATTAAACTTTTTTAAGTTTCTCTTCTAGAATACTTTCAAGTTCACTTCTTGTAACAAATCTTGTTGTCATAGGAGTTATCAACTCTATGAATTTTCCAAGCTCCTTTACCTCAGTTTTTGTGGCAGCATTTTCCAACTCTTTCCTAACTTTTATTACTTCGTTGCTAATCCCTGTTAGATTTTCGGAAATCTCAGAAATCTTTGTAGATATCTCCTTGAACTGAGATTTAAATTCTTCAAATTTTTTTGTAGTACTTTCCGAAATCAGAGCAAAATCCCTTTCAATCCTACTAGTTCTACTATCTAAATCCTTAATCCTTATGCTACTTTCATTCATCCTTCTTACCACTTCGCTAATTAAAGCTTTTTCATCCCTTTCAACCATTTTATAAAAATTTGTTTTTACAAGAGATAAATTTAAGTATGGCAGTAGCTTATGAGGTAAAAGAAGGTGTAATAAGAATTGATGCAAGAAGATGGGCAATTGAGCCAAGCATAGAAGATTCTGAAGCATGTATGGGAATTGTTGTAAATATTTTAAAGGAAGTCAAGGCTCCTGAAAAACTTATAATTTCTGAAGTGAGGGATAGAGAGTATGACTACTCACAGCTAAAACCTTTAATTGAAATTGCCAACGCTCAAAAGGAAATTTTAGAAGAAAAAAAATTATTAAGCGCTGAAAGATTTGGTCCTCCTGAATGTGAAGCTTTTTTTCCAGGAAGACTTGCTGAGCTAACATTTATAATATCTGAAGTTTTGAGGAAAGATCCTATAAGAGCATATTTTGCAATCAGTAGGAAAATAAAAAGAATAAGGGCTAGCTTAAAAGGAGCAACTCCAGGATACATAAGATGTGCTACTCATTATCTCACTAATGTTTTAGAGCCCATGGAAATAATTTTATCTCGATGTCAAATCATAGCCACAGCAATACCATTTCTCCCAACCTATAGGCCAGGGGATAGAAGAATTTATAGGGAGCTTTTTCACCCAACCATAAGACCAGCTTTCATGCTAACAAGCTTTAAGTTAGTTGTACCCAAGGAAGCTAGGTTGCTAGATAAATACCAAATTAACAAGATATCAATTGAAGTTTATAGAGTGCCTGGTGGAGTTAGAGACCTTTACTATATTACAGCTCCAGAGTTCAAACTTTCTCCAGAAAAATATTCCATACTCGACATAGCTTATCGCACCCTAGTTGCAAGAAGGCCACCAGAAGAAATCGCAGAGCCAGAGAGAGCCAGGGAAGTTTTCTTCAGCATGGGTGTTGACCTAGTAAAAGATGTTGCTAGTAGAATGGGAATTGAACTAACTCCAACTGAGATCGAAGAACTCGCAAGAATTCTTGTTAGATATACTGCTGGATTTGGAGTGCTTGAGCTTTTGCTGGGTGATGAAAGGATTCAAGATGTATATATTAACTCGCCTATTGGCCTAACACCAATTTATATCGTTCATTCTGACTTTGAGGAATGCGAGACAAATTTAATTCCTACCAAGGAGGATGCAGAAGCTTGGACAACGAGATTTAGGTTATATTCAGGAAGACCTTTGGACGAAGCTAATCCAGTCTTAGATACAGAGTTAATTGTTCCTAGAGGGAGGGCAAGAGTTTGTGTAATAACAGCGCCTCTATCACCAGCTGGTTTAGCTTTCTCGTTTAGAAGACATCGCGAGAGGCCGTGGACTTTCCCACTTTTTACAAAAGTTAAAATGATAGATCCATTTTTTGCTGGATTAATGAATTTTATAGTCCAAGGTGGTAGAAGCATTCTTATCGCAGGTGGACGTGCAAGTGGAAAATGTGTAGACGGCAATACCATAGTTTTCTTGGGTAATGGGGTTATATCTCCCGTAAAGGAGCTAGTTTCAAGAGTTTTCCAACAGGAAGAGCCAGTGGAATTTGAGAGGGATGAAATTGCAACTCCAAAAAATTTGCAGGTATTAACACTAGATAAAAATTTAAAAATAAAAACAGCTGAAGTTGAGAAAGTTTGGAGAAGGAAGGCACCAGAAACGCTTGTAAGAGTTAAAACAGCAACTGGCAATGAAGTTATCACAACAAAAGAACATCCTTATCTGACTATTACCAACGGCAGTATAAAACACCTTAAAGCTGAGGAACTAAAAGTTGGTGATTGGGTAGCTACACCACGATTAATACCGTCAATTAATTCAAAAGTAAATAAGTTGACCTTGGCTGATTTACCCGACGAATTATTTTTAGAAATTAATGATGACTTACAACAGAGGCTTAATTTAAGGAAAAAATATCTTAGGGTTAAATTACTAAAACAGTTCATTAATGAAGGGAAAATAGAAGAGAAAGAGATTCGAACAAGTAGATTAAAGGGTGGAACAAATTCATCGCCCTTTAAAATTCCATTGATAGATAAAAACTTCATGTGTTTTTTGGGTTATTTGTTCGGAGACGGTTCTATTTCTCATGTTTCCATATCTTTTCACAATGGAAATCTTGAACTGAGAAGAATGTTCACACACTTATGTAAAGAAGTTTTTGGAATAGAAGCGAAGGAAAGGTTCCCAAGAGCAAGAAGCCCTAAAATAACAATAGAAAATAGAGCAATTGTAAAATTGTTAAATAAGCTTGATATACCAATTGGTCATAAAGCCCCATTTATAAAACTCTCACCCATGTTGTTATCAACTGGTAAAGAGGAAATTTCATCTTTTCTATCATCTTACTTCGATTGTGATAGTAATATAAGTAGATCCTGTAGAGAGATAGAGCTTACATCTTCAAGTAAAGAAATGATAGGGCAGGTAAAGTATTTGTTACTAAGATTTGGAATAGTTTCTTCTACCTCTGAAAAAATTGTAAGTGATAGGAAGTACTATAGACTTGTCATCAGGGGCGAAAATCTCGAAATTTTTAAGCGTTACATAGGTTTTTCACATCCTTTAAAACAAAAAAGATTAGAAACTTTACTAAATAAAAGATGGAAATGTGGTATTCATGATACAGTTCCGAATATCGAAAATATAATTTTTGAATTGGTTAAAAAATTAAGGATTAAACTTAGTCGAGAAGAACGTAAGTTTTTTAAACCAGATGTTTATAAAAGAAGGGACTGGCAATTAACAAAAGAAAGACTCAGAAGGTTCATGAAGCTGCTTGACAACCGATTAAAAAAAATTGCAGGAATGGAGAACGAAGTAAACTTAATTAAAGATTACAAGGTTGCCATATCTATTGCTGAACAATTAATGAAAAAGATAAGTTTTCTCGTTAGGAACTCAAAAATTGGCATAGCTTCCATTGCAAAAGTTTCAGGATTGAGCGATAAAACTATCAAGGCTTATTTAAAAGATAGATTAACAGATTTAGATAATGTTAGAAAAATTGCCCTTTCTGCGATAAGTCTTCTTTCCGTTAATAAAAGAAAAAGTGACTTGAGTGAAATTATTGTGTTAACAGAACAACTTAATGCGAAAGATATTAGAGAATCTCTTAAAAATATCGTAGAAACTTTAGCCATAGAAAAGAAAGAAATTTCATCTAAGCTTGGAATTAGTATAGCAAGCTTAACATATTTGGATAGATGGAAAGTGAGACCAAGAACACTCTTGAAAATTATCGATTACGTTGCAAATGTTTGGGATGAAATTAATTCAGGTGAAATGAAGGAAAAAATAAACTTCCTAAAAATACTAAACTCTTCTGATATATTTTGGGATGAGGTAAAGGAAGTAACTGAAATTCCATCTCAAGAACCCTATGTTTATGATTTAACTGTTAGTGGAACACATAATTTTTTGGCAAACGGACTTGTAATTCATAACACATCTTTGTTAAATGCTTTGATGCTTGAGATTTTGAGAAAACATAGGCTCGTTGTAATAGAGGACACATTAGAGCTTAGTGTTGACCTAATGAGGAAACTTGGCTACAACATAGAAAGAATGAAGACACGCTCGGTAATTACAAGGATAGAAACCGAACTACCTGCTGAAGAGGCTTTAAGAACTGGTCTAAGACTTGGTGAAAGTGTTTTAATAGTGGGTGAGGTTAGAGGTTCTATTAGAGGGAATGAAGAAGTAATCGTTATTGAGAATGGAATAACTAAAAGGGTAAAAATAAAAGATTTGGAGAATAAAGATGTTAGAAATTATAACATTCCTACCTTAGATTTTGATTTAAAAATGAGAATAAAACCACTCACAGCTCTTGTAAAACACACAAAAAGAGACAAATTAATTAAAATAACAACAAGAACAGGGAGGAACGTTACAATAACACCTAATCATAGCCTTTTCACTCTTACAAGAAATTTTAAAATTGGTGCAATTATGTGTAACAAATTGAAAGTCGGTGACCAGGTTGTTATACCAGCAAAAATGCCATGTGGATTTAACGATGTAGATGAACTCAACCTGCTAAATATTTTGCCAGAATTTAGACTCGAAAATTTTGAGAGTCTAGTGAGAGAAACTATAAGGAAAATAGGCTGGAAGGATGCAACAAAGATAGCGGGTGTTACTTCCGGTGATATATATAATTATTTCAGAGCTCAAAAAACATACTTACCAATCACATCTTTTAAAAATCTCATGCATACTGCTAAAATTAACTATTCAAAAAAAGAATTACTGATAAGAAAAGGAACAAGTAAAAAGTTGTCTGCTATCATACCTATCGATGAAGATTTCTGCAGATTTCTCGGCTACTATGTCTCTGAAGGTTACTATGACCTCAGACCGAAATGTGGGGGTAATGTGGTGATAACAAATTCAAATGAAAAATTAATAAGCGATATTATTAAGGTTGGAAAAAAGATTTTTGGGTTAAAGCCCAGTATCAGATTGACAAGGGGTCTTGGGAAGTCAAAACAAATGAAACTTTCATGTCTACCTTTAGCATCTCTAATATCAAAATTAGAATGTGGAAGAATATCAGAAGAAAAAAGAATTCCTCCCATTATTTTTGGATTAAGTAAAAAAAAGATTGCCGAATTTCTAAAGGGGCTGTATTCTGGTGATGGATGCTTTGAAAAAT
>JASEGN010000054.1 GCA_030018055.1 Candidatus Aenigmatarchaeota archaeon | reverse complement strand
ATAAACTCCTGGTTCATTAGCTTTAGCTCCTTGATAAATGAATTGTAGGCCGAGTAATGTTTTACCAGTTCCTGGTCCACCTGAAACGAGAACTACAGAACCTTTTGGATAACCACCTTCAATTAGCTTATCCAAACCAGGAATACCTGTGCTTGTTCTCTCAACAACCATCTCAAATCACTCTTATATTATTTTGTTTTTATTTTTAAATAACTTTTTTATTTCTATTTTGTTACTTCGCTGATCCACTTTAAGAATTTGTCATAACCTTTTTCTATTGGAAATGTAATTATGCACGGGACTTCATATGAATGCAGCTCCTTTACTCTTTTAATCACCTCGTTAACGAGATTATTTTTTGTCTTTGCAAACATACCAATTTCATTTGTTCTTTCTGTCTTTCCTTTCCATCTATAGATAGACTTTATTGGAAATATATTTACACATGCTACGAGTTTTTCTTTCACTAAAGCTTTGGCTATTTTTTCTGCTTCTTTTACATTACTAGTGGTTATGTAAATCAATCTCATCTTCTCGCCTCAGAAACCACAACAATTAAATCTATAGCTGCAAATAAATATGTGATTAAAATCCCTTTATTATCGATTCTACTACTTTTTTAATTTGCATTTTTAGTATTGGAGGTAAACCAATTATCTCTGGGTCTAGAAACCCCCTGACTATCATGGACGTTGCTTCTTGTTCTGTAAAGCCACGAGACATTAAATACCAAAGCTCTTCCTCCCTAATCTTACCTACAGCAGCTTCATGGCTTAAATCACACCCCTCAACCTTTCCTTCCAACTCTGGTATTGCATGAATCTTTGCTTTCTCTGATAAAAGTAAGCCACGGCACTCTAAGTGTGCTTTTACATCTTTATGCTCTCCAACTAAATGTCCTCTGGAGATAATTTGTGAACCGTCTGTAGCTACAACCCTAGCAGTTATCTCAGCTCTCGATTCTTTGGTTTTCAATACAGCTCTTGAGCCGACATCCAAATAGCTTAACTTTGTTCCATAAAGTAGGGTATGATATCTTGCCTTGCTATTCTTCCCTATACAATAGGCAGTCGGATACATTTGTAGACTTTTGACGGGCTTAAAGCAAATATAATTATTCACGAAAGTTCCATTTTCTCCAACTATTGCACCAGTCCTAGGTCTAACATCAACTTCTGGACCCCAAGCATGAATCATGGAAAAAACTATGGTAGCATTTTTCTTAACAAAGAATTCACTTACGCCTATATGCAAACCCTTTGCAAGGTGTGAGGCAACAGCACAACCTGTTATTATTTGTAGCTCAGCTCCTTCCTCAGCTATTATTATGTTATGAACATTCTGCGCCAAGCCTTCTTGAGACATGAACAAACATGCCTGAACAGGAAGCCTAACCTTAACTCCTGGTAGTACTCTAATAAAATAGCCTTTTGTTTGCTTTAGTTCTGCTTGTGCTGTATATTTGTCAGAATCAACGGCAACAGCTTTCCACCAGTAATCCTTTAACCAAGAATATTTTTTTAGAGCCTCTGTTACGCTCATCACCTCTAAACCCTCTTGCTTTGTTCTTTCATATATTACCGAGTGATTTAACTGGAAGAACGATCCTGACCTCTGTTTCTCTTTTACATCAATACCAATGTTTGAAGCATCTTTTTGTCTCTCTTTTGATAGTTCTGAGAGTTTTGAGATTTTTTCCATAGGCTTTGTTGCTAAACTGAATTTTTTTAAATTTATATCTGGACCAAAGCTCGCTGGTTTATCTTTCGCTTTCTTCGCTTTCTTTTTTATCTCTTCAAGCATTCTTCACACCACTTGTAACCTCTTTTGGCTATTTGTTTCCAAATCTTCTTTGGGTTTCCTGAGCATGCTATCCGACCTTTTATCATCACATGAGCTTTAGTAGCATCCAAATAATCAAGAATATAGCCATAATGAGTGATTGCAAGCAGGGTTACTTTATTTTGTTTCAAGAACTTATTTATCTGGCTGCCAATCAGCCTGAGACTTTCTATGTCTACACCAGAATCAATTTCATCTAAAATTAACAACTTAGGCTTTATTGCAAATGTCTGTGCAATCTCCAGTCTCTTTTTTTCTCCACCAGAAAAACCAACACCAAGCTCCCTGGTTAGGATATTTTCATCGAGATACACTCTTTGTAGGATACTTTCTGCCTTTTCCTTTGTAAGCAATTGTATTAAACTACCTACTTTCACCCCCCTTATTTGTGGTGGATTTTGAAATGCTAGAAAAATTCCAAGCCTAGCTCTTTCTACTATCGATAGTTTCGTTAAATCTTTATCCTCAAAAACAATCCTTCCTGAAGTTACTTTGTATGTAGGTATACCAATGAGAGTCATCGCAAGTGTTGTTTTCCCGCTGGCATTTGGTCCAAAAATTACATGTCTTTCCCCCTTTTTAATGTGTAGATTTATATTTTTGAGAATTTCTCTTCCATCAACAGAAACTGAAAGATCTTGAATTTGAAGCATATACCCATTTATAAAGTAGGAATATTTATTTAAATTCCATTTGCTTTATTTATAATGCAGGATACCAACGATCGGGGAGGCACCAGTTCCCTGTAAGCACAAAACTGGTTTATGGTGCGATCGTAGTCCAAGGGCGGTATGGAATTGTGAGTTAGCCTGAGTATCTGACTGAGAAGCTCTGTCCCATAGGGTTAGATGCTTAACGAACCAGGTGAGGTCGGGAACGAAGCAGCCTTAAGTTAGGTGTTTTAACGCTTGTGGTAAACGGAGTGGAGAAGGGTATTCAGACAAACTAACTTGCAAGGCTATATCCACCAAGGGCGTGTATCCTGCATTTAATATTTTTTTAACAAATTCTTTACACAGTTCACTGAATTCTTTATACAATTTTTCAAAATTTTTTCAGTCTTTTCTGTTTATATTGTTTTTCCTCAAGTTTTTCAAGTTCTTTCCAGAGTCTTTGCCACAGAAAATATAAAAAAATCAATAACAGTTTTTTCTTTAATTCTGGATGAGTTCTACTCTAGATTTTAAATTTATCATAACCTTTAAGTAATTAGCTCTATGAGTGCCAATCTTGTAGAGTAGGTTTGAAAAGCTAATTTAAAAAATTATTTACTAATATGATGTTTATTGAGATATTCATCGGAAGTTTAATTTTAAGTATTATTCATGTGATAGAACCCCATCATCGGTTCTTTAGTTACCATTTCAAAAACCGAGAAATGGTCAAGAAAAGAAATATTAAAAATTACTACAATTGTTGGTCTATTTCATTGTCTTTCCACCATTTTAATTGGAATAATAATCGGGTGTGTAGGGTATGTAGTTTCTTTTTCCGGGATAAGGTTTATTGGTCATCGATTTTAATTGTTTTGGGTATAATTTATCTTAATTTAGGTTTTAAAGATCGTTATTGTCATCATCATAAAACTAAAGTTTATTTCCAAAAAAACAAAATTAGGTACTGTTACTTCCCTAACGATTGCAATGTTTTTTTGCCCTGTTTTAAAATTGAAGGAAATTATTAATCTTAAATTTTATATTTTTAATCTATCTTCTATCTATGGTAAATTTCAAAGAAATAGAACAAAAATGGCAAAAGGCTTGGGAAGAAGCTAAAATTTTCGAGGCAAACCCAGAGAAAGGAAAACAAAAGTTTTTTGTTACATTTCCTTTTCCTTATATGAACGGACCATTACACATTGGTCATACTTTTACAGCTACTCGTGTTGATGTTTTTGCAAGGTATAAAAGGATGCAAGGATTTAACGTGCTTTTTCCATGGGCATGGCATTATACGGGTGAGACAATTCCAGGAGTTTCAAAGAGGATAGAAAGGGGTGATGAGGTAATAATTCGAGGTGTTAAAGAAATCGATGGTGTTCCGGATGAAGAGTTAAAAAAATTTATCAATCCTATTTATCTTGCAAATTACTATAGGAATGATTCAAAAGAAGCTCTTAAAAAAATTGGTTTTTCTGTAGATTGGAGAAGAGAGTTTACAACCATCGACGAGTGTTTTAAAAAATTCATCGAGTGGCAATATCTTAGGCTGAAAGACAAAGGTTATGTTACAAAAGGAACTTATCCTGTAGTATGGTGCCCTACTTGTGAATCTCCTACTGGAGATCATGATAGGCTGGAAGGAGAAGGAGTTTCGCCGACTGAATTTATACTTCTTAAGTTTAAATGTGGTGACATAATTTTACCAGCTGCTACGCTAAGACTTGAAACTATATATGGAGTTACAAACATGTGGATAAATCCTGAGGTTGAATATGTAAAAGCAAAAGTTAATGGTGAGAACTGGCTTATTTCTCAAGAATGTTTTTTAAAACTAAAACAGCAGGATTTTGAAGTTGAGGAAATTGAAAAAACTAAAGGTTGGGAACTTATAGGCAAGCTATGTTATAATCCAATACTAAAAAACGAGGTTATTATCCTGCCAGCAAGTTTTGTAGACCCTAACATAGGCTCAGGGATTGTTATGTCTGTTCCTTCACATGCTCCATACGATTATGTTGGTTTAAACTATTTATTAAAAAATCCAGCCGAGCTGGGGGAATATGGAATTAAACCTGAGCAGGTGGAAAAAATTAAGCCAATAAGTCTTATAACTTTAGAGGGTTTTGGTGAGCATCCAGCTATTGAAATTTGTGAAAAAATGCAAATTACTAGCCTACAGGAAAAGGAGAAACTTGACAAGGCAACTGAAGAGATATACGGAAAGGAATTTCACCTAGGAGTCTTAAAGCCAAATACAGAAAAATATGCTGGGAAAAAAGTCATAGATGTTAAGCCAGTAATAATTGAGGATTTTCTTAAGGCTAAAATTGCAGTTAGAGTTTTTGATTTGCCGGAAAAAGTTGTTTGTAGATGTACAACCATTTGCTTAGTTAAAATTTTGAAGGACCAATGGTTCTTAGATTATGGTAAGGTTGATTGGAAAAAACTAGCGAAAGATTGCCTAGAAAGCATGAAAATTTATCCACCAGAAGCAAAAAAGTTGTTTGAGCAGGTAATTGATTGGTTGAAAGCTAAGGCTTGTGTAAGGAAAAGTGGCCTAGGAACAAAGTTGCCTTGGGATCAAAGCTGGCTAGTAGAAACTCTATCAGATTCAACAATTTATCCAGCTTTTTATACAATTTCACATCTGATAAAAAAATATGAAATTCCCGTCCAAGAGCTAACTCCAGACTTTTTCAATTATGTATTTTTTGGCGAGAAGCTAGAGGAAGAAAATAAATTATGGAAAGTGCTTAGGGAGGAGTTCACTTACTGGTATCCAGTTGATTTTAGAAATTCTGCAAAAGAGCTTGTGCCAAATCACTTAACTTTCTATATTTTCCACCATGTGGCAGTTTTTCCCCCAGAGCTTTGGCCTAGATCGATTGGAGTTAATGGAATGGTGAATATTGAAGGGCAAAAAATGTCAAAGTCAAAAGGAATTTTCATAACTTTAAATCAAGCCTTGAGTTGGCGTGGTGCAGATGTTCTAAGGTTTACACTCATAAATTCTGCTGAAGGTTTGGATGATGTTGATTTTAGGAGGGAAAATATCGAAGCAGCTTTTAAAAATCTTAACAGTTTCTATTCAATTGTTGAAAAACTAATTAAGGCTCCTGAAAGAAAAAGAAAAATTGCTATGGATAGCTGGCTACTTTCAAGACTACAAACACATATCGTTAATGGAACTCAAGCCTATGAGCAAACAAAATTCAAGACAGCAATTCAACATACCTTTTTTAACGTGTTGAACGATGTGCAGTTATATCTAAGAAGATGTAAAGAAGTTAATAAAGAAGCTATTGGCGAGTTTCTGGAGAATTTGGTAAAGTTAATAGCCCCGGTAATACCACACTTAGCTGAAGAGCTTTG
>JASEGN010000053.1 GCA_030018055.1 Candidatus Aenigmatarchaeota archaeon | reverse complement strand
GATCCAGAACCAGTTGATGCGGTTGGTTTAACAACTAGAATTTTACTCAAGGCACCTGCACCTGTAGGTCCACCTGTAGGTCCACCTGCTTGCACATGCACAGATTGGCAATACATTAGTTGTGGAGTAGGAGGTTGTAAAGAAACAGAAATGTTTATGATAAGAACCTGTACACCTCCAGGTTGTGCTCCTGAGCAGCAATGCTTAGAAATACCTGCATGTATAATTGGTGATTTTAAGTTTGAATTGCAGGAATCCATTGAAATACCACAAGGTGAGGATAGAAAAATTACAGGAAGCTTAACTAACATAGGAATAGTTCCTTTAACCATAGTGCTTTCCGCTGAAGCTGAGAAAAATATTACAATAACTTCTATGCCAACAAAGATTGATTTGCCATTAAAGGCCGAAAAATCCATAGAAATATCAGTTCACGTTCCACTAACAACTGAGGCTAAAGAGTATTCAATGGTAGTAGTTGCAAAGGCCGATAATATAACAAAGACAAAATCATCCAGAATAGTTGTGGTAAGAAGCCAACATATCTTGACTCTTAGAGATATTACAAAAAGCTTGGAGCAGCTTGAAGCTAAGATAACTGAATATGAAAGAGTAGGGATTGATGTAAAGGAATTGAAAGAGTTACTGGAAAGTGCTAAGGAAAAGGCTAAGATTGGGTTAAAAGCTATAGATGAGGATGATCTTCCTTTGTTGAGAAAATCTGTGGGTGAGGCTGAAGGTATTATTAGAGCAATCCAGCTGAGATTATTAGCTTTAAAATTGAGAAAATTCCTCTACGAAAATAAATGGAACATTCTAGCTATAGTTATTCTTGCAATATTTTCAAATTATTTTGTAACCCAAGTTGCATTGCCTTACAGAAGACTTGGAAAAGAGATAAAGAGAGTGCTTGAAGAGGAAAAATCTTTGGTTGCCTCAAGAGTAGAAACAGAAAAACAATATTTCCTCAGAAAGATTGATGAAAAAACCTTCTTCACCCTAATGGCAGAAAAACAAGGAAAGATATTGAGGGCTAGAGCAGATGCTTCTAGAAAAATTAAGGAAAGAAAAGAACTTATAATTTCTAGGTTGCATCCAAGGGCTATGGCTCTTTGGTTTAAGAGTAGCGTTATAGAATTTGCTATTTACTTGAAAAATCTTCCAAGGCTTGTTTATGAAAAAATCAAAAAAAGAAAAGTAGTTGAAATTAAGCTACCCAAAGTTAAAAAACCAAAGGTTAAATTATCGAGGGAATTAAAATACAGGATATGGAAGATTAAGTATAGGATTTTAAAAATATTTAGTAAAGCTAAATAATATTATGGCAGAAGTTATAGAAAGGGTTTCTAGTGGTATTAGGGGTCTAGATAAGCTGATGGAAGGTGGTTTTATTAAAAGCTCTGTAACACTTGTTACAGGAAAAACTGGAACTGGAAAAACTGGTTTTGCTGCAACATTTTTATATGAAGGTGCTAAAAATAATGAACCTGGAGTTTATGTAACTACTGAGGAAAGAGAAGAGGATATAAAAGAAGATGTTAAATCTATGTTTGGCTGGGATATGGAAGGGTTAGAGAAAAAGAAGTTAATAAAATTCCTATCCATAAAGCCTGTAATTCCTGTCATGCCTGGGAAGCTTGTAACCATGGAAGAAGAAATAGGAAGTATTATTAAGCTTTATATAATCGACCTAACGAAAAAAATTGAGGATGCTGCAAAAAAAATTGGAGCAAAGCGCTTAGTTATAGATTCAATATCGATAATAGAGATGTTTATAAAAGACGAATACATGCGAAGAGTTGCTTTGTTGCAACTTGTTAGTAATTTAAAAGATCTTAATGTTACTTCGTTGGTTACTGGAACTATACCCGAGGCTTCTGAAGCTCTTAGCCTAAGTGGAATTATAGAGTTTGTTGTTGATGGTGTGATAAAACTTGACTTTGTTCCTGTTGCCGAGGAATTTAAGAGAACCTTAACCATAAGAAAAATGAGAAGAACAGATCACTCAATTTACATCCATCCTTTTGAGATCACAAAGACTGGGCTAAGGGTAATTGAAATACCAACAGTCTAAACAAATTTAGTTAGCCCTGGTTTCAAGGTATCTGTATCTATTATGACTATTTCTCTATTCAAAGGAAATGCAACATTAAAAACTGGTACTTTATCAACCCAAACAAACCTTTTGCCTCTATGGGAATGACCATGAATTACTAGATCTGGAGACCTTGTTATTAAAGTATTTTCAAGTCTGAAGGTTCCAAGTTTTCCATAAAAGGCTGGATTCTCCCCTTCTAAGGTTTTATAGGTTGGGGTATAGTGTATCAATAGAATCCTTAACTTTATTGGAAGTAGCCTCTGGAGGAGGGAATCAATCAATGCCATTCTTCTTTTGTATATAGCTTCTATGTTTGGAACATTCCTTCTTTGCCAACTTGTTGGAATGTCTAAACTACCAGTAGATCCTACGATTCCAACATCAACACCTTTGATGTTAAGTGTAGTATACTCATCATCCAAAAATTTTATCTCTTTAAACCTTTGTCTTAAATCCTCTCTCAGTTGAGCAAACTCGTTATTGCCAAAGCATACAATTATAGGACATTGTATCTTTCCAAAGAGAATATTATAGATTTTCTCATATTCCTCTACCCTTCCTCTATCTATCATGTCTCCAGCTATTAAAAAGAGCTCAGGCCTAATCGTTAGTCTATCTAAGGCTGATAGAAATTCTTCATAGTAGTGTGGGGAGTGTACGTCTCCAGTGGCAGCAATAATCATAAAAAGAAATTGTTTTTAAAAAATAAAAGATTTTAAACCTAGAAACAAACATTAATCTGTGGTATACGAACGTGGAAACTCACTAGCTTCAAGTATACTGGTAGGTGGAATAGGATTTATAGCACTTCTAATACTACTCTGGGTATTTGCACCTGGCATTTTTAATATTTTTGTGAGAAGTTTACCCTACATAATACTAATTATCCTTGTTTTTTTTGGTTTCTATAAAGTTTTCATCATTAGGTATGGTGAAACAGAGAGAGGAATAATTTACAGGGTTGGGAAGTTTAACAGAGTTGCTGGTCCTGGTTGGCACATAGTAATTCCATTTTTCGAAAGAGAGTTTAGTAGGGTTGATGTAAGAACAAAAACTGTTAATTTGGTTGATATAAATGCAGTTACACGTGACGATATTCCTCTAACTTTAAACATAGCCTTTTTCTATGCCATAGTTGATCCTAGGAAAGCAGTTTTGCAAGTTACTGTTCTTGAAGATGCTTTAAACAACTTTGTTTTTGGTGTAATTAGGGATGCAGCTGGTACGTTTGTAATGAGGGAGACTTTCTATAATATTGAAGGCATGAATGAAGAGTTTAAGAAAAGGCTTGTATTTGCTTTGGAAGAATGGGGAGCTGAGGTAAAAAATGTTGAAATATTAAATGTAAAGGTTCCTGATGAAGTTTTCAATGCTCTTATTACTCCTGTAACATCTGAACAAAAGGCTATAGCAGCAAGATTTGATGCAGAGGCAAGAAGGGTTGCTGTTGAGGTTCTTGGAGATGCAGCTGAAAGGCTTAATCCAAATGCCCTAACTTATCTTTATTTAAAAGCTCTGGAAAGGATAGCTTCAGCACCAGGTTCTAGGGTTGTTCTACCAGCATCATTTCCAAGGGTTACAGATAGCTTAATGACTGGAATTGGTGTTGGAGCAGGCTTAGAAACCATAGACAGCGAGAAAGTTATTGCAAAGATCGCGAAGAAAATAAAGGGTGAATAAAATTCCTTACTCTTTTATCAAAAATTGATAAATCCACAAAATAAACAATTTTTATAGAACCTGAGCAAGAAATGGTAATGTTGAAGAAAAGTGGAATGTTTTAAATTACTAATTTTCCTTCCTTGACTGATTCGTAGGCAATAATATATCCAGCAACTGACCAAGATTGAAAACGAGCTCCCATTGGTTTTCCTGTCTTTCCATGCAACCATTCATTGAACTCCCAATCAGATTCTTTACCAATTTTGTTAGCCTGAGCTAATTTTTCTAATTCTTCTTTAACCATTTCTTTTTGACCAACTGGAGTTTGGTAATTTTTTAAGGTTTCTAGAGTTTTTCTCGAAGTCTCCAAGAGCTCTTTATCTTGCTGAAGTTCTAAAACCAAATTTAGTTGAGTTTCTCTTTAAAATTTCAATTTTTTTTAAATAAGCTTGATCGATTATTTTTACCATGTTTTTCAAATTTTAGTAATTGATTTTAGAAATTAGAATTTTTATTTTTATTGCTCGTGGCTAATACCTCTTCACACGATTATTGATTATTAGAAAGTTTTTTAAGGTATAAAAACCATGTAATAATTGACTGGCGACCAAATCGGACAGGAACGACCTAGACCCATTCCGAACCTAGAAGTCAAACTGTCCAGAGATAAGGATGGTACTGTGTGAAAGCATGGGAACTCCTGGACGTCGCCAGTCACCACTTCTATTTTTCTTTTTGAAAATTTTGATGTAAATTTATAAAAAACATAATTATAATATAATTACGCCTCGGTACAAGACTGCCTCAGACTAAAGTCGGTGAAGGTCGTCTAGAGGCCTAGGATGCAGAAAATTTGCATATGCCTGTCACGCCTGCGACATAGGCAGGAAACGTGGGTTCAAATCCCCTCAGGGGCAAGTTAAGGAAATTGGACTCCCTTCATGTGTGAGATATTTAAACCCAAGGGAGGATGAAGATTCATGGATTTTTATAAAAGAGAGGCAAAGATTCTTTCTTTAAAGCGAAAGTTTAAGGAGCTTTGCCTTGATTGCTTTATGCAAGTTGAAAACTTTGAGCACTGCTTAAGGTTAAACGGTTACTCCCTCGGGAGGATAGAAAAATACTGGTCGTTTTTAAGAGCTATTCATGCTAAGCTTGGTGTTTGTTTTAATCAAGTTAAAAAGCAAGATCTAGAGAGATTGGTTATCAGTATTGATAACGAAACGAAGTGGAGTGACTGGACAAAAGCAGACCTTAAGAAGATAACGAAATTTTTCTTCCGTTGGCTAATAAATGGAAATCTAGAGGGAGATTATCCCGATATCGTTAAGTGGATAAAGGTTAAGCTAAAGAGAAATAATCAGAAAGTTCCTGAGCAAATACTCACCAAAGAAGAGGTTGAATTGATGGCAAGCAAAGCAAATAACTTAAGAGATGAAGCATTGGTTTTAACTCTTTATGAAACTGGTTGTAGAGTTGGAGAGCTTCTGAACATGAAAATAAAAGACATCGTTTTTGATCAATATGGGTGTTACATCTTAATCAGCGGTAAGACTGGGTGGAGAAGGGTTAGGATGCTAGATTACAGCAAGAAGTTGTTAAGATGGCTAGATACGCATCCTAACAAAAATGGGGGAGATGCTTGGGTCTGGATTAGCTTGGGAAATTCGAGACAAGTTATCTCGCCAAACGCAGTAAATGCGATTTTAAAGAACTTGAGTAAGAGGGTTGGGATTTCAAAGCCGGTACATCCCCATGCTTTTAGACATGCCAGGGCAACCTCCTTAGCAAAGCTACTACCAGAAGCGATAATGAAGGAGTACTTTGGCTGGACCATGGATAGTAGGATGGCATCAGTTTATTATCACTTGTCAGGCAGGGATGTTGATGAAGCTCTTTTAAAAGCTTATGGCTACAAGCCAGAAGAAAAGCAGATTGAGCAAGTTCCTTTAAGAACCTGCCCAAGTTGTGGTGAACTCAATACAATCCTAACCCACTTTTGCAAGAAGTGTAATAGCTTACTGGATTTAAGCTTGGTATGGAAGGAAAAGGATGAGGTTGTGGCTAAAATTCTAGGAGTACTAAAACAAGATAAATGGTTTGTTCAAAAAGTGAGGAAGATTATTAAGGA
>JASEGN010000052.1 GCA_030018055.1 Candidatus Aenigmatarchaeota archaeon | reverse complement strand
ATCAACTCTGGCTAATCCTGAGTGTGTTGAGAAGATAAAAGAAATTTTAAAATTAATGTGAAAATTTGAAATGTAACTCAACCGAAAGCTTTATATACTCGTATTTTTTAGAAGGTTAATATATGCAAGAATGGGAAGAGGAGGAAACAGAGGAAGAGGAAGTAGAAGAGGAGGAATTTGGAGGAGAAGAAGTGGAAGAGGAAGAGTTGTAGTTAAGCAACTTTCTTTTTCACAATTTCAAAACCAACAGCAAAGCTTTCGCTGGTAATGTGCATAGCTGGACTTAGTTTTTTCATGTCAACCCTGCCTTCAGTAACAACATCATCACTAACTTCTGCAGTTATAACTTCACCTAACATTGGTACGTGATCAGTTGACCTGAGATGGTCTATCTGCAGCCCTCCAACAAATCTACACTCTAACCAAATTTTAGCTTCCTTTACTCTAGGAACTTTAACCTTTTCTGAAGAGTACCAATTAAGTCCAGCTTGCTGAAGTTTGTTAAATCCTTTTGGAAAGTGTTTACCACATTTTAGAACTTTTGTTACATATAAACTTGGTAAAACATTTATTACAAATTCTTTTTTATCTAAAATATTGTCATAGGTGTTGCTCTTTGGTGGAATTGAAACCATTACCAGTGGTGGTTTAAAGGAGACTGGAGCCACGAAAGTTGTTGGCATTGCATCTATTCCATCTAAAATATCGACAGTTGTAACTAAAATTAAAATCCTTGGAGAAATTAGCCTGTAGGCCTTTTCATTTTCATATCTCATATCTTTATTTTATTTTCTCTTGGTTTATTTATAACACTAGCTTAAGATGAAAAGTGAAATTAATGTTGCAAATATAACATAAAAAATAGCAATTAGGATTAGTAGCTTTATATTGGAAACTGCAAGCCTTGTTATTAGAATTATGAGCGCAAATCCTATGCCAAAAGTTATTAAAGTACCTATTAACCCAGCACCACTTACCACTTCGGCTAAAGATCCGAATATTTTGAGAATTTGAATTATAGAGTTCCACATTAGCCACAATTGGTCAAAAATTATTCTACCTACAGTTTCGAAGTATTCCATATAATAATTTCTACTTGTGAGCTATTTTCTTTAATTTGCTTTTATCTTGGCATGCCTTACACTCAAATTGAAAAGTTGTGTGTAGAATGTTGAATTTTTCTAGCTTTTTGTTCAATGTTTTTTTAATTTTTTCTACGTCAACCAGCCTTGTTTTAGAAGTATAGATATGCGCACTTAACAGATTAACACATGGACATAAACTCCATACGTGAAGATGATGTATCCCTAGCACATCTCTAACACTTTCCATTTCTTCAATGACTTGGTTTACATTAATATTTGAAGGTACACCCTCTAGCAAGATGTTCGTAGAATCTCTAACTAAATTGATTGAACTAAATAGTACTACGAATGCTATGACCATGCTCAATAAAGGGTCGACTAAATGAATTCCTGTGAAAAATATGATGGTTGCACCGATAATTATAGCCAAGGAAGAAAGTGCATCTGTCAGCACATGCCAATAAGCTGCTTTAATATTTATGTCTTCCCCATATTCTTTTAATTTACCAACTATATATAAATTCACAACAAATCCTACCGTTGCCACTCCAAACATGCCAATGCTATGTATAGCTACTGGCGTAATTGTTCTTAGGTACGCATAATAAAAAATTCCTATTGAAATTCCAAACAACAATAGGCCATTTACAAGTGCTGCGAAAACCTCTGCTCTATGGTAGCCGAATGTCTTTGTTGGTGTCGGTAGCTTTTTTGCTAGAGTTATTGCTAGAAGTGCTATACTCAAAGCAAAAACATCCCTAAACATGTGCCCAGCATCGCTCAATAGGGCAAGGCTACCAAAAACATATCCTCCAAAAATTTCTATTATTAAAAAAGTTGAAGTTAAGGCAATAGCAATTTTTAAAATTTTTTCTTTTAATTTTTCTTTCATCTTCCCAACTATTAAAAGTTCGCCTTTAAGTATCAATAACTTAAAAATTAAAATTTCTCTAATTTAAGTTAAATTATGGGGTTGTCGTCTAGTTAGGTCTAGGACTTCGATGAAAGAACTAAGAGCTGGCTCCAGAAGATGGAGCTTTGATGAAACCAGCCAACCGGCGTTCAAATCGCCGCAACCCCACTATTTTTCACTTGAAGCCATACTTGCCAACAAGCTTAACAAAAACAAATTCACCAATATCCCTTTGAACAAGTTTATTTCTCCCTAATTTATCTACAAGGAGCATTCTTTGCCCCTGCTCAGGACCAACTGGAACAACCATCCTTCCTTTAATTTTCAGCTGCTCTATCAAAGGCTTTGGTATAGCTGGACAAGCTGCTGTAACCATTATTCTATCGAAAGGTGCCTCCTTCTCATAACCAACAGAACCATCACAACAAATAATTCTTATGTTTTTAACATTGAACTTTTTTATGTTTTTCTTTGCAAATTCGATAAGTTTAGGATCTATATCGATGGTTACAATCTTTCCTTTACTCCCTACACAATAAGCTAGAAGACAGGCTTGCCAGCCAGAGCCTGTACCAACTTCAAGTATTTTCTCTCCTTTCTTAGGCTGGAGCGCTTCGGTCATTATTGCTACAGTGGTTGGTTGTGAAATAGTGGAACCACCAATCGTAGGGAGTGCAACATCAAGGTAAGCTGACTTTAAATACTCTTCTGTAACAAAAAGATGGCGGGGAATTTTTCTAAATGCTTCGATGATTTTTTCTGTTTTTAAAGAACCAGCCATTATCATACTCCTGATTAATCTTTCTTTCTCTTCCTCAAACTCCATATTTAATTTTAAATCAAGAATAAAATATGGAAGGCGTTATAGTAGGAGGGACGAGCTCACAAAAGCTAGCAAGAAGTATCGCAAAGCTACTTAGATTTAAATTTGTAGATGTTGAATACAAAAAATTTCCAGATGGAGAATCTTATGTAAGGTTAGAAAAGAGTATTTTTAGAAAGAATGTAGTTTTAGTTCAAACTCTTTATCCTCAAAACGATAGCTTGGTCGAACTTTTTTTCTTGTTAGATCTAATTAACGAGTTTCAACCTAAAAACATTTGCTTGGTTATGCCATATTTTGCTTATGCAAGGCAACATAAAAGGTACAGAAAATGGGAAGCAATTAGCTCAAAAACAATAGCAAAGTTAATCGAGAATTTTGGAGTGAAAGAAATAATAACATTCGACCTACATGATAAATCGGTAATTGATTTTTTTAATATAGAAGTTGTTCATTTAACTGCAAGTGAGTTGATAGCAAAATACTTTCTTAAGATGAGGTTAAAGAATCCGTTTGTGCTAATTCCGGATCAAGAAAGAGAAGAGATGGCCAAAGTAGCTTCGAAGATCTTAAATTGTGATTATTCATTTCTTAAGAAATACAGAAGTAGAGTTACCGGCGAGATAAAAACAAAGATTTGGAAAGATTTTGATATTAAAGGTAAGGATGTTTTAATTTTGGATGACATAATTAGCACTGGAAAAACTATGTTAAATGCAATTAAAATAGCAAAAGAAAAAGGAGCCAAAAATATTTTTGTTGCATGCGTACACTACATTCCTTCAGAGGTTTATAAGAAAATGTTAAGTGAAGGGACAAAGCTTGTTGTTGCGACAAATACAATTCCCTCAAGTATAAGCAAAGTGAACATAACACCGTTAATTTCAAATAAGTTGAAAATAATTTAAATTTATGGAATTGTGGAAAGAAATACTAAAAGAACCAAGTAAGATTGCCAATTACATAGAGTATACTAGTGTGAATATCGAATCTAAAGAAAATGAGATAAGAAAGTTGTGCAGAGATGTATTAAAGTATAATTTTTATGGTGCGGCTATCTTACCATACTATACAAAACTTGTTAACAAACTGTTAAAAGGAAAGGCGAAGGTTGTAACTGTGATAGGCTTCCCATATGGAATCCAGCCTACACCAGCGAAAGTCGCGGAAGTGAAAAGCGTTTTTGAATATGTTGATGAATTTGATATGATTTTTAATCGAACCGCATTTTTAAATAAGGATTACTCGTATGTTGTTAATGACATCAAAAATGTGGTAAAAGCTGCTTTCCCAAAGATAGTCAAAGTAATAATTGAAACTCCATCTTTAAACAATCAACAAATAAAAAATGCTTCTAAGCTTGTGATGAAGGCTGGAGCACATTTTGTTAAAACAGCTGTGGGTTATAGTGGAGCAGCTAAAGCTGAGCATGTGAAAATTATAAAAAATGTAGTTAAAGATAGACTTCAGATAAAAGCTTCTGGTGGAATAAAAAATTTCAATCAAGCTTTAGAGATGATAAGGGCCGGTGCTAGTAGGATAGGGACATCAAATGGAATAAAAATAATGAACACTTTGCATCAGTAAAATAAATTCTACCAATTTTTTAGAAATATCCGTAATTACATGGAATATAAGGAAAAAAGAATTGATGTACATGAGCATTTTAGGAAAGGTGGAAATGTAGATGTCTTCCTTAAATTTATGGAAAAATTTAGCATAGAAAAAGTTGTTTTCGTCCCAACAGGTAAACCTCCACTAAATTCTAGCTACAGAGCCAACATGCAAGAACTCTTTAGATTAGCAAGAATTCACGCCGAAATAATTCCTTTTGCAACAGTTTGTGAATTGGAAGCTGATCCATTAAAAATATTGCATAAAGCCATAGAGAAAGGTGCGAGGGGATTAAAGCTTATTGGGTACCATCCCTTATTTCGTGCACCACCCTTAACCAGCAAAAAAATGAAGAGAATATTTAGAACTTGTCGAGAGTTTAGATTACCAGTGCTTATTCACATAAACCTTTATGATCTAAAACACCTACAACAATTTGAAGAAATTCTTGATGAATTTAAAGAAGTGAATTTTATAGCTGCCCATTATGCTAAGCTCGCGAAGGAAAAAATAAGGTTAGGGCTGTGCAGCAAACTTTTAGGCAAACATAAAAATCTTTTTGTTGATACTAGTATGGGAGGTGGAACTAAAATTTACTTAAAAAACATCCATTATCAACCTATACTCTACAGGAAATTTATGATAAAAAACAAGAGAAGAATTCTCTGGGGCTCTGACTGTGTTTTAAGAAAAGAATCAAAGGAAAAAACCATAGATGTACTACTTTCGACACATATAGATGTTTTAGAAAAAGAAAAATTTATTTCTAGACTTTCTCTTGAGAGAATAGAGTTGTATGGTTTGAACCTTCCAAAGCAAGTATTAAATTATATCTACTATAAAAATCCAAAAAAGGTACTGCATCTCTAATTAAATTTAAATCTTGCCTCGTAATTTTAATATACATGAAACTGAAGACTAAACTTTTGGGTTTAGAAACTGGTGGTAAACCGATAGTAGTATTAAACGTAAGTGACGCTGAAGATTTGGGAATTAGAAGTTCGGCAAGAGTGGAGTTAAGCTACAGTGGAAAGAAATTAACTGCTATTGTAAATACTTCTCCAAAGCTTATAAAAATTGGTATGATTGGTGTTTCTGAGGAAGTGAAAAAATCTTTAGGATTAAAAGAAGAAAATATAATTAATGTTGAAGTTGCAAAATTTCCTGCTTCCTTACAATTCATAAGGAATAAATTACAGGGGAGGAAGTTAAGTTACAAAGAAATTTGCGAGATTGTTAAGGATGTTGTTGAGGGTAATTTAAGTGAAATGGAAATTGCAAGTTTTGTAACAGCTCTAGATACACGTGGTATAGATTTGGATGAAGCAGCAAGCCTTTCTGTTGCAATGGTCGAAACTGGAGAAAAATTGAAGTTAAAGAAAAAAATAGTATGTGATAAGCATAGCATAGGAGGGGTAGCAGGAGATAAAACAACCTTGTTGCTAGTACCGATAGTAGCTTCTTTAGGTTTAACAA
>JASEGN010000051.1 GCA_030018055.1 Candidatus Aenigmatarchaeota archaeon | reverse complement strand
TGCGGAGAAGAAACCTGTGGAATTTGTTATTATGCTACTGAGATAATAGGTCTAGGATCAGAACCTCATTTGATCGAAATACCTAGATGTTAGAGTAACCACTTAATTTGGTAGAGCTGCGATAGGATGCTCAACTATCTGAGCTACCAAAACTCCCGCGGTCTCTCGACTGTTATGTTAATCTGCATGGTGACTTGAGAGAAAACGGTTCTGAGATTGAGCGCGAATACGAATGAAAATGCGATAAAAAGACGATCTTCATAGACCAAACCATTTAAGCAGGAATTTATGGAAGTCTGATTTGCTTTGGAGAAAATTCCCATAAATTATATGCAGAACTAACTATTTTTGTTGAGATAGCCATTGAATATTTTTAGTAAAAAAAGGAGTTGGATGAAATGAAACTTGCTGCATTATTTAGTGGGGGGAAAAAGGGTTAACTAACTCTTCCCTAAAGATTCGACCCATGCCTTGTATTTGGCAATTGAACAAGGAAATGAAATAAAATATCTCGTTACTATGTTTCCTGAAAGGGAAGACTCTTGGATGTTCCATCATCCTTGCATAGAGCTGACAAGACTTCAAGCAGAGGCTTTAGAAATTAAACAAATAGCAGTAAAAACAAAAGGTGAAAAGGAAAAAGAATTAGAAGATCTTAAGAAAACTCTTAAAGAAATTAAAGAAGATGTGGAAGGGGTTGTTTCTGGTGCTGTCGAAAGCACGTACCAGAAAAGTAGAATTGACAAAATTTGTAAAGAATTGGGGTTAGAAAGTATTGCTCCTCTATGGCATAGAAATCCTGAGAGATTGCTGAGAGAAGAAGTTGGATCTGGATTTGAAATTATAGTTACAGGAGTTTTTGCCGAAGGTTTTGACGAGAGCTGGCTAGGAAGAAAGATCGATGAAGAGTGTATAGAAGATTTGAAAAAGCTAAGCAAAAGATACGGTATCCATATTTGTGGAGAAGGAGGAGAATACGATTCTTTGACTTTAGATTGTCCTTTGTTTAAGAAAAAAATCAGAATAGTAAGCTCAAAAGTCGTGTGGGACAAAAAAACTTGTAGTGGATATCTATCTGTGAAGAGAGCAAAATTGGTTCAGAAGGGTTGAGATGGAAGGCGTATACTGTTTAATCATAAGGTTAGACAAAGAGCAAAAGATCAAAATAGGGAGTTTAGGAGAAGTTAAATTTCCAAAAGGATTTTATGTTTATACGGGCTCTGCTCTGAAAGGATTAAGAGCTAGAATAAATAGGCATAGAAAAAAACAGAAGAAATTGTTTTGGCACATCGATTATTTCCTTGCTTCTAAGCATGCAAAAGTTTCTAAAGCTATAGCTATAAGAACAAACAAAAGGCTAGAGTGTAAATTGAATAAAGCGGTTTCTAATTTGCCAAATGCAAAAGTTTTGGTAAAAGGCTTTGGTTGTTCTGATTGTAGCTGTAAAAGTCATTTGGTTTATTTTGGTAACAAAAGTTTAGCTGGCTTGTTAAAAAGTAAACTTAAATTTACTCGTGTGAATAATTTTTAGGCTGGGGTGCCAGAACCAGGTTAATTGGGCTCGCCTCGAGAGCGAGTGTGGCTTTGCCACGTATGGGTTCAAAGGAGCTTGCTCTGAAACTCCCATCCCCAGCGTAATGATAAGCGACTGTGGTCCAGTCAATCTGATCTGAAATGGTCTAAGACCTGAGCTTCCCAGGCTCATGACCCGGGTTCAAATCCCGGCAGTCGCATTCCAAATCTTAAATTAGAAATACTGTTTTATTGGGGCATATGTGATGGACCTTATTTAATGGAAAGGGTAAAAATTTAAGAAAGAGTGTAGATGATTGGTAAAACTTTTGTTATGTTCTGCCACTCACTTTCTATAGTCAGTTTACAGTTCCAAGATATTGAGGGAAATTCAGAACAAATAGGTGCACCTGCACAGAAATTACACCTAAATTCAACCATTGCTTCACCTTTTTTCCTAGCTCTCATTATCATAGTTCCTATGTAGTTGCCAGTGTTAAGTATAACATCATTTAAACTCCTCACATACGTCTTGCAACTACCCCAACCACTGCGAGCCCAACCTGGATAAGCGTTCCACTCCCAACCATCTATTTTTTTGAGGATTGTTAAATCTTCACCAGTTTGCTGGTCTTTACATGAGAAATCAAACAAAACTCTCCCCGTGTCAGCATGGAAATAAATCGGTATATTTATAACTCCCTCATAAAGCCCTCTTTCGTCAATTTTTAAGTCACTTTCTTTGAATAATATTGTCCCGTTAGCAAGTTGAGTTCCATGAGGTACGTATGGTTTTTCAACAACCATCGCAACCACACAATTATGGTCTACACATGCTTTACCGGATGGGCAATCAGCATTTTTACAGCATTCATAGTCTAAACAAGTATGATAAGAAAGATATTGACATTCCCCACAAGCTAAAGCTTGGCAAGTGCTGTTCACACACTTTTCATCAACTTTGCAATCCTCATCAGTCTGACATGTGCTTTTTTGTTGGATTTGGACACATCCACTGATAAAAACAATTCCGAGCAAAAGGCAGATCAAAAGCAGTTTCTTCATAATTATAATTTTATTTTCTTTTAACTCATATTGACTTTGCTGATTTAAGTTTTTTTAACAAGAAAAATATTTCATAGGTTCGGATGCAAACATAGAAATCGCCATTATGACGGCAAAAACTAGCGCAAATAATAAAGAGTTGATGTAACTCCACTTATTCTAAATGCACTCCAAATACCACAATTGCCCATGCGCATTCTTTTAAATCTTAAATTAGAAATACTGTTTTAGGAGTTGGAGATGGCAAAAAGGACGGGACCAACAGATCCCTATTTAAAGCAGTTAATCGAAACTCTGAAGAAAAAGTCCTTCGAGCTAGACGCACCTATATGGCGAAGCATAGCTGAGAGGTTGGAAAAACCAAGGAGAAAAAAGGTGGAAGTTAACCTCTCTGAGATAGAAAGAAGCACAGAAAAAAATGACACTGTTATTGTTCCAGGAAAAGTTTTATCTTCAGGAGAACTAACAAAAACTGTTAACATAGCAGCTTGGAAATTTAGTGAAAAAGCAAAGGAAAAGATAAAAAAATTGAAAGGAAGGTGCATAACGATAGAAGAACTCGTAAAGGAAAATCCAAAAGGAACAGGAATAAAAATTATAACGTGATTAGAATGATTGTTTATGACGCAGAAAATCAAATTCTAGGAAGAATATCTTCTGTAATAGCTAAGCAGCTGTTAAAAGGGGAAAAGGTCTTTGTTGTCAATTGTGAAAAAGCTGTGATTGCTGGAAACCCAAAATTCATAAAAAGTAAATACCTGCAAAAAATTCATAGAGGCGATCCTAAGCACGGACCATTCTTTCCAAAAACTCCAGATGGAATCTTCAGGAGAACAGTTCGTGGCATGCTTCCTTGGGACAGAGCAAAGGGAAGAAAGGCATTTAAGAACCTAAAGGTTTTTATTGGTATACCAGAAGAACTAAAGAATAAAAAAATTGAAAAAATTGAAGATGCGGATGCAAGCAAATTGGAGTGCAGATACATGAGTCTTGGGGAATTGTCTTTAGCATTGGGAGCTAAGAGAAGATGGTAAAGAAAGAGAAACCAAAAGTTATAATCACAGTTGGAAAAAGGAAAAACGCAATAGCAAGAGCTAAGATAACTCCTGGTACTGGTAGGATTTTGATAAACTCCAGGCCATTAGAAGTTTGGGGAAATGAGTTTTTGAGGATGAGAATAATGGAACCTTTGATTCTTGCTGGTGATTTAGTAAAAAAAGTTAACATAGAAGTTAGTGTGAGAAGCGGAGGAACAACAGGACAAACAGAAGCTGTTAGAATGGCTATTGCTCGAGGTTTATTGGATTTTTCTGGTAGCAAAGAATTAAAAAATAAGTTCTTACAATATGATAGGAACTTGTTAGTGTTTGATTTCAGGAGAAATGAGCCTCATCATGCTGGAGGTGCGAGCAAGCGTGGTTCTCGCCGCCATAAACAGCGTTCAAAGAGATAGGTATAAACTTTTTCTACAAGTTTACACTTACGTAAGTGGTAAAACTATATATACTTAAGTATACTATAGTATACCATGGAGAAAACTACAATTAAGATTAGTTATAAGACCAAACAAGAATTGAATAAAATTAAAATTCATCCTAGGGAAACTTACGAAGATATAATAGTAAGACTCTTGAAGAAGGTGAAAGGGTGAAACTTTTGGAACTCATTAACGGAACTGTATTGGGCGATGCATCAATTAGAGTTGATAAAAATAAATATTGTTACTACAGTTTGAATGCTAAAGATAAGAACTTTCTCAAGTGGATTAAAAGGTTATTTGAAAACTTCAATATACCGACATATATTACTCTAAACAATGCTACTTCCAAAGTATTTGCATTAGGATTTTACATTAATGCTCGTCAAAAAATTAAGCTGTTGTCATTAAGAAGAAGGTGGTATAAAAAAGAAAATGGCAAAACTCAAAAAATTGTACCCAAAGATTTAGAATTAACTCCAATGACTTTACTATTTTGGTTTTTAGGAGATGGAACTTTAATCAGAAGAAAAAATGACCCTAACAGAGTGCCATTTGTAGTCTTGGCAACAAATACGTTCTCAAAAGAAGATATCGATTCCCTAATTCAAAAATTGAAAGAATTAGGTTTGAGCTTCTATCCTGTAAAATACAAAAGCGGTTTCACAAGAAAGGATTGTGGTTATTGTCTATATTCGAACACACAAGATGGAACTCTTTTCAGATTTTTTAAATTAATTGGTTTCGAATGCCCTAAGGAAATAGCAAATTGCAGTACAGGAAGCAAAGGTATTTATAAAGAAGGAAAATTCTTCAAAGACAAATGGCCAACAGAAGAAGACTGGATTAAAATCTTGTCTAATATAAAGGAGATTGGAAAATTTCTAAGAGAAAAAAGATTAGAACTAAGTCTATCACAAAACCAACTCGCGCAGAAAATCGGAATTAGAAGGGAGAATATAAGAGATGTCGAATTAGGTAAAAGGAATTTTAGCGTTAAGAATTTAAGAGTAGTTTTAAAAGCTTTAAATCTAGATATAACATGTTTATTAAAAAAGCTTTGTAATGAAAAAATTGAAATTGATGATTAATATCATTATTTTTCTGTGGCAAGCCAGTCAGTCATCCGCTGAAGTGCAAGAGCTACGTAGTAAGCGATAATTCGGATATCTGGGTTTTGGGAGTTAGAAACACCCAAGAGGTATTTAACTCTGTTCATCTTTTCTTCAAAATCAATCAAACACTTTTGAAGTCTGCAAAAGGAACAAATTGCATTTTAATTGATTTTTAACGTTATGAGTTCATCTAATAAAGAAGATCTCTCTTTTCATTTTAATTAATTTTTTATTGAATTTGATAAACGGCAAATTCCGATAAAAGATCTTTATTACGGTGGATCCTTCTTACAAATAGACTTCCAATTCCTAATGGGGAGTGATTTGAATCTTTCCTAATTTACTTTTGCTTCATAGAAGTTATTTGTGAGTTTATTTTTACATCTAAACAATTTTTATGGTACATATATTATAGGTTTTCCATTCTCTTCAAAGGGCATTATCACTTGTTTAGGGCCTTTTTCCACCTTACCCAATTCATAAGTTTCTATTCCATGTTTTTTAGCTATCCTAGCGATGTGATCACCGCTTGCTGCTGGTGCCATTATGATATAACCAACCCCCATATTCCAAACATAATAGTTCTCTCTGTTAGAAACATCAAAACCATGTTGCTTACCATAATCTATTAGCTCTTGAAATATAAGTGGTGGCTCTGGAATATGTTCTATTCTATAAGTGAATGGATATTTAGCTCTTGCAATTTTTTCCCAACCATGCCCAGTGATAGGTTGAAGATAATGTATATCTACACCATCCTCAAACATTTCCATAATAACTCCACTATAAATTCTTGTAGGAGTAAGAAGTTCTTCACCAAATGTTTTTCCGTTCTGCAATTTTGTGAAAAAACCATCCTCTAATTTTTCAGCAATTTTTCTTGCTTTTGAAAGACCATTAGCATGGATTCCACTGCTAGCTAGACCATAAATTATATCATTTTCACTTATCTTTTCTCCGGTTATCAATCTACTTTTAGGTCTAACTAACCCAATTGAAGCTCCATTCAAATCTAGAGTATCCGGATTTATTATACCCCTTAACTCAGGAGTCTCACCCTGAGGAATTGCAATTTTAG
>JASEGN010000050.1 GCA_030018055.1 Candidatus Aenigmatarchaeota archaeon | reverse complement strand
CCGAGAAACCCAGAGTTAACGAATACCACACCTTTTAAGGTGTGTGTAGTTTATTCTTTCCTTTTCCTGCTGGTTTTTTCGCCACTCTATGTACTTTTTATATTGATCTGATTGTTCCCCGTAAACTTCCTTTATCCCTTGCTCATAGGCTTCTGGATATGAAAATCCTTTAGCACGATATCTCAGTACAGTATCTATATAAACAAAATCCTCATCACTGTATTCACTTCTTCTAGGTGTAACTATACCTGCTGCCTTTATCGGATATAAAATAACACGTAAATTATTACGTGTTAAGTTTAAACCATAGGCCGAATTCGCTACCTCTAAAATTTCGTTAATTTTCTTCATTTTTAACACTTTATATTACTCATAAGTAGTTAATTTAAAAATAAAAAATATTTTCGATTGTAGAATATATATTTTGAATAATATTAAAAATTCATAAAGAATATGTTTGGAGATAATAGTTTTAACCAAAGATGATACAAAGTAAGGATAATATGAAAGAAATAACTTTCAAAAGAAATGGTGAAGATTTGTTTGGTACTTTGTATGGTAATTCATTGTTAGCAGGAGTAGTCTTATGTCCACCCCATCCTTTGCGTGGTGGTTGGAGAGGCGATGATAGGCTTGTTTCAATTGCTAACGAACTTGCTAACTGTAACATCTCTGCTTTATGTATAGACTATAAGCAGTATACTGGTGGTAAGGAAGAAGTTCAAGATGTTTTGGCAGCAATTGGTTACATGGGTAAAAGAGTAGCGGGTTTAGGCTTGTTGGGATATTCTTATGGTTCATGTGTAGCATCCAATGCTGCTAGTCTATCACCCGTAGAAATAAAGGGTTTGGTTTTACTCTCACCGATTAAGAGAATAAATAATTTGGAAATAGATGTAAGTTCAGCCTACCCAAAACTACTAATTTATGGTAAATACGATGATTTTGTTGTTCCAAGCTTTGAAGAACTCTATTCCAAAACTAAAGGTAAAAAAGAAAAATTAGTCTTAGATACAGATCATTTTTATGTTGGAAGGGGTATCATGGAGCAAGTTTCAAAAAAGGTTGGAGAATTCTTTAGTGAGTTATTTTTTAAATAATAGTTAGAATATGAAGATTTATCACATTACCTACTCCCCAAACATAGCATACTTACATTTCTGGGGTTGCAATTTTTCTTGTAAGGCTTGTTTGTGTAAAAAAGAAATCTGGGATTGTCATCTACCTCATGTGGATATTTTTAAAGATGTGAATAACGAAGGTTATCTTAATAGCAAAGCAAGTACAGAAACAAAGGCACCAGACAAATTTCTAAGCTTGTCTGAGGTAGTCAAAATGTTGAAAGAGCTGGAAGCTAGAGAAGTAATTTTAATGGGAATGGAACCGAGTATTAACCCAGAGCTACCAGAATTAACTAAAGCTCTTCATACCAATTTTCATACACGAAACATTTTGCTTACAAATGGTTATGAGCTTCCTTCGCTTGAGCATGTAGATGAAGTTGTTGTGAGTATAAAAGCGTTTAGCAATGATTTACACAAAGACTATACTGGTAAAGATAATGAAAAAGTTTTAGAAAATTTTAGAAAAATTCATCAACTGGGTATCAAATTGTATGCGGAGTCTGTGCTTATACCAAGTTACATTGACCGAGAGGAAATAGGTAAAATTTCTAAGTTTATAGCAAGTGTTGATAACAATATACCCTATAGAATAGATTCCTACATTCCAGTAGCAGGCAATGAATGGAGAAGGCCAACCCAACTAGAAATGGAAGAAGCTTACAAGCAAGCGAACAAGTACTTGAAACAAGTAGATTATTTGAGGGGCGATAAAAACTTGCTAACATGTGAATTTAAACAAATATTTCCTTAAAAATGAGAATTTGGAGGATGAATTAGAGTAATCTTAATTGACTCCATCCCCTTACAAGATTAGATACCCTTAAACCAACTCTACCAACTCTTTTCTTCGGAATGTAAATTTTATCAAACAGATCCTTTAATGCTAGTAGCTCGAGCATTTCTTTTTCATGAAAATACCGTGGAGCTGGCAAGCTTTTGCTTTTCTCAACCCACTTTAAATTACCATCCTCCTCGAAGCGCATACCTAAAGTTAAAGTTCTACCATCGTATCTTCCTTCTTCCATCCTTTTCGATACCTTTGAACAAAGTACTCTTATCCTTCCTTTTATATGCTCTGGATATTGAAATTCTATTTTTATGGTGTTACCAATAGTTGTAGCCGGTATTTCAACATACCAAGGAATAACCATATAATCCCATGGTAAATAGGAGCTATACTTATCTCCTCTCATTCTGTAATAAAGCATCTTTCCAAAGGTTTTCCTACAAGCAGCTGTGAGCGTAGTTAGTGGAGCGTTAGCAATATCCCCAATTGTTTCTATATCAAACTTCCTTAGCTTTTTTCCAGTCTTTTCTTTTATACCATGGAACTTCTCAACCTTCAAAGGATAAAATAGTTTAACATCTGCTTCACTTTTTAACACATCAAAACCGTGAGGTTTTACATAGTTTGTCATCATCTTATTCAACCATTTAGTTGGAGCAACAGAACCAGAAATTGGCACTCGTAGCTCATCTTCCAGCTCTTTTATTAATTCTCTCGTCCAATCGGCAGCTTTCTCATAAGAATGTTTACTTAAATCTACAAAGGCTTCATCAGCGCTATACAATTCCACTCTATCACCTGCACGCCGTTTAATAATTGTGAAGAACTTATCTGACACTTTTTTATACTCCTCTGGTCTTTCTTCCACTAACCATAAATCAGGACATATTTTTCTTGCATCTTCAACACGCATTGCACTATCTATCCCTAAAGATTTTGCTAGGTAATTCGCAGAAGTTATAGGTGTTCCTCTTCTTGAATCGTAGGTTGCACAAGGAACTTTAGTGAGCTCTGGTCTATCTCTCATTTCAACTGAGATGAAGAATGAATCTATGTCAATGTGGCCTTTAGGACCGTGGGTTATATACTTTGCATACTTGGGAAAGGCTGTTGCTTTCATTCTACGCCTTTAATTTTGAATCATAAATTTATAAAAACACTCTATTTAAAATACCAATGATTAAAATGAAAAAGAAATATAAAAAATTTGATAAGGCTACAATAGAAAACGCCATAAAATATGGATATGGAAAGCCTAGTCAAATTGCTAAGCTCTTAGATACAAGTATATACAATTACTATTATCATAAATCTCATCATAATATAACTTCTGAACGAGTTAATGAATTGTTAAAAGAGAGGTTATCTGAAGAATTGGAGTCTCATTATGGCAATCATGAAGCCGTCTGGAACGCCTTGGGAATCTCCGAACAAACTCTATTACGCCATATTAAAAAAGCTGAGATAGATGTAAATGAACTTAAACGTAGGACTCTTGACGAAGCACTTTTAAAATATGGTTGGAATATCAAAAAAACAGCAGAATATCTGAGCGAAATTTCGAAAGCAAGAGTATACACAGGAACTGTGTTGTTAGATGTAGTAGAATTAGGGCTAGACCCTACTGGTAGTTTTTTAATGGGTGCTCTAGAAATTAACAGATTTAATTTGAAGAAAACTGCTCATGAAATTGGAATTACACTCAAAACATTGGAGGATAAGTTAAGGAGATATGAGATAGCAAGATGGGTACACACTAGAAATAAAAGTAGGAGACAGCTTGGTTGGGAAATTAAATATTATGCAGGATCTATGTTGTTATACAAAGGACCTAGAGACACAGAGATGACAGCCAGTATCATTGCATATCCAAAAGGTGAAGAAAATCTAATCGAGTATTATATTTTTGATCCAGAGCATCGGGCAATAGTAGATGGGAGAAAATCTGTATCAAGGTATAAGCTTGCTAGAGAATTGGATCGAACATTATTTGGACGAATAGAAGCATATTTATCTGGCTCAACAAATGTACCAAAAATTTTAAGGTATTATAAGAAGTACAAAATACAAGCCAATGATTGAAATGAAATACAACGCAATTATTTTTGATTTAGATGGAACAATTATAGACCCAAGGGGTAAGGGAAGTGTAGAGTATGGATGGGCATATAATGCCTTAAGAAAAACTTTAGAGCCATATGGTATAAACCTTTCTAACAAGGAAATAGATAAAAAATTTCTCCAACTTTTTCATTCAAGGGGTAAGCTTGCTGCAGAAGAATTCTGTTCCGAATTTGGGATTAAGGATTATCAAAGCTTCTGGAAAGCCAGGGAAAGAGATGCTATAGAGGCGAAGATAAGTGCTATCGATAGAGAAGAAATACCTCTATACCCAGATGTGTGGGTTGTTAAAAAGCTTTACAGACAGTATGATTTGGCGATAGCTTCTGATTCACAACAAGCGTGCGTAGATCATGTTGTAAGACACTTTGGTTTGCAACCATACTTTAAGCTATGGTACGGAAGGGGGAGCGAGCCGGAGGATCTTGAAAAATTAAAGCCAAATCCTTTCTTGCTTAATAGAATTTTAGAAGAACTCCAATTGGATGATAGGAAGAAAGCTGTTCTGGTGGATGACAGTCTAATTAATGGAAGTCTAGTTGCAGAAAGAGCTGGAATAGATTTTATTTTACTTTGTAGAGAAGCTAAAAATCTTAACTCAACAATAAATAATTTGCCATCAACTATAAAAAAACCAACCCATTTAATTCTTAGCTTAATGGAGCTAGAAGAGGTTTTGGTATGAGGATACTTGCAATCGATATAGGAGATGGTACAAAAGATACTTTAGTATACGATGAGGATAAGGAATTTAATTACAAACTCGTTTTACCATCTCCAACCTCTTATTTTGCTGATGAGGTGAGGTCAGCTAAAGAGGATTTGATAATTTACGGAAGCCAGATGGGAGGTAGCAGGATTACACCAGCTGTAAAAGAACATAGAAAAAATGGATATAAAGTTTACATGACAAGTGAAGCAGCAAAAACTATTTGGAATGATTTAGATGTAGTAAGAAGCTATGGAATTGAGATAATATCTGATGATGAGGTTAATAAGTTAAAAGGCAAGCGAATGAAAATTGGCGATGTAGATCTAGAAGAAACTTACCAAATGTTAAGCTCAGTCCATATCGACCCAAAATTTGATGTTATTGCGGTAGCAGTCCAAGATCATGGAGTCGCTCCCAAGGGTGAAAGTAACAGGAAATATAAATTTGAATTTTACAGAAAAAAATTAGAAGTTAGTAGAAGACCAGAATCTTTTGCTTATCTTAACAAGGTGCCAGAAGAGCTCAGCAGGATGAAATCTGTGGAAAATTGCATTAGAAAGCTTTATGATGGAAATTTGGTTATCATGGATACAGGGCCAGCAGCTTGCTTGGGGATGCTAGAGGATGAGCAAGCAAGAGGGAGGACCTCTGTTGTTGTAATAAATCTGGGTAGCCAGCATACGATAGCTATGTCCTTAAAAAATGGGGAAATCTGTGGGTTGTTTGAGCATCATACTACATCAATGAACTATATAAAGTTGATGGATTTGGAGAGAAAACTTTCCAACGCAACGCTTAGCTTTGAAGAAATTTTTGAGGAGGGAGGACATGGAGCAATCTCTCTTGAACCAAATCAACCTGACCCAAAACAACAAAGGATAGTACTGATAACTGGTCCAAAGCGTGAGATAGCAAAAGGTCTCGTAGAGATGTCAAATTTTTGCAGGTATGCTGCTCCAGCTGGTGATGTTATGCTACCAGGATGCATTGGACTAGTAAAGGCTGCTCAATACCTATTAAGCAAATAGAAGGGCTTAGCTTTTTGCCCCTTCTTAAAAACTTTTAAAATTAACTACTTATTATTTTTTGGGAGTTTTTAAATATGGAAGTTAGAGGGTATGAAGCGAGAAATTTTTTGAAAGAAAAATTGGAAATTTTAGGGAATGAAATAGCTCAAGAACTATCAAAATACAATAAAAGAAGTTTGGTGAACTATCACTTTGGAAATCTAGAGTATGGTCTGATTGATATATGCTTCTCAGAAGGAAAAACACCAAAAGAAATTTTAGAAACCATATTTTCATCAAAGGAAACTCTAGCAACATTAAAGGGATATGCACAAAAAAAGTCGGAACATCTTCCTGAGGTTGTGGATGATAACCTAAAAATTAGCTATGATATTTTACTCACGCTTATTCTAAGGCACGCAAAAGATAAAGGTGGTAAAGAATTTGATGCTCGTAATTCAACTCTCTATTCAAATGTTCAAAAATATTTGTACTGGATAAGTAAATTGTATAGTTTCGACCCCTTGAATCAAGAAAAGTTTGTGGTAAAGGTTGAAGATGGAAA